>NZ_CP037899.1:1887456-2202032 GCF_007475525.1 Methylacidiphilum kamchatkense Kam1 | reverse complement strand
TGACATGAATAATTTTTTTCTATCTTCCAATAGAAAAAGCCTTCTGGGTTTTTCCCTTTTCTAAATCAAATATTTAAGCTTCATAAGAAGCTACTGATTTTTTCATTATTTCAATAGGTGCAGGAAGGCCGGTCCATATTGAAAATGAAAGAGCACCCTGTTCGATAAGCATTCCCAGACCATTTAATGCCTTGCAACCTGATTTTTTTGCTATTGATTCAAGGGGGGTGGGATTAGGAAAGTATAAAAGATCATAAAGAAGGATTCCAGGTCGCAGAATATTCTCCCAATGAAATCCAAGAGAGTTAAAATGTTGAAAAGGGAGGGCTTGAACCAAAAGCTCGCTTTGCTCAATTGCTTTTTTAACATTAGCCTCCATTAAAGCCAGGACTTGAACTTTAGTGTTGTACTGACTTTCTAAAACATTTGCCAAATTTAAAGCATTACCATAAGTTCTATTTATTAATATGAGTTTTTGGGCACCTTCCTTGGCTGATTGTTTGGCAATAGCTTCCCCTGCTCCTCCCGTGCCTAGTATGGTAATGGATAACTTATGGAAATCAATAGAGAAGTTTTTTTTAATATCGTTTACCCATCCGCAGCCGTCCGTATTAAAGCCCAATAAGACTTTTTCTCTTCTCTTAACGGTATTGACTGATCCCAGAGCTATTGCCGAATGGTCCAATTGGTTACACAACTCCATCATCTTTTTTTTAAGAGGAGAAGTACAATTCCAACCTAAAAAACCTTTTTTAACCAAAATTTCCACTGCTTGTTCTAATTCTTCTTCTGAAACTTCCAGCCGTAGGTATTCTGAATCGATGGATAATTTTTCAAAAGCTGCCTTTTGGAAAATGGGAGATAAGGAGTGAGCAATTGGCTTTCCTAAGACTGCAAAACTAGGTTTTGTTGGATGAAAAGCAGCAAGTGTTTCCAAAGTAAAATACTTTTGGTCCCTCATAGTAAAAATCAAACAATATTTTCAAATGAATTACAGCTTACTAATAGCTAATATGATTGAGAATAGATGGAATAACGATAGCTAAAAATTGAAAGTTTTCATTAGGATTAAATTAGATTTTAATACATAAGGGGAAAAAATGGAAAATTTTTCTTTCAATTTGATTTTAGAGGAGCTTCTTACCTCTTATAAGATTTATGGCGGCATCAATTGTGCTGACGGGAAGAACCTTCCTTCAAAAAAAGCCGTCTCAAAACTCACCGAAGACCTTTTAAGTCTTATCTTTCCTGGATTTTATATTTCTCTTTCTCTTTCTCAGGACAAAGTAGGGTCGTTTTGTTTGGAAGTTTTAAAAAGAGTGTATCAAGCTTTACTAGAGGAGCTGGAAAAAAGCTTACTTTTCTCTCCTATAAAGGATCAAACTGCTGAATCAATATGCCAGAGATTTTTATCTAAACTTCCAGAAATCAGGAAGATTTTAGCTACGGATCTAAAAGCAACCTATGAAGGAGATCCGGCTTCAGCAAGCATTGAAGAAGTACTTTTGGCATATCCAGGAATTGAAGCCATAGCTGTCTATAGATTAGCTCATGTACTTTATCAGGAAAATGTGGCCTTGATTCCAAGGATGATGACCGAATGGGCTCATGCAAGAACAGGAATTGACATCCATCCTGGAGCCGAGATTGGTTCAGATTTTTTCATAGACCATGGAACGGGCATTGTCATTGGGGAAACGTGCAAGATTGGACATCATGTGAAAATATACCATGGAGTTACTCTTGGTGCTCGATCCACCAAGGGGGGAAGAAAATTACGTGGACAAAAAAGGCATCCTACGATTGAAGATTACGTAACTATCTATCCAGGAGCAACCATTCTTGGAGGAGAAACAGTAATAGGGGCAGGCAGCATCATAGGTGGTAATGTCTGGCTGACACATCCAGTCGCTCCCAATTCGATTGTCACTCTGGTAGATCAAGAAATTCGCGTAAGAACGAAGAACGAATAGATCAATAAAAAGATAGGTAATGAAACGCATTTACCTTGACTACAATGCCTCAACCCCTATGGATCCTGAGGTTATCAAAGAAATAGCCTTAGGGATGACCGTCATAGGGAATCCTTCAAGCATCCATGAAGAGGGCAGACAGGCGCGCTTTCTAATAGAAAAAGCCCGTGAAAAAGTGGCCAAGCTTCTTGGAGTTAAAAGCAAGGAAATTATTTTTACTTCTGGAGGCTCAGAGAGTGATTCCTTGGCGCTCATGGGGGTAATCTATGGAAACAAGAAAAAGAAAAACCATATTGTTCTATCAGCAATAGAGCATCATGCAGTTTTAGAAACAGCCGCTTCCTTAGAAAAAAATGGATGCAAAATCACTTTCGTTCCCTGTTCTAAACAAGGAGTAGTCGATGTAGACAAATTAGCTTCTTCCCTTACGGATCAAACTATTCTTGTTTCCATCCAATCGGCAAACAATGAGACAGGAGTTTGCCAGCCAATTGAAGAAATAGCAAATCTGTGCAAACAAAAAGAAATTTTTTTTCATTCCGACATTGTTCAGAGCATCGGAAAAGTCCCCATAGATTTAAAAGGATTGTCTTTGGCTAGCCTTTCAGCTCATAAATTTTATGGACCCAAAGGTGTAGGAATCCTTTATATCAAAGAAGGGGTTCCGTTTGAAAGACTGATCTATGGCGGCAATCAAGAAAAAGGAAAGAGAGGCGGAACAGAGAATTTGTTAGGAATCATTGGACTAGCAAAAGCTTTAGAAATTTCTCTCCTAGAGATGGATGAACAAAAGGAAAGACAATTTCAACTCATCGAAAGACTGTGGGAATCCCTAGCTGATCTTCCAGGAATAGAGCGTATTGGAGATCCCACTCGCAGAGTACCTAATACGCTTCTTGTCCTCTTTTCAGGACTCAATGGACATGATCTTTTAATAGGGCTTGATCTTGCTGGCATTGCGGCATCTAGTGGTTCAGCTTGTATGTCTGGCACTAGTCAGCCTTCTCACGTCCTTATGGCGATGGGATATGAGTCTTCTCAAGCCATTTCTTCGATTCGATTTTCTATCGGAAAATTTACCACCGAAGAAGAAATTACCGAAGCAGCCCAAAGAATCAGAGAAGTAGTTCTCTCACAACAAAAAGCATTGACTTGAAACTCTTACATAACAATTGCGTCGATGATATCTGGCAGAAGTGTTTTAAAAGATACCAATTGGAGATCAAGTTCTTTAATTGCTTCGGAGCTATCGGCAATGGAGTCTTCTTGTAGCATCACAAGCATTTCCTTTGTTATAGGTGGATTTTTGATTAGTTTTTCAACAATTCCAACAAGAGGTAAAGCAACAGCAGAAGGCACATTAAATAGTAATCTCTTTTCCATACTTTTACGAAGCAGCAGTGAGAGCAAAAGCCAAGAAAGCAGATATGGAGCCCAAAAGTCTCCGCGCCAATGTTCAAACAACGCCTTAAGGCCGATAAGAGGATAAACTAAAAAGCTTAATAGTGCCATCACAATTCTTGATAATGTATAAAAGGGAAAAGATTCAATTTTGTAGGGTATCTGACCTTTATCTAAAATCAACAATAGAATTTCTTTTAATGAGTAGACCTCTGGACCAGTAAGAGGGTAGGTTTTATGAAAGGTATTAGGATTGGGGATGGCCCGAACAAAGGCTTCTGCAACATTTCCAACGAATATAGGTTGAAGCTTGCTTTTTCCCCCATCAATCAATGGGAATAACAGTAGAGGATTATTTTGAAAAAAAAGCATTTTATATAATCTTTTCGTAAAATCATCTCCAATTCCAAAGACAACAGAGGGCTGAAAAATTGTCCAATCCAGTTCGCTATTTCTTACAAGTTCTTCGGCAGTCCATTTTGTTTGATGATAACGGCTTCTAGCATTAGGACGAGTCCCTAATGCACTCATGTGAAGAAATCGTTTCACTCCGTTTTCCTTAGAAGCTTGAATCATGTTTTTAGTAATTTGAACATGCACTTTCTTGAAAGTATCTTGTCCCTGCTCAACAATAATTCCTACTAAATGAATAACGGCATCGACTCCCGAACAGCATTTTCTAGCAAAAGACAAATCCGAAAGATCTCCCACTAAGAATTCACAAGATAGCTCGTAAAGCGCTTTTATTTGCTTTAAACTCCTAGTCGACACTCTCACCTTATATCCTAGCTGGCAAAGAAGCTTGACTATACTTTTACCAATAAACCCTGTGCCACCGGTGACTAGTATGGTTGCCATAGCTTGATTATAAATTTCAAAGGAATCGATAAAAAATAGTGTAAATCAAGGACTAAATAAAAAAGAAACTTTTCCTTCTTTATTTCTTTTGCTTATGATCTTTTTTTGTTTCTTTGCTATTGAGTGAGTGAAATTCTAATCTCTATATAAAGGAAAGAAAAAAACATGAAACGCTCGATACTCCTTTTTGCCTTTTTATTCTATCCTCTTTTTTTATATGCAAAAACTCCTACGGCTTTTGAAGCCCTTAGAATTGCTGAAAAGCAAGTGAGTCCGGATTCCAAACAGTATTTGTATGGAATCATTGGCCAACGCAGTCCTACAACTTTAACTCCAGTCAGTTGGCAGTTTATTTATTGGAATCCGCATTCATGGTCCCATTCCGAACAAATTACAGTTGCTGGAGGACAGGTAACGGAAATTAAAGATGGTCTTTTTTCCCTTGGAAATTTACACCTTTTGCCTTATAAAAAAGAAAATACGGTTAATCCTTCTAAATTAAAAATAGACTCGAATAGAGCTTTAGACATTGCCATAAAATCTAACGAGATGTTTAAAGCCGTTAGGCTAAGCACAGTAACCTTTCGGCTCGCATCCCTTAAAGAGCATGAAGAAGCGTGTTGGATTCTGGACTTTTTTGCAGACAAAAACGGACTGGAGCACTTCATTGGCTATGTTATTATAGGGGCAATCACAGGCAAGATATATAAGATGAAACTAAATTTTTCAAAAGTTTTACATTGATAGAGGTACCATCGATTGTTGAGGTATTATGCAAAAAGGGATATTTCTAGCAATTGTTTTTTTTTCTTTCAGAGTTTGATCCCTCTTTTTGCTGTGCAAAAATTATCTCCCCTTGCCCCCTCTCCTGATTGGTCTCGTCTAGATCAATTTCAAGAAACCATTACAAGGGATGAGTTTGTTCAATTAATAAACACGCTTTATTCCCCAAGCGGATCTTTTTGGCGATACACAATTATTAATGGCAACGAAGTAACTATATATTCAGATACGGAGCATAACGAACTATTATATCGATTGCGTCTTGCTCCCGATCCAGAATCACAGGTGCCTCTTAAGGCAAATTGGGTATCTAATATAAAAACTAGAGGAGAAGAGCCTATAGAAACAAAGCCACTAAAAGGCCTCATTATCTGCTTGGATCCCGGACATATCGGAGGGAAATGGGCAAAAATGGAAGAAAGATTTTTTCAAATTGGTTCTGATCCTCCTGTCATAGAAGCTGAGCTCAATATGAATGTTTGTAAAAGGGCAGCAAAATTATTGGAAGCTGCTGGAGCCAAAGTTGTTTGGACAAAAAAAGATTATGAGCCTGTGACAGAACTACGGCCAGCCAATCTAAGGAAGGATGCCATTGCTCTTCTATTTCCGTTCGAAAACCAAGATAATCTGCCATATCGTTTTTCAGATGAAATAGAAAAAAAAATTTCATTAACTGCTGAAAGACTTTTCTATAGAAATGCAGAAATAAGAGCGAGAGCCGAGTTAGTAGATCGTTTGAGGCCGGATATAACTATTTGTGTCCATTTCAATGCCGACAAATGGTCAGAGCATCCAACACGTGAAGAGCTTGTTCCCAAAAGTAAATTGGTAGTATTTGTTAATGGAAATTATTCGGAAGAAGAATTAGTTTTTGATGATCAAAAGTGGGATATGCTCTACAAGCTTTTGTCTCGGACAGCTCTTCCTGAGTTGGAAATTTCCGAAGCCGTAGCCAAAGAAATGGAAGTCGTATGGAACTTTCCACCTGAAACTTATACGCATTGGTCGGCAGCCTATAAGGTCGGGAAAAGTCCTTATGTTTTTGCAAGAAACTTATTGGCTAATCGAATCTATCATAGCCCAGTTGTTTTTATCGAAGGCCCTTATATGAACTCCGTTGATTCCTATGATAGGATCATTGCTGGAGATTATGATGGCAATAAAAATATAAATGGAAAATCTGTTAAAAGCATTTTCGTTGAGTATGCAGAAATCATCACTCAGGGAATAATATCCTGGGCGACTTCCAAGCAAGGAATTGTCGTTCAAGAATAGGAACAGGAAAAAAAAGTTCTCTTAAACCAAACCAAGGATCATTTTTCCTTCCTCACTAATCATGCTGGGATTCCATGGAGGGTCCCAAACCAAATCCACTTGGGCTTCTGAAACAGATGGTATTTCAAGGATTCTTGATTGAGCGTCTTGTGCTAAAATAGTCCCCATGCCACATCCAGGTGCAGTCAATGTCATCTTAACAGCTACAGAATAGCTACCGTCTTCTTTTCTTTTAATTTGACAGTCATACACTAATCCAAGATCTACAATGTTTACAGGAATTTCTGGATCATATACTTCTTTTAGACGGCTGTATATAATTTCTTCGGTCAGTTCTTCATGTTCGCTTAAAATCTCTTTCTGGGAAGAAAGCTCTTGTTGGATTCCAAGGGCATCGGCATCTTTAGAGTCTACCCTCACCAATAGCCTATTATCATAGATGAGGGTATATGACCCTCCCATGGATTGGGTAATTTGGAAGGGTTTATCTTTCTGAAGCTGTACTTTTTCCCCGCTGGGAATGAGGATAGCTTCTAGATCTCTCGAGAGCTTGGATTGGGAACTGTTCACATTCATTTAACAGTATAGATAACACTTTTCGTTTATACTTGCAAGCAACTGTGGAGAAAGTCAAGGATTCGATTAGCTATTTGCGTATTTTTTAATCTTTGGACACACTCAGCAAGAAATCCAACCGAATAAAGCTTTTCAAAAACCGGTTTGGGTATTCCTCTCTGTTGACTATAAAATAATTCTTCTTTTGCTAGGCTTCCGGTTGTCGCTCCATGAGTGCATCGAACATCATCGGCCATAATTTCAAGACCAGGTAAAGAATTGGCTTCAGCGTTTTCTCCCAATATCAAATTTTTATTACTTTGATAGGCATCCGTTTTCTGAGCCTCTGGAGAAACATTGATCATGCCAGAAAAAATAGTTTTTGCTGAATCAAACAATACATTTTTAAACAATAGATTACTGGTTGTATAAGGAGCGGAATGAATCTGGAGGGTTCGTTGATCAAATTCTTGATTATTCTTTGCTATAGTAGCAGAAAGCACTTCGGCTGAGCCTCCAGCACCACTAAGGCGTGTTTTGCCTTCAAAGCGATTGTATACCCCTCCAACATTGACGTATAAAGAAGAACTTTGAGCGTCTTGACCAACATCGGTAAGGCTGAATAGAAAAGAATTAACCTCTTTGGCCCATTGTTGTACAGAGACAAGTTCGAAATGCGAGGATTGAGCAAGGTAACTCTCTATTGCTGAGCAACTAAAGCCTCCTCTCTCATTGATGGATCTAAAATTTAATTGTACTCTTGCCTTACTGCCTTCTTCCAAAACGAATAAGCAATGTGGATAGGTTCCTATGTTAGATTCAGAAAGCCAAAACCATACTTCAAAAAATTCCTGAATTTCAACATATTTAGGAACATAAAGAAAAACGCCAGATAGAGTATTCGATCGATGGAGAGCTTCAAATTTGTCACTCCCCATAGAAAGTTTTTCTTTAAAAATGTACTCTTTTAAGAGGTCGGGATATAAGGTTATGGCGTCAATTAAAGGAGAGAAAATGACCCCCATTTTTTGAAGTTTTTCAGAGATTGGAGAATAAAAAAGCAAGTTATCATTTCCGTAGACAATCGAACCAAGTGAATTTTCATAAGGGAAGAATTGACAGATCTTATCTAGATCCGAAGGACTTACTGGAATCTTTGGAGTGTAGCCTTCCCATTTTATTTTCTCTATAGTGGAAAATCGCCATTTTTCATCTTTTTTTTGTGGAGGGGAAAGCTGCTCATAGTCCAAAAGGGCTTGCCTTCGGATATCCTCCCACCAGGAAGGGATGATATTTTTTTCTGCCTTGGTTACTACAGAGTTCTTTTGCATAAGGTGCATGGGAAACTACTCCATTGTCTATTTTAGAATGAGAGATCCTTAAGGAAGCCTAACCAACCGAACCTTCCATTTCCAAATCGATCAACCTTTTTAATTCTACACTATATTCCATGGGAAATTCTCTCACTAGTTCATTGATAAATCCGTTAACCGACAAGCTCATAGCTTCATCTTCAGGTAGTCCACGTTGTTGCATATAAAAGAGTTGTTCGGCACTGATCTTACTAACGCTTGCCTCATGTTGAGTGGCGTTTTTGTTGCCAATCACTGTTATTGCTGGATAGGTGTCTGTCCGTGAAGACGAGTTAATAAGTAAGGC
The DNA here is from genome assembly GCF_007475525.1 of Methylacidiphilum kamchatkense Kam1. Lineage (NCBI taxonomy): Bacteria > Pseudomonadati > Verrucomicrobiota > Methylacidiphilae > Methylacidiphilales > Methylacidiphilaceae > Methylacidiphilum (ex Ratnadevi et al. 2023) > Methylacidiphilum kamchatkense. The sequence continues at coordinate 2,193,528 of NZ_CP037899.1, read as the reverse complement.
ATCACATTCGGTATTATTCTTACAATTTTTTAAATGATCAGGCATGCTAACAAGCCCTCGGTAACTGGCTCTTCCTGAGCCAATACTAATGCTCTTAGAAATAATATTACTGGAGGTTTCATCGGCAGCATGATACATTTTCGCCCCTGTATCTTGATGCTGACCACTATTTGCAAGAGCTATGCTAAGGACTTCTCCCCTCGCTTTTCTCCCTTTAAGGACCACCCCTGGATATTTCATTGTCAAGCGGGAGCCGATGTTACAATCAAGCCATCGGACTTCGGCTTCTTCCATGGCAATGGCCCTTTTGGTTACCAGATTAAAAACATTCGAACTCCAATTTTGCACCGTTATATATTGAATTTTTGCACCAGGCATCGCGACCAACTCAACGACTGCACTGTGTAAGGTGGAGGTTTCAAACCGAGGCGCCGTACAGCCCTCCATATATGTCACTTCTGAGCCTTCATCAGCAATGATAAGAGTTCTTTCAAACTGACCAAAACTTTCGGCGTTAATTCTGAAATAAGCTTGAAGCGGCTGTTGAACTTTGACTCCTGGAGGGACATATATAAAGCTTCCACCGCTAAAGACAGCACTATTCAGAGCTGCAAACTTATTGTCAGCTGGGGGATAACTTTAGCAAACCATTTACGAAAAATTTCTGGATATTTGTGCAATCCCTCCGTGCTCCCAACAAATATAACCCCTTGTTTGCTTAATGATTCTTTGATGTTGGAATAAGCAGATTCGCTGTCAAATTGAGCTTCTACACCAGCAAGAAACTTTCTTTCCTGCTCCGGAATTCCCAATCTTTCAAAGGTTTTTTTAACTTCCTCAGGCACATCGTCCCAACTTCTTTGAGGGGTCTTGTTGTAGGCTAGATAATAGCGGATTTTATCAAAATCAATTTTTTCGAGCTCTTTACTTGCCCAATGCACAGGCAACGGCTTTTGGAGAAAAATTTGAAGAGCTCTTTTCCTAAAAGCACGGATCCAATCGGGGTCATTTTTTACGTCGCAAATATAGTCTATGGTTTTTTCATTTAACCCTATGCCAGCATCATAAGAGTATTCAATATCATAAGAAAAATCCTCTACACTGGAATTGATCAGCACAACCTCTTCTTTATTCATTTCTTTTACAGTCTGCATAGGTTTTCCCCCTTTTTATCTTTGTAATGAAATTTACTTCAACTTTATGGAGTTTGCACTGCCAATTCTTCTTCAAATTGGCTGTATCCTTTTTCTTCTAGTTTTAAAGCTAGCTCCTTTGTTCCACTTTCCACAATCCTTCCATTGACCATTACATGGACACGATCCGGTAAAATATAATTAAGAAGTCTTTGATAATGGGTAATGAGTAAAATCCCCATATGAGGGCCTTTCAAGGAATTCACTCCGTTAGCAACGATCTTAAGGGCATCAATGTCTAAACCACTATCCGTTTCATCAAGAATAGCATACTTTGGTTTTAAGATAGCCATTTGAAGAATTTCGTTTCTCTTTTTTTCTCCTCCAGAAAAACCTTCGTTAACATATCGGGAACTAAATTTCCTATCCATAGCTAGTTTTTCCATAGCGGCATACAGCTCTTTATAGAAATCGGTGATGTTGAGCGTCTTTCCTTCAGGAAGCCGTGCCTGTAAAGCCGCACGAAGAAAGTTAGCTACAGTCACTCCAGGAATTTCACAAGGATATTGAAAGGCCATGAACAATCCTTTTCTAGACCTTTCATCTGGTGCGAGATCAAGGATGGGTTCCCCATCCAATAACACGGTTCCCGAATAGACCTCATAATCAGGATGTCCGGTTAACAATTTTGAAAGGGTGCTTTTTCCTGAACCATTCGGTCCCATGATAGCATGAACTTCTCCTGGATTGATTTCCAAAGATATACCTTTAACAATCTCTTTTCCTCCGATGCCTCCGTGAAGATTTTCTATTTTTAAGCTCATAATCTATTCCTACTATAGAGCTAAAAGCATGCCAAGTTTTTCCTCTATTTATTCAGGGTTTTTCTTAATTTTGAATGAGAGAAATACTACAATTATGTATAGAAAATAACATTGCAAAAGAAATTACTTTATCATTTTCATTTATTATTTTTTTCTTTTCTTCTTTTTCTCAACAATGAGATTATTGTTTTTGCTTGACGATCGGTTAATATAAAGCATGCTAACTCGACACGCAAAGTTTTAGAGGGTTGTGGCCTACCGACGGTTTTATCCTTCCAGCCCAGTCTCATGTTCAGTGTCTGAATGTAGAGCATGAGGAGGGGAACCTTTTTAGGAAAGATGGAAGACAACGGGGCGTAGCTCAGCCTGGCTAGAGCACCTGCTTTGGGAGCAGGGAGTCGCAGGTTCAAATCCTGTCGCCCCGACCAAACAAGCCTTTTAACGTTTCTGGGAGTACAGGTTTGCTCGTTTGCTTTGCCAGGGCAACGAGCTTTTGAAAATCAAAAATTAGTTTTTATCCAAAAGTCGTCCATTCGGCCCATTTATATACGATTTGATGCATCAAAATCGTCTAACGAATCCATTTTTCAGCATGATGAGAGGATAAAAACCATTCTTTCAATAGTTTAATCCAATTGATTCCCTTTTGTGCCATTGCAAGAAGGAACAAAGATGCTTTATGCAACGATAAGATGACAAGTTCTGCTGCTTTTACATCGCAACGATTGCTTTCTACATTTGCTGCATTTCAAAAATTTGAAGAACGGAAAATAACGGCTTCTCTTTGCATGGTGCTTGGCTTCAATCCAGTCACTCAAGAGGCTTTTTCTTTTTGAAGAGGAAGGATCAACTGTAGAGGATTTTGTTGAATGGCTTGCTAACTTAATAGCACTTATTTTTTTCTTGCTGTGAACCAATGGTTTTGTCGAATGGGGATGTTTAGAACTATGAGTAGTAGTGGCTTGCCTTTTGGAGGCCAATTGGGAATGACTCTTTGAGTTAGTGGGTTGGGCTACGGTTCTAGGAGCCTGTTTGACAAGGACATTATTGCTTTGGATTACAGTTTTTTGAGGACTACTTCCTGAAATAGTTGTGTTTGATGTTGGCTCAGAAGCTACTGCTATAGCTGGCACAACCTTAATGGAAGGCTGTTCTTGAATAGAGGAAGAAGCCGTTGATTGAATTCTTGGCTGATTATAAAAATGAAAGCTTGCTAAAACCTCTTTAGGAACCGGCTTTTTGAGTGGTTCTTTCTGAATATATACAGGGGTGTTTTCTCCGACCATATCGTAAAGTTCAAGAACATCCCTATTTTTCATTCTTATGCACCCATAGCTGACAGGCTGTCCGACAAGCGGTTCTTGATTAGTCCCATGGATAAATATTCCTCTGTAAAAGGAATTTTTATTCTGAGAATCCAAACCTCTAAGCCAAAGAATTCTTGTCAAAATGCTGTCATGATCAAAAGCCGGATTTGAAGGGTCATAAGCGGTCAATTTAATGACATCTCCAGTAAATTTTCTATGGTAAAACTTGCCGCCCAAAGGGATGCCATCCCCTATTTTTTTTGCAATAACAAATCTTCCAATAGGGGTTTTATAACTATTCCATTCATCCCCAATACCATATTTAGAGGTTGATACAGGGTAATAACGGTGGGATTCTCCATTTTTGCCTACATTTTGAATCAGCTCCATTTTTTGATCATGAATGCTCACCCGAATCAAATTGGAAGGGAATGCCGAAGAAAGTTGCTTTGTCTTTTGTGTGTTGTTTAGAGCGCATCCTCCCATAAATAAAGCGGATAGAAGAGTTAGATAAAAAAACCGAGGGAAAGAAGATTTTTGCATTTTTACTCATTTTATGGAATTAAGGCCTTTTGGCAATGAATTTGTCTAAGTTTTTTCATGACCCGATGAGTCTAAAGCCCTATGAATCAAGGAAGAGAGAAGAGAACGTGGAGGGAGAGGCTATTAGTAGCATGGAGACAGCGATAAATATAAAGCAAGAAAGAGAGGAGACGACTGGGGGAGCCAAAAGGGATACTAGGCAGAAAGAGCTTAGCCCAGAGAAAAGGAAAAGAGAAGCCAATGGCAGTTAACTGAGGCATATCCATTTGTAAGTGTATTTAAGGGGTAAAACATAGCATTCAGCAGCCTCTCAAATTTCATTGACAACTGCATAGAGCCCATTAAAAATCGGAGCATGGCTAAGTTTAAATGTCCTTTTAAAGCTTCTGAAATTCCTGAAGGAGGAGCTAAATGCATCGAACTGGAGGGAAAAAAAATAGCTATCTTTTGTTATAAGGGAGCCTATTATGCTCTTGATGATACCTGTCCCCACGAAGGAGGTCCTCTGAGTGAAGGATTTCTGGAAGAGGGGGAAGTGGAATGCCCCTGGCATGGTGCACGATTTAGTTTAAAGACAGGAGAAGTTCTTTGTGGACCGGCAACTAAAGGAGTAACAGCTTATCATTGTCAAAAAATTGGAGAAGACTTAGAGGTGGAGATTTAATTTTATTTTTTGGCCTAAAAATGATAGTGGAATGATGCATGGCCAAAAAGGTAGTCATCGGATGTCGTATTGCTGGTTATCCGATTTCTGCGATTGGGATTAATCTTCTCTTTATTCAATGGGCATATGCCTTTCGTAACCTTGGGTGGGATGTTTGGCTTTTAGAAGAGATCACCCAAGAGAGTTTGCCAAAAATTAAAAATTATCATCCCAAACAAGCCCTGGAATTAGGTTTAAACCATTGGAAGCTACTTACTTCCTATTTTGATTTTGTCGAGCAATCTACGATTTTTATTAATGGTGAAGCAGACAATCTCGATGCCTTTCTGCATTTTGCAAGGGAAAGTTCTTTTCTTTTAAATATTTCAGGGCTCATACGTAATAAGAACCTACTTTCTGCCTTTAAAAAAAGGGTTTATCTGGATTTGGATCCTACCTTTACCCAAATATGGGCCAAGGGTTATGGCTGCGATATGAATCTGGAAGCCCATGACATTTTTTTTACAGTTGGCCTTTCTTTGCAAGAGGATGGAAAGAGCATCCCTTTCACGGGGATCAATTGGATTCCTACATTTCCTCCAGTATGTTTAGAGCTGTGGCCCAAACGGTTTGGCGGCACAAAATGGTCAACAATCACTCATTGGTGTGGCTATCCTGAAGTAAATTGGGAAGGTAAGGTTTACGGGAACAAAGCCAATGAGTTCGAAAAGGTGATTGAGCTTCCTCTTTTTTTTGATGGGAAAGTTCTTTTTCAGATTGCTTCGGATCTGCAAGAAGACCACGAAATTCGTAACCGTTTTCTTTCCAAGGACTGGGAAATGATCAGCGTTTCAGCTATAGCCTCAGATTTTGAAAGCTATAGAAATTTTATCGGTGTTTCTCGGGGAGAATTTTCTGTGGTTAAAAATGGCTACTGGCTGAGCGATTGTGGCTGGTTTAGCGATCGAACAGTATGTTATTTGGCAATGGGAAAACCAGCAGTAATTCAGGATACAGGGTGGTCAAGGATCATCCCTACCGGAGCGGGTCTTTTCTCTTTTACGACGATGTCTGAAGCGATTGAGGCCATAAAAAGGATTGAAAAAAATTATGCTTATCATTCCATGAAAGCCAGAGAATTGGCCGAAAGCTTATTTGATTCGGTGAAAGTAGCTCAAAATATGGTTGAACAAATAGAAAGCTTAGAGAAGAAAAGACTGCCTCTTTAGTTATGAAAAATGGAGAAATAAAAAGCTTTTTCTTTTTCAGAAACGAATGCATGAGGAGTTTTATAAAAGAGAGTTACGCATTGGGACCTTACCCAGCCATTCTGGCCATTTATAAATTCTATTTTGTACCATCCTAAATAGGCTTTTAGAACTTTAATCACTGACCCTGCTTTTACAGGTAGGTTTTGTTGTTGGACCTCTGTTGGAACCGACCGCAAGGGGGTATCCTGAACAAGCATCCCGGCATTGGGTGTTGCAAAAAGACCGTATGAAAAAAATTCTAACAAAGAAAGACTGCTTATAAAAGCCAACACCAATACAATGCTGAAGCAAAAGGCTGGAATTCTGATTTTCTGATACAAATGCAAAAGAAAAATACATAAGGAAAGGAACAACAAAAAGATACTTATAGCAGCTACTCTTTCCCATTCTCCAGGAGAGAGAAAGATTTTTAACCTGTTTGAATAGCCATTTTTCTGTAGAGAATGAATATGTGTATCAGCTTCAGGGTTTTTATTGATTCCGACAGTGAAATTCCATCTGACTGAAGCATTGCGAGGGGCTAATAGAAAAGCTGCTGTCCATTCTCCTAAGGCTCTTTGCCATTGTTCTTGTTGTGAAAAGGCTAGCCCAAGATTATTTCTTGTTTTCCAATCCAGAGGTTGGAATAGGGTTTTTTTCTTCCAAATGTCAATAGCCTTAGCAAACTCCCCTTTTTCATAGCATCGATAAGCCTCTTCAGAACTAAACGCTTCAACTTTCGAATCAGAAGGAGGATCAGATAGTGAACAAAATAGAATGGAAGAGGCATAAGAGGGGAGCCTTTTGTTGCTTGTAAAAGAAAAGGGGAGTGGGCCAACTAGATTTTTTGATCCTTTTAGATTGCTTGTTAAAATACTAAATATCAGCCCGACGAAAATAATCAGGGAAAGGAAGGGAAGGAAATTGGCCGTGGTAAAGAATTCTTTTAAGGGAATCTTAGCTTTGGGAAGTCTTCGAGCTAGCTCTTGAGCCTCATCAATCCATTGTGGAGAAGGAGTAGAGAGTCGACCAAACAAATAAAGCTGGGACTGATTCCACAAAGCTGCCCATTTTTTTGCAATGGCAGAGTTCTTTAGATAGGTCTTTATAAGCCGTTTTTCAATAGATTCCTCATCTGGGAAGGGATAAGGAATATCCCAAAACTCTTTAAATGCTTTTTGCCACAGTAACAGATACCTATAAATCTCCTCATTAGTCTTTGCTTTAGCAATCGCTTGCGGGATGGTCCTTAAACAATGACCCGCCTTTTTCTTCTGGAGCAGAAAAGGTTTATGGGCAACCCGATCCCAGCAAAGCAAACACCAAAGAAATAAGAATATAAATGCAAAAAGTAGGCTTTCTCTCCCAAGGTCCCATGGCGGAAAAGGGGCTAAGCCTTTTTCCATACCAAGGAGAGGCCCAGTTGGTAACATATCTTGAGGATAGCCTGTATTAATCGACTGAGAGCGCTCACTAAGGAGCTCTGGTTTATTGTCTAGAGTCTGTTTTGAAAGGGAGGATTTTTTCACAGATAAATGAATTGGATCAGATTTTAATGTTTGATATTCCCCTTGCGTCACGTCAAAGTAGGTAAAAGAATAGGCAGGCAGATCTATTTCTCCAAAAATATCAGGTATAAGGACTAACTCCATTTTCAGAACCCCAGTAAACAAAGACTCGGGGTCTATTTGACGGGATGGCAACGAATTTATAACTCTTATACCTTTAAAAGGGGGATATTCCGGTAGTTTCCAGGGGACTGCCCAATTCCCTGTACCTTCTATTCGTATCGAGAGGGAAATTGGTTCGCCTTGAATGGCTTCAACGGGGTTCACCTTACAGGAAAGTTTAAAGGTTCCTATTGCTTCAGAAAAATCAGGAGGCGCTGCCGGAAGAGGAGCTATTTCAATGACTTTGGGTTCGGTTGTGGAGTGGATGGGTTTGACAATAGGTTGAGAAAAAGACCGCGCCCAAATCTTTCTATTTCCAAAGTAAGTTGCTGACTGATTGGAGGTAAAACAATTTTGCCTGCTTTTAAGGATAATAAAGTGGTGGTGTAGCGCAGACCGCTAGCATACGTTCCGTTGGCATTTAAAATCACTCGTTGAGGTTTTCCCCAACGATTGGAAAGAAAATCCTTTGGATCCCATTCAGGCTGACTTGTGATATCTAAAAAAGTTCCTGAGCGGGTTAAGAGTCTATATTCTATGACAAAAGGCTCGCCTTTCCATAATGTTCTTTGGGGGATAAGCACTTGGGCATCTACGCCATCAGCCGATATAGGAGCTATTTCTACTTCTTTTACTGTAAAAGAAATAGGGGGGATTTCCACCAGTCCATGGTCTGTGGCAATCAAAAACGGAGGAATAATATAATTGCCAGGTTGGTGAGGAATAATAGGAAAGTCGTATATAAGCTCGTTACGGCTATTTCGGCTGATGGATGGAGCCTCTATTTCCAAAAAAGCAACTTTGGGTGGTTTTACTTCATCTTGAGGAGAACAATTTTCGAAAATAAGAGAGAGATGTCCAGATACCCCAGGTTCCAACTTCTCATTTATGGGCAACCAATGGGCAGAAAAGGCCATTACATTGCCTAGAGTCATTATGCTGAGCAATGTATAAAAACAACAAGCTAGGAAAACCAATCGGATCTTACCAATCGGGATCTTCCAAATAAGAATCGTTTGTCTCACTTTCAATTTGACGCATTCTTTTGAAGAATGTTGATGGGTTATCTAGCTGTTTGATTTGCCTTAATTTTATCTCTTTTTCTGTCTCTTCTCCAGTTGAATTTTCTGAATCGGAAAAGAGATTATCAGGTGAAAGGGGAGAGTTTTGAGTTTGTTTTGATTCGCTAGTTGTTGATTCTTTTTGTTCTTTTTTAGAAGAAGGAAAAGCAGAGGGATTTTTTCCTAAAGAAAGGTTATCTTTCGAAAAGCCTTGTTTTTTTTCTTTTAGATCCATCCCCCCTTTTTTGAGATTCGACTCTGACATAGGTTCGGACAGAGTGTTTTTTTCTTTTTGATTCTGAGCTGGCTCAGTCTTTTTGTTTGACATGTTTGAAGAAGAGGCATTCTCTTCAAGAAGTTTTAAAAGTTCTTTTAAATAGTTTTCCCAATAGGGAAAATTGGGATCGAGCAACTTTCCTAATTCCACAGCTTTTATTCCATCTTCAATCACTCCAGTGGGAAGTTTGTTTTTTTTCCCAAGATCAATGGTTGACTGGGCAATCATCACACAATCATTTTTTGTCAATTCAGCCTTTTTACTCACTGCTTCTATTCTATCAATGAAGTTAAAGTAAAGTTCTCTATTTGTATTTTCTCCTTGTGCCGAACTGAAAAAAAATAAAACTAACAACAAGGAAAGAAAAAAAAGGCCTTTAATTTTTTTTTCCTTTTGCACCGGGTTTATTAACCATAATGAATCTTTCATGACGAGGAAATTCCCAATAAAAACTAGCTATGGCCAGCAACAATGCTGGTAAAAGGAAGTAAATGTATTTTTCTGCAAGTACTTTCATTTTTTCTTTATTTTTTGAATACTCTGGACTCTTTACCATCTTTTGAACCAAAGGGACAATGTCAAGCCACTTATCAGCCTGGACATAGATACCACCAGTAGAGTGTGCAATAAGTTCCAATGAAGAAGGATTGAAAAAGCTGACTATAGGCTGACCATTGTAATCTTTATAGAGCGCCCCATTGGAATTTTTTATTAATGCCCCGTTGGACGAACCAATGCCGATGGCTAGCACTTGAACACCATTTTTTTTCAATTCAGTAAGTTTTTGTTCCCATCTCCCCCCATGGTCTTCGCCGTCACTGAAAAGAATAAGTATTTTTTTATGCCTTTCTTCGGAAGAGAAAAAAAGAAGCACTTCTTCCATCATGGCAGCAAAACTTGTTCCTCCATTTGAAAAATCATCTAGGGACAATGCTGAAATCATTTCTTGGATTAAATCATAATCAGTTGAAAAAGGGACTTCTACAAATGCATTCCTAGTAAAAGCGAGCAATCCGACTCTTTCTCCTTGAAGTTTGGCAATAAAATTGGAAGCAAGCAGTTTTGCTCTTTCCAGTCTAGAGGGAACGGTATCTTCTGCTAACATGCTTTTAGATACATCTATAGCCAGGAGATAATCGCTGTTTGATTGAAGCAACTCGATGTCTGTTTCCCCCCATTGGGGTCTGGATAAAGCGACAATAAAAAGGATTGAAGAAAGGAGGAAGAGCCAGGGAATAGGGTTCTTTTGGCTCTCTTCTCTTTTAATTTCAACTCCTTGGTGGGAAAAGAAAACTTTGAATAAGTGGGCAAAAGTGGCTTTTGAGGCGGAGTTTTGATGATAATATAAAAATAAAAAAAGAGGCAAAAGCAACAAGCCAAAAAGGATTTGGGGATTTTTAAACTGCATCTTATTTCTTTAGCAATTTTCCATGAACGCTCATCAGTTTAGTCAACAACGGTTGTAAAAAAAGTCGCTCTAAGTAATCGAATCCTCTGCAGAAATATTCATCGGATTGTTTTGTTTTCTTAGGCTTTCTATGTATTTCAATCTTTCTGAGAATTCTTTTTCTTTTCCGTGATCCGTTGGAGAGTAAAAAGTTCCTGGCTTAATACCGTATCGTTGAGGGCTGATTGCATCCCTAAAATCGTGGCTGTAGAGATAGCCAATACCACGGCCCAGTTTAGTTGCCCAAGAATAATGGGTATCTTTTAAAAATTGAGGGACTTCAACTGTCTCCTTTTTCTCCACCCACTCCATAGCTTTGTTGATAGCATTATAGGCGGAGTTGCTTTTCGGAGACAAACAAAGATAAATAGTTGCAAAAGCAAGTGGAATCCGTCCTTCAGGCATACCTATTTTTTCAATCGCATCGAAAGCTCCCATTGCCACAGTTAAGCCATTGGGGTCTGCTAACCCAATATCTTCGGTCGAAAGGATCACTAGCCTTCTAGCAATAAATCTAGGGTCTTCGCCTGCAGCCAGCATTTTGGCAAGCCAATAAATAGCAGAATCTGGATCGCTGCCACGCACTGATTTAATAAAGGCAGAGATTGTGTCATAATGTTCGTCTTCGCCGTGATCATAGCGTGGGGTCTTTTTCTGGATTAAATTTTCAATGACATCAATACCAATGATTAAGGGTTGTTTATTTTCCTGATAAGAGGAGAGCACAGCCACCTCAAGGTAGTTAAGTAGGCGTCTTGCGTCCCCCTCACAGATATCCAATAATAATTCTTGAGCTGCTTTATCAATTTTAGCTTCATAGTTGCCAAGTCCTCTCTCTTTATCTGCGAGAGCAAGGTTTAGGAGAAATTCTAGCGATTTTTTTGATAGCGCTTTAAACTCGAAAAGTTGGGAACGGGAAAGCAATGGGGCTGTTAAGTAAAAACATGGATTATGGGTGGTTGCTCCTATTAGTTTAATGATGCCTGTTTCCAAATCTGGAAGGAGGACATCTTGTTGCGATTTGTTAAATCGATGAATCTCATCGATAAAAAGAAGCGTCCCTCTTTTTTGCTCTTTCCAGCGTGTCGAGGCTTTGTTTAGAATTTTTCTTAAATCAGCTACTCCAGATTCCACAGCGTTTAGTCTTTCAAAAAACTTTTCGTTTTTTTAGCGATAATTTCCGCAAGCGTCGTTTTTCCTGTTCCTGGAGGACCAAATAAAATGATCGATTGAATCCTGTCTGCATCTATTAGTCTTCGAAGGGGCTTCCCGGGCAAAAGAATCTCTTCCTGGCCAACAAGCTCTTCTAGTGATCTAGGACGCATTTTTGTTGCTAGAGGAGCTGTCGGACTAATGGTCTGTTTCTCCTCGTTTTCCTGCCAGTCAAACAATTCTTGCATTAATCGAAATAGAATCAAAGAAAATAGAATATGCAAAAAAAGAATTTCTTGAGAGGACAAAAAAGCCTATTTGCGAATCTCTCCAATTTCGACTCGGCGGTTTTTGGCATAATCGGCTTCCGTGTGTCCAATGGCTGCAGGTCGATCTTTCCCATAGGATATAGTATGTATTCTTTCCGGAGCCACCCCTAGTCCCACTAGATATTCTCTAACGGCAATAGCTCTTCTTTCGCCTAGTCCACGGTTATATTCTTCAGTTCCTCTTTCATCACAATGTCCAGCAAGAAGAATTGAATCGCCTGGATGATCGTTCATCCATTGGGCTATTTTTTCAATTTTTCCTCTTTCGGTAGCAGGAATAGCAGAACTGTCGAAGGCAAAATAGATCGTTTGGTCTTTAAACGGAGAATAATCAACGTCAAAATCTGGATTGAATGCCCCTCGACTTGGTAAAGGAGAACTTTCCAGAAATTCTTCTTCTGCTGTTGGTTTTTCTTTCCCTTTGGGGTGTTTGGCGCATCCTGTCCAACTAAAAGCAAGAAGACAGGCAAACAAGAAAAAAAGAAAAAAAGGATTGTATTTAGAAAAAGGGAGAAGTCTTTTCATAATACCGCCTGAGGGAACATAAAGAATGGATAAAAGGGGCTTATTTTCAAATTTTTTATGATTTTTATTGCTAATCGCTAAACCTTGTAAAGGCAAAAAGAGGAGACTTTTTGAAAATTATGGAGAGACCGATGGCTGATAACAATTTTTAAGTTCACAATCAATTTTTACAGTTTGTCGGCTGACTGTATCTAATAAATACAAGGAGCCATGTGATTCATAAATAAGATGGCGTGAATTTGGAGTCCATGAAGGATCTTCTCCACCTTGCGTTGTAAGAATTGATGCTTCCTGTTTGTTTAAATCATAAACTCCAATCTGAAATTGGCCGCCAATTCTTGCACTAAAAGCAATTTTTTTCCCATCCTTTGACCAGTCTGGCTCTGAACTGTAGGTGTTGCCTGTAATCAGTCTTCTTGAGGTACCTCCTTCTGAAGGAATTATAAAAAGCTGAATGCTTCCTCTTTCATCAGAGGTATAAACGATTTGACTCCCATCTGGGGACCAGCAGGGTGATGTGTTTGTGGCTCTATTCCGAGTTAGTTGCCTGGGAGTACCTCCCTCTATGGACATGATATAAATTTCTGGATTGCCATCTTTGCTCAGGGTTAAAGCCAAGTATTTATCATCTGGGGAGAAGGCAGCGCCGGAATTGACTCCAGGGAAAAAGGCGAATCGAACTCTGGAATGCTTAGAAAGTTTGATTAAGTAGACATCAGGATAACCGCTTTTATAGGAAGTATAGGCGATCATCGTACGGTCGTGACTCCATCGCGGATGAGCGCTAATGGTTTTATCAGAAGTTAGCCGCTGTAGACCCGCTCCATCCATGTCCATCAAGTAGAGCTCTTTAAATCCAGTATCTGATGATATAAAGGCTATTTTACAGGTAGCAAACCCTTTCACACCGGTTAATGTTTCTAAAATGGAATCTGAGAATAGATGAGAAGATTGCCTAATATCTCCTCCAGCAAAAGTTTTATGAATGAGTTCCTCTTTTTTGGTTCTATCTAGAAGGATGCCTTCAAGAACGTTTCCAGAAATTCTCCCTGAAATAATATAGCGTTCGTTACCCGTAGCACTAACATCTATAAGCATGGTCTGAAGCAGGTCTTTTGAGATTATTTTTTGACAGGCTTCAGCTTCTTTCCCAACGAATGATCCCAAGGATAGCTTGACTTTGCCACCGGTTACTTCAACCTGCGCATTGAGCTTACCAAAAAGGATAATAAAAAAATAAAAAAACAAAAGCAAAGGGGTCATTTTTAGAAAAGATCCTTATTTTTATTTGGCCTGAAATAGGTTTCCCATTGCATAAGCCGTTTGTTCTTTCGTATCCTTCCGATGGATTGAAAGGGCTGTTCCCTATGGGGTTGAGAGTTGAATATCTCTCTTGAAAAGGTATGCCTTCCAAAGATGTTTGCTACAATAAGAAAAATCCTTTCTGCTTCAGTTTGAAAAGGCACTCTTGGAAGAATAGAACAATTTCCACAGTCATGCACAAAGTATTGTCCTCCAATTGGGGTAATGCGTTTTCTCTTAAGGTATTGCACACTAACAAATCGGTATAAAAGCAGAAAGAACTGAGTGCTTATTAATGTCAAGTGTTGACTGATATCCTGAATAGGTTTCTCAACTCTTTTTATACCCTCCTTCCAGTTTGTCAAGCGCATTTCATCCATCCCATGCAGGATGAGTTGATAGCGATGAGATTCAAAAACGAAAAGATTCATTCTGCCATTTGAAATTTGACAGTGATAACTTCTGGTATAGTAGAGGGCCTTGGTTCGCCAATGCTTTCGAGTTTTTTTACTGCCTCTAGGGCGCTTTGATCAAATTTTTCGTTTCCAGAACTTTGAACTAGCTTAAATTGTCGAACCTTCCCATTACTCTCCACTGTCATTTCAATTGTAGCAGAAAGTCCAAGTCCCAAAAGCTCTACTGGTTGGTCCCATAGAGAGTATAATTTTTCACGAATAAGCAAGTAATATTGTTCATAATCCCCTGATTCGGTACTGGTCGTTGCCGATTCATTATTAGATAAATTCTGGTTTTTATTTTCTTTTTCTTCTAGTGGACTAGTGTTGGGATGGATTGGGATTTTTCTAGTGACTTCGGTCAGATCGGGAACAACCGTATGCTTCGGTTGAGGCAAAGAATCGGATCTTTTTAATTCTTTGTCGGCAATGGAATGCTTCCGTTGAGAACTTTTGATAGTGTTTCTGTTAGAGGAAAATTTGGAATGACTCTCATCTGCGATTTTCAAAGAAGAAGCGTTGGTTTTTTCTACTTTTTTAGTCATTTCTTTTGGAGTATTGTCCGCATGTAATTTTACATTTGACGGCTCACGGGAAGGAGAAGAAGGCATGAATTGGAAATAAGATGTTTTTGGTTGAGTAGATTTTTTAAAAGAATGGAATAAAAAAAACTTAAAATGATAGCAAGATGAAGACTAGCTACGAGGAGAAATATTTTCCAAAAAAGGTGTCTTTTGTGCAAATCTTTATTTTTTTGACTATGCGTTACATACATAGGCTATTGGGTAAAGAAACAAAAGAGAGGAATGTAAAAGATTCCATCTAGGCAAGCAGCGTAAAGTCCAAAGGGTAATTTTTTTTGTCTACTTTCGGATTGTTTGCTTTTCATCGACATTGTGAACAAGGCCTATCCTTTTTATTCCAGCTTTTTCAAGTATTTCTACAAAAGGCAAAAATTCTTCATACTTTAGATCCTTGTCCATTTTAAGAGATACCGTTAACTCAGGATCTTTTTGTATTCTGTCCAAAAGTATCTTCTCTAGAGTATCCTTATCCACTGGGATGTTATCACAAACTATTTTCCCATTTTTGTTTATTTCTAAAACTAGGGGACTATTAGAAAAAGAGGATTCTTTTTTGGAGTTGAGAGATGGTAGAGAAATCTCGAGATTTTGTTCGAGTAACGGAGTAGTAATGAGAAAGATAATCATTAAGGTAAAAGCAAAATCAAGCATAGGGGTAACATTCAGTTCTGAAAATCCAGTATAGCGCCATTTGCTTGAGAATTTTTTCATCTTATTTGGCTCTCTTACAAGATCAGATGGAGTCCTCCGCCACAAATCTTTTTTCTATTTCACTTAAGACTTCTGTTCCGAAATTTTCCAAATCGATAGTCAGAGCTTTAATAGTAGCGACAATGAAGTTATATCCGAAAAGCGCAGGGATAGCAACTAAAAGTCCCATGACAGTGGACAATAGAGAGCCTGAAACCCCAGGAGCCATTGTAGCCAAAGCGGCTTTTCCAGAAAGAGCTAGATCTCCGAACGCGTCCATCACTCCCCACACTGTTCCTAATAAGCCAATAAAGGGGCACCACTGGCTGCTGTAGCAAGTAAAATCATTTGGTCTTCTAACTGGAGTAGCTGATTGCCAATTTCTCTTTCAATAGCTCCTTGAATTAATTTGAGAGATTTTTCTGGAATTTTTATTTTTAAAAGAGATTTCTCAGAATATCCCTCCATGGGATCAGATTGTCCATGGTATAGGTTAAACAATTCTTTACATCCAGTCATGTATATGGCGTGATGGGGAGAGCCTGGATAACTTTCTTTACTTAAAAAAATGCCTAGCCATTTTGAGGAGACTTTCAACTTACGCAAAAATTTTCGACTCTGTTTTTTGGCCGAGTGGATTTGCCACAGTTTTATTAAAAGTACAGTCCAGCTGATGGATGAGACACCCAAAAGAAATAGGAGAATGAGCTTAGTTGCTAGGGTTGCTTTTTCAAAAGAAAAAATCAAACCAGAGGTTTGAAAAAAAAACGCGTTCATTCTTTTTATTTCAAATGGGTAGACAAAGAGAAGAAGGTTTTAAAAAAATAAAACAAAGATCCTTCTTTTCTCAAGAGATGAATTACTTTGGTAGATTTTTAATTGTTTGATTGCTTTTTTTTTAAAACATTTTAATCTTTTTGCCTCGGAGATTGTTTTAAATCTCCTTTGATGAAAGGGAAAAAACCAATCATTTCTCCACTCTACCGTCAGACTTTAAATAAAAACAAAGCCTCTTTTTCTCTTGTTGCAATAGACGACAAACAAATCAGGCAAAATTGGCAAATCAGATATTTGTATCTCCAAAAAGAACTGGAAAATGTCCAAAGCAAACTGCAAAAGTTTCTATCTGTTGAAAAGCCTCAATATACCATTTGGCTAGAGTCGACCTTCCCTCAAGAAACAGCCGAATTAAAAAATATCGAGCTAAAAATAAATGACTTAAAACAATTTATATTTGAAGTGGAACTGGATAGTTTGTTGCATAATCGCAGTGTTGCCATTTCGTATCATTTTCTTTTACAGAAAAAAAATAAGAAATTGTCCAATATAGTCTCAGCTGATGCTTGTGCTGATTGTCTTCCAAACAACGAAAAAACAGATGAGATCCCAGATAACAATCTGAAAAGAAATTCTCGCGAATCCAAAATTAAAGCAGCATTTAGGACGATTGCTCGACTCCTTCATCCTGATGCCAACAACTCCGTTTCTCCAGAGAAAATGGAAAGGTGGTATGCTGCCCAGATGGCCTACAAAGCAAAAGATTTAGAATTGCTAGAATCCCTCTGTTATTTGGAAGAAAAGCAAACCGAGGCTCTTCCAATCGCTATCATTCAAAAAGAATTGTCGTGTTGGACAAAACGCTTCAAAAAAAAAGAAAGAATTAGAAGGATGTTTGGGCCATCCAGCCTGGGGATTTTCTCAATGCCAAATCGACAGGCAGTATGTTCGAAAAATAAAAATTTGGATCAATGAAAAGATAAAGGAAAAGAAAAAGAATTTAACAGATTGAATGAGAAAATGAGGGGTTGGAAGCTAGAAGCCAATCGCGTCCTTCTAAAAAATAAAACAAAGAAGAAGCGTATCAAGAAAAATCTCTCAAAGAAAAAATAAAGATTGGCTCGTTATTTTCTGGACATTTTGGTTCTAAATATTCAAATTAAATCACTTGGTTGTTTCATAAGTAAACAGAAAGAAACCAGGTCAAAACTCTTGGAAAACTGTTTTTTCAATGTGGTTTCATTATTAAATGGCTGTATTAAATAGAGTTCCTGTCGAAATAGAAAAAAGGCTGTTACTTGCTTCTATTTTAGGTTTTTTCTGGGGTTCTGCCATTGGCACATTTTGTTGGGTAGGGCTCTTCAATGCTATAGAAGAGAAGGTTGTTCATTTACAGGAATATTTGCCTACTCCTACCAAAGACACACAGTTCGTTTTAGTAGAAATTGATAGAATTCCCGTTGATCGGCCTTGGCCATGGCCCCGATTAGAATATTCTCTTTTTTTAAGAAGTTTGATTCCTCAAATGCCTCAAAGTGTGGTTTTGGATATTTTATTTACGGATCGAGGGCCGAGACTGGACAGTTTTGACGAAACATTCCGATCATTAATCAGCAGGTTAAATAGAGTATGTTTTGCAGGGGCTGCCCTTAAAACAGAGTCTTTGGCGCCTCAACAGTTCCTCTTTGAAAAATTTTTGGTTCGTGGAGATCCAAGCCTCTTACCGAAGTATGGATCGGCATTCTGGCCATCGACTGATCTGACTGTAGGCAATCCAGTAGGAATTAATAACCTAGGAGTTGGCACAAAACGCAAAATCAGATCTGTGCCTCTTTTTTTTCAGCTCAAGGACAACTTAGTTCCTTCCCTGACTTTAGTTGCTGCTGCTTCTTACATGCAAGCATCCATAGAAAATTCAGAAGCAAGGTTGAATAAAGCTTTTCTTTTGCGCAACTCCACAGGAAATATTTTAAGAAGAATTCCACTAGATTCAGAGGGACGAATGCAGTTGAGGTTTAAGCGTTTTCCCTCTGGAATCATTCGAATCAAATATGATGATTTTTTGCTCTATACTGATGAAATGGCTCGAGGAATTAAACCGGCTTTTGATCTTAATTTGCTTCATGGAAAGCAAGTATGGCTTGGGGTGACAGATCCTGCTGTTATCAACTGGGTAGAGACGGATATGGGGAAGATGAGTCCTGTGGAAATAAAATTAGAAGCTGCAAGACAGATAGTCCAAGGAGATTTCTTAAGAAGAACGCCTAAAGGAGTGGCCTTTGTGTTCCTTTTTTTATTTTCTGTTTTAGCTCCTAGATTATTTGTACGCTTTTCCTTTCTTAAAGCTTTTGGCTGGTTTTTAGTTTTATTTGGAACTGTTGTTGGCACTTCCGTTGCAGGATTTATACTGTTTAACCTAGTATTCCCTTTAGCTTCTTTTCTTTTTGTGTCTTTAGGGGTTATATTATGTGGACTATCAGCTCGTTTTTGGAAATTCCACGTGATCCCCTTGAAATCTCCTCATTTGGAAAGGGTAGAAGCTGCCTTAGAAAGAATAGAGAAAAAGTTCTTGCATGATGGATCAAAATTTAATCAATGAACAACCCTATCATAAGCGTTCAGGATGTATCCAAAAGTTATTGGAACGGAGAAGTACAAACCGTGGCTTTGAGGAAAGCAAATCTAGAAATTTATCCTGGACAATCTATCGCTCTTGTTGGGCCTAGCGGCTGTGGCAAGAGCACTTTACTACACTTAATTGCCGGAATTGATACCCCAACCCAAGGGGAAATTTATGTTGATGGCTATCCCTTTCATTTGTTAAAGGAAGAAAAATTGGCCAAGTTACGTGGCAGTATTATTGGCATTGTATTCCAATTCTTTAATCTGCTTCCTACTCTTACTGCCCTTGATAATGTGATGCTTCCTGCCCTCTTGCAGGGAGTCTATCCTTCGGAAGCCTCCTCTAGGGCTAAAGAGCTATTGGAACAAGTAGGGCTTTCTCATAGATCCCATCATTACCCTCATCAGCTCTCTGGTGGAGAGATGCAACGAGTTGCTTTGGCTAGGGCTTTGGTTATGAAACCAAAAATTGTATTGGCTGATGAACCTACAGGTAATTTAGATTCAGAAGCGAGCCAGAAAGTCTTATATCTTCTTAGAAAATTCGTAGAAGAATATCAGCTGACTCTATTTATGGTTACCCATAGTCTGGAAGTGGCAAAAGCCACTGACAGAATCTTGCAGATGAAAGACGGCTATCTTATCTCTTAATACCAGATACTGAGTTTAAAATAATGGGTTTATTGAAGATTTTTGTTCATCATAGCTTTCGGTATTTCATAAGCCATCCCTATCTCTTCTTATTGAACGTATTTTGTATTGCTTTGGGGGTAGCAAATTTCGTAGCCATTCAGTTGATCAACCACTCGGCATTGGAATCATTCAAGGCCTCGATAGATCTCGTTGCGGGTAAAGCCAACCTAGAAATTGTCGCTGAGAGTTATCCTTTTGATGAGAAGATCTTAACTGATATTCTGAAAAAACCATATGTCGAGGTAGCTACCCCCATTCTCGAACAGGTGTCCATGTTGGATAAATATCCTGGAGAATATCTTGATGTGGTAGGAGTGGATTTTCTCACTGATCAACCTATTAGGAATTTTGAGTTGGCATCGGGTGTAAACAAAAAAGAGGACATTCTCGATTTTTTGAAAGATTCTAGAGCTGTAGGGATAAACAAAAAGTTGGGGCAAAGACTTGGTATAAAGCTAGGGGATACCATACAACTTCGGACTCCCGAAGGGATTGTGAGTTTAAAAGTGCATTCATTTTTGGAGATGGAATCTGGGGCGATCGGCTCTGACGAACATCTTGCGGTGATGGACATTGCTAATGCCCAGGAAATGTTCCATATGCCTAACAAATTGACACGAATCAGCTGTCTAGTCAGATCTCAAAGCAATCGTATGGAGATCGCCCGAGCTCTTCAAGAGGAGCTCCCCTCCTCGGTGATGGTACAAACTCCCGAGAAAAGAACCTTAAAGGTTGAAAAAATGCTTGGATCTTTCCAGCTTAATTTAACGGCTCTTTCCTTAATTTCCTTATTTGTTGGAATGTTTATAATATACAATACTGTACTTGTAGGGGTCGTCAGGAGAAGGTCTGAAATTGCCTTATTACGATGCCTTGGTGTTGGACCAAAAGCAATCATCCTCGCTTGCCTTGGAGAATCAATGTTAATAGGGCTGATTGGTATAGTTATTGGTATTCCAGCTGGCTATATCCTTTCCACTAAGCTTATTGGCTGGGTCTCTTCCAGTCTTACTTCTCTTTATCTTTTATCTAGTATAGAACATATCTTTATTTCTCCCATCCAGTTTGTTCTTGCAGTAGGAATGGGTCTATTAGCTGTAGGAGTCGCTTCCCTTTTCCCTTCAATGGAAGCATCTAAAATCGCACCTTCTCAAGCCTTTTCTGTAGCCACTTTGGAAGAAAAGGTACATAGATTTGGATTCTTTTGGTTCCTTGGTGTTGGCCTCTGCCTGTTGCTTGCGTGTCTCTTCTCTTATTTTAGTTTTAAAGAAAACCTTTCGGTTCTTAGTTTTGGAGCTGCACTATTTACCATTCTTTCTTTTGCTTTCCTCTCTCCTTTGATTTGCCAACTCATCGTTCGGTTGTCGCAACCTAAGCATATTCTCTTGAAGCTGATCGTGTCACATTTTAGTAGATCTTTGCATCGAAATGTCTTGACCGTTGCTGCTCTTCTTACTGCTCTTGCGATGGTCATCAGCGTTTCCATTATGATAAAGAGCTTTCGTTACACAGTTGATGGATGGTTAAAACAAAGCGTCAGAGCTGATTTGTTTGTTACGACTGCAGCGAATCTGGTCAGTGGTATCCATCAATCCCTTTCAAAGGACGCGGAAGCACTGATCGAAAAAGATAACCGAATAGAAACCGTAGACCGTTATTATGAGTTTAGATCAGAATTTAGAAATTCTCCTATAAAAATTTCCTCGATTTCATTTCCTGTGGCTGCAGAAAAAAACAATCTTGAGTTTAGAAGAGGAAACCCTAAAGAACTTTTTAGACAAGCAGCTGGATCCAATCGAATATTCATCAATGAAAGTTTATCGAGAAAATTTGGTCTTAAAGAAGGAGATGTGATAACTCTTAAGACGGGTTTAGGAATGATCAACTTTGAAATTTTTGGGGTTTTTAAGGATTTTACGACCGAATTTGGCCTTGTGCTGCTCGATCGACAAACTTTAATTAGATTTTGGAATATCAATAGTAGCAATAGCTTAGCTTTGTATTTGAAAAATCCAAAGGAAGCACAAGAACTGAAAAAAGACTTAGATAAAAAGCTTCAAGCAGTTGGAGATTACATCGTGTATTCTAATGAGCAACTAAGAACGGAAATATTTCGGATATTCGACCAAACTTTTTCTATCACCAATCTGCTAAAGATTACCAGCTTGCTAGTCTCGGCGGCGGGAATATTTTTTAATTTATTAATTCTTTCTTCCGAAAGAAGTCGAGAAATAGCCGTCATGCGTTCGATTGGTGCTTCTAAATCGACGGTTTTTACATTGGTAATAGGTGAATCTGGCCTTGTGGGCCTTATTGCTTCTTTCCTTGGGGTTATGGCTGGATTTGCCTTAGCCGTTGTGTTGACTTATGTGATTAATAGGGCATTTTTTGGTTGGACCATCGACTGGTCAACTCCTTGGGACATTATCTTCTGGCTACCTTTTGCCGTTCTTATTATTGCTATCATGGCTTCTGTTCTGCCTGCCTATCAGTTATCTAAGGACAACATTGCAAAAAATCTAAGGATGGAATAAATGCCTAGTTTTCAAAAAAATTTTTTTACTTTTTTCTCTCCTATTTTAGCCTTCTTCTGCTTGGTTTTTTGGAATGTAGGAGCCTTTCTATATGCCCAACAAGATTGGAAAATAGTAGATCAACCATGGGTATGGGTTTTTCCAAGAGATCATGGAGCCCATCCAGAATTTAAAACGGAGTGGTGGTATTTTACTGGGAATCTCTATGGAGAGAATAGAGAGCCTTTTGGATTTCAATGGACATTATTTAGGCAAGGTCTTTTTTGTTCTCCACCCCAAAAAATAAGCAAGTGGGGACTCAGGGATATTTATTTTGCTCATTTTGCTTTAAGTGATATCCGGAGAAAGAAGTTTTATGCCTATGAAAGAGCTGATCGGGGAGCTTTGGAACTTGCAGGCGTCCTAGAAGGAAGCATGGGTGGATGGATTAGAGGATGGGAACTGCGAACTATAGACAACACAAAAGAAAAGTTTCATATCCATGCTAATGAGGGCGAGATTGCTATTGATCTTAATCTAGAAACTTGCAAACCTCCAGTTTTACATGGTGCAAATGGGCTGAGTAAAAAAGCCGATCAAAAGGGATGTGCTTCCTATTACTATTCCTTTACCAGGCTCATGACCAATGGATCAATTCGGGTCTCAAACAAAGAATGGCGCGTTCATGGGACCAGTTGGTTTGATCATGAATTTACTACAAATTCACTTGGGAATAACGAAGTGGGTTGGGATTGGTTTGCCATTCAGCTGGATACGAATGAAGAACTCATGCTTTATTGTTTGCGGACAAAAGAAGGAGTGTTCGACTCCAATTCCGGAGGAACATGGGTAGGGAAAAACACTGTTCGAATTCTCAAAAAAGAAGATTTTAGCGTTGATCGAACTGCTTTTTGGAAAAGTCCCAATACCCAAGCAACTTATCCAGCTGGTTGGAAGATTAAATTATTTGATCCTCCGATTGAAATTACAGTGAAACCCAAAATGGCTTCCCAAGAGCTGGTTCTGCACCAATTAGGTTTTCTTGCTTATTGGGAGGGAGCCGTAAGCGTTGAAGGAAAAAAAGAGGGCATACCTATCCATGGGGAAGGGTATGTCGAACTGACTGGATATGCTTCTCCCTTGCAAGAAGCTTTCGGTTATTCTTTACAAACCCAAACAGAGCCTCAATAAGATTCCAACTGCCCTGTAAAAAAATAGTATTTTCTTATATTGTCCTATAGAGATAAAAAGTTAGCTGAAGGCTATTCAGTTTTTATGAATCATGAGGAACGGACATAGTGAAAAAAATCAGAGAGCCTTTTAATACCTATTCGCATGTTTTTGGGGCCATACTCTCTGTCATAGGCCTTGAAGTTCTCTTCTTTAAAGATTTGCGGAGTTCCATCAATCCATTGGATAATCTGATTTATGGACTCAGTTTGATCTTCATGTTTGTCTCCAGTAGCCTCTATCATTCTGTAGATATTACTTCTAAACTGCTTCCCTCCTTTAGGAAATTAGATCATTGTTCGATTTATATTCTCATTGCAGCTACTTATACGCCTGTTATTGTAAAAGCTGCCGATAAGGAATACAGGGTAATGCTACTTGCCCTTATGTGGGCGATAGCAATAACTGGTATTCTTATAAAAATTTTTTTTCCTATCCTTCTAGATGGTTATATACAGGATTTTATTTGGGAATGGGTTGGGTAGGAATTTTGTTTTTACCGAGAATCCATCTTTCAAAAGTTTCTTTGGATTATGCATTAAGTGGGGGGATAATTTATACAATTGGTGCTTTCAGTTACATTCTCAAATGGCCTCAAAGCAGGAATTTTAATTTCCATAATCTTTGGCATCTAATGGTTCTCCTCGGAAGCTTTTTTATGTATCTCATGGTGTACTCATTAGTTCCTTCATAACAGATGGCATTTTTTATAGCCGGTGAAACATTGCCATATATAGGCGAAAGCATTGGAAAAAGATTCAGGTTCAGTGGCTAATTTGAAGTTGATCCAGGAAAAGGAATAAAAGTTGCCTTCTGCAATTTCTTGAGGATTCAGTTGAAAGGGGCCGTTTGAAAACCCTAAATAAACCCAAATAAATTCATTTCCTGTCTTAGCATCTGCAGATAATTTGAAGAGTTTAATTAATGGTTGGTTAAGTTGCAAACCAAGTTCTTCAGTTAACTCTCTGTGAGCTGCCGTATCATAATCTTCTCCCGAAAGCACATGACCACTGCAAGAAGAATCCCAACAATTAGGATTTACATCCTTGAGAGGAGATCTTTTTTGAAGAAAAACTTCTTTGTTTTGATTTTGTAAAAGGATATGTACCGCACGGTGCTTTAGTTTTTTCAAATGCACATTTTGCCGAGTGTCTTTCCCAATGATCTTATCTTTGTCATCAACAATATCAAAATATTCTTCCATAGTAATAAATAGCTTCTTGATGCTGGAATTAAAACTGCTTAATAAATAATTGAAATGAACCCAAAAATCACTCACATAACCGAAAAAGATATTGAAATTCTAGCACAAAAACTTGGGAAAAACCAAAAAGAAAAGATAGCTTTAATCCATCTCCTCAAGCAAGAACCTGAGAAGATTGATCAGATTTTGGATTTTGAGTCCATAAAAAGATACATCCTTGAAGCTCCTAGTCCTATCCCCATATCTGCTCAACTCTACTTTCAGTATTTAGGTAGACTTGCCTTGGGTAAAAGAGGACTGAAAAATCAAGAATTAATTTCCTATATTACAAAACTGCTTATGCGATTTTTGAAAATGGACTCGTTAGCCCCTTTCTACCGACTAGGGAGTCGAAGAAATTTTGTGAGAATGTCTGATTTGCTTTTATCTTTGGAGAAAACGGCAGGTTCCATGCAGGCTTATCGACTACATCATTTTATCGCCGATTATTCTCTATTTGTTTGTGGCCTATTTAAAGAAAATATAGAACGATGCTGGAATGGATCGCCTGGCATGGAATTTTATGAAAGCCTTGGCATGCGGAGTTATGCCCTAGCAGCAAGTTATCCGGAAGCCCAAAAAAATAGCTTGCAAGGTATTTTTTCCTTTCTTTCTGCTGCCTTTAAAGAAGTGCGATTTGCTTTGAATGAAATTCAGGAGCAATTTTTTCACTTTTCTGATATATCTCCTTCACCCTACGATTCATAGAAAGACCCAAACTATTCCCTTTTGTCCTCTCTAGAGATTGCCATTTGATTCTAAGTGAAGAACCTTTCTTGTTGTTGCAACAATGATTTTTTTGAAATTGCCTCTGTATAGACTTATCCGCAATTATCCCCTTGCTTCTTGTAGAGGCTTCTTGTTAAACGGATAATCATGGGCTCAGAGAGTGAATATAGGGCTAAGGTTTTGTGGATTGGGGTATTTTTTGTTTTCCTCCTCATAGTAAACGGCTGTCGTTCTGTGCGAATATCTCCCAAGCAACCCAAGCTTTATGATGTTAATGCTTCTGTGAATGTAAAAAGCCCTCCTATTCAGCAACCTTTCTATTCTTATCATTCCATTCAGGAAAGGCGAAGAATGAGAATGGGTGAAATTCAAGCATTGAAAAACAACAGAATGATTGGAGAAGGAAAAGATGGCTATCTTCACATAGTGAAGAGCACTGAAGATGAAGAATACAGAAATTATATTCAAAAAATCGTTGACGAGGAAAATCGTGACAGACAAATCCTCTATAATCTAGAAGCAAAAAAAAGTGGGAAGGAGATATCACAAATAGAAAAAGAATATGGGCAAAAATGGCAATCTAGAGCCTTCAAGGGAGAAATGATTGAAGAGGAAGATGGATGGAAAACAAAAACCGAAGACTTCTTCTAAAAACAAATCTTTCGTTTTGAGATAAAAATAATTAATAATATTTGCCGTTACGCAGATGATAATTATGATAAGTTTCTAAATATTTTGGAAACCGATGAGATGGGCATTTGGCTTTCTTTTTTTTCTCTTATTTTGTTCTTTGAGCAATCTTGTTGCTCAAGTAACCACTACTCAGGGGAAAATTGTTTTGGATCAATGGTTGCAAAATCTCACTACACAGTATGTACTGACTGAAGAGCCCCCGCTTTCTAGAGAAAAAGAACAAAAGGAATTTATTCGTGGTCAGGAACTATTCAGCCGGAGTTGTATTGGTTGCCATCAACAAAGTGGACAAGGATTAGTCGGATCTTATCCCCCTCTTGTGGGACATGTGCCGAATATTGTAAACTCAAAAAATGGTAAAGAATATCTTATCGATGTCGTGCTCTATGGTCTTGAAGGTCCCATTCAAGTCGGTACTCAACAATACGACGGATCAATGCCTGGTTGGGGAAAAGTATTCGATGATCAACAGCTAGTTGATGTCCTCAACTATGTTTTATCTGCCTGGGGCAACAAAGAAAAACTGGCTTCCGATAAGTCATTCATCAGTCTGGATGATATTAAGAAAGAAAGAAAAAAAGTGTTGAGTCCTTCAGCTGTTTTAGCTTTAAGACCTCACAATCTTTCTAGTTCCTACGTCAAGAAGCCGGAAGAAGATCTCAAAGAGCTAATAAAAAATTATGACGCCTCTCATCCAGGGAAAGGAATTCATGCGCAGTATTGGGAACCAATCCCTATGGAAATGTATTGGAATCCAAAAAACTTTTATCATCCGCCTCAAAGTATCAAAGGCGAGGTCAGTCGTTCTGATTGCTTGGCCTGCCATAAAACAGTAACCCCAGGAGTATTTCATGCTTGGGAAAACAGTATACATGGCAATCTTGAGGCAATAAGAAAACTCTCGGATCAGGACCCTAAAGCTTATAAAAAGAAGGAACTAGCAGAGGTGGAAAAACAGCTTCACTCTCAAGGAATACTCAAAAATCATGAGCAGCTTAAAGAAGTCTCTTGCATCGACTGTCATGGATCCATAGGTGCACAGAAAATACGCCATGATGTCGATCTTCATATGCCTGATAGAGTGACATGCGGTAGTTGTCATGTGCGACAATTTGCTGAATCAGAATCGGAACGTAAACAAAAGTGGCCTCATAATGAATGGCCTCAAGGTCATCCCTCTCATGCTGTAGATTGGGAAGCAAATGTGAACTTGGCAGCTTGGGCAGCCATGTCTGAAAGAGCTGTAGCTCAAGGCTGTGATATGTGTCATTATCAACAGAATCGCTGTGATGGATGCCACACACGGCATAGTTTTTCAGCTGCAGAGGCCCGTAATCCTCTTTCATGTGCAACCTGTCATAATGGAGTGGACCATAATGAATTTGAAAATTACATGCTTTCAAAGCATGGGACCATTTTTCAGGCTCAAGCTAAGAACTGGAATTTTGATGTTCCTTTAAAAGATGCTATCGCCAAGGGTGGATATACTGCTCCAACCTGTGCGAGTTGCCATTTTGAATATCATGGGGAGTACAGCCACAATTTGGTAAGAAAAGTCCGTTGGGCCTTTAATCCCACCCCAGAAATTGCCCAGGGCATTAAGGAAAAACAGCCTTGGTACCAACAAAGGAAAGAAGATTGGATAGCCACATGTTCGGCTTGCCATTCTGCTCGGTTTGCAGGAGAATGGTTAGAGACAGCCGATCAGGCGATCTTTGATGGATTAAAAGTTCAGGAAGAAGCAAAAAAAGTTATCGAAGCTCTTTATAAGGATGGACTGTTGGTTGGACAAAAAACGAACCGTCCTGTCCCTCCCCCTCCCGAAAAGGACGCTCCTGGTGCTTTTTTCCAGCTTTTTTGGGCTAAGGGAAACAATCCAAGTCATGTTGAACGAGTGTATGCTAATATGTGGGAACATGACATGATTCAACACTATAAGGGAGTCATGCATGCCAATCCTGGAGGTTTTACTTATTCGGCTGGTTGGAGTGTATTGCTTGAAAGATATACGGAGATTATGGATGAAAATACAAGGTTAAGAAATAGACCTCATGAATCTCAGCTTTCAACAGGAGATCATACTTCTCTTTTATCTAGTAAAGCAAAACTCCTATTTGGTATTATTGGATCGAGTGCTGGGATCATCCTTTTAAGTTCATCTTTTGGGAAAAGCTTTGGGAATAAAAGGAAAAAAAAGTAATTTTTAATTTTATTTTTTTAATTCAAAAAATTGCCTACAGAAGAAACTAAAAATTTTTTTCTAAAAAAAAGAGGACCAGTTTTTTGGGGATTGATTCTATTTGCTGGTGGGATTGTGTTAATCCTCCAAAGCCTTTGGAGCAATCACGAAAAAAAACGTGAACCCTTGATTAAAATTGAAACGAAGGACTCCCAATTTCTATCCTTGCCTACATTCTTCCCAGTCCAAAAGTATTGGCATTATGCTTTTGGAAATAAAGGCCATTTTTGGATCGCACAATATCTCGACTCGCAAAATACGAGCTGTTTTGCTAGGGTTTTTCCTCCAAAACCGATTGGTTCGGAAATTGACGATGTGCTCAATCGGATATGGATAGAGGCCATGCGATCGGTTAACGCACATGCTCCATCCAATGCTCTTTTCATAGGGTGGTGGGATGTCTCACAAAGGTTAAAACTCTTTACAGGAAAGGAAATATGGATTGAAAGCTATGATTCGACAGTAATCCCAAAAGATGGATTGAAGATGCTTGAAGAAATGTTTGGAGCTCCAAAAGAAACAAATCGATTGAGCATTTTAGCAAAATCTTATGCTGCCAATGCTGTGGAAGGATTGGAAATTTTGAAAAAAGCCTTACCGCAGAGCCGTCCCCTCTATCTATGCATTACTACTGAAGACATTTCTAATCTGGCTTTGGCTTTTGGCCAATCTCCTCAATCGATGGGATATGATTGGCGAGTCTTTCCAAGAGCCGGAACAGACATCCATGGATTGATTCCTATGGTTATGAAATGGGTCAATGAGAAGGAATCTGCTGGATATATGATCCAAGAACTGCCTTCGCATGACATATTGGTTTGGAGAGCGGACAAAAAAGCGAAAGAAAGCCTACTTGGAAGACTTTTGCCTTTAACTACTTCCATTGCCAACCCTCTTCCTGGAGTAAGACGTTTGTATCAATCTTCATGGGGAGGCTACCTACAATTTTATGCATTGGAATAGCCTAAAGACTCTATTGTTGATCCTACCAATCGTTTTGAGCCCGCAGCGTTATGAAGTTTATTGGACGTTTCTCCTAGGATTCCATTCTTCAGGTATGTGAGCAAATCGAGAAGGAGGGCCAGGCTTCCTTGTTAAAGGTTTTGCTGGACCAATGGGTTCGATCATTTCTGGAACAAAAACTTCTAGTAACTCGTTTGTGTGCGGATCATACACTTTATAATCAGCAATGTAGCCTCTCATCCGATATTCGAAATTATCATCGGCAGCCTTTTTTTTAAGCTTTCTCCAAGGAGCGACAACGCCACCAGGCGTTTCTTTTAGGGCAATCCAATGCGCATCTTTCCAGTCTTCGTTAGGTTTTTTAACCCAACCCCATCCGCTCCCATGCTTGTCAACAGCTCTATGCCCTATATAGTCTTCTACAATGATACCGGGAGGCGGTTTTAAAGGCTCTTTTGCGTATTGTGCTGGAGGAAAGATCAGTTTTTCTTTTTCACGGTTTGCGTTTGTTCCATTGGCATTAGATTGTTGTTCTTCTTGATAACCAGGAGGAGAAGGGATTGGAAGATGTGGTATTTGTGGGTCGGCGGTCTCTTCTCCATAAAAGGGTTCCTTAATTAAAAAGAAAAACAGACTAAAAAATAAAAAGGCTAGGAGTCTTCTCATTGAGTCCATCGACCAGTTTTTGATAAGAACGGCAAACTAGCACTTGTATAATCTGTTTTGCCTACGGCCCCCACCATTGGTATGCCAAACCTTTTTTTCCATCTTTGAGAGAAAAATTCTCCAGAATGACAACCCCAGCTTTTTATAGTCGCTTTTTTAGTAAAAATTTTCTTTTCAATTAAAGACAATTCTTTCTCATGAAGGAATTCTTGAGAAAGATTATCAAATTGCGAACTGTAATCGAACATAAAACAAGCTTTGTTAGAATGCCCAAAATAATCAAAATTTCCAATCGGTTCTCGTTTTCTGTCTTTCCCAAAATTCAGATAATTGACAAGTTCCTCTTTTGTATCAAACCAAAAAAGTTGCACCCCAAGAGCATCTGCTTGAGATACAATCTGTGAAAGTATATCAAGCTTTTCTTCTTGACTCCTTCTTTGATAGGCAGGGCGAAACACAAGCCAACTAATTTCTACGTTTTTAGGTTTGGATAATTGGAGTTGCTCAATGCGTGCGACAGAGGCTCGAATAAAATTCCCCCAGTACTTGTCGTGAGAATCTGCTTTACCATGCTCAAAAAAACGTAAAGCAGGTCCACCGCTAACGACAATCCATTCTTCGGGTTTGTCTTCATTGGAGCCGCCATAGGCAGCAGGAAAAAGCAAAAAGAAAGCACAACTGCCAGCAATGAACAAAAAGCCCAATCTCCCTAGATGATTCAAGCAGCTGATTATTAGCTTTTGTACCCTCAGCCCTACCATCTTAACACACAACCTTATTTTTCCTCGGATGAATCTATTAATTCTTTTGGAATTAAATGTCCAAGCTTATCTACTTTTGTTCGAAGATAATTTCTGTTATGATCATTGGCTTTGACATGCAATGGAATTCGTTCCACAATTTCTAGTCCAAAACCTTCCAAACCAATTCGTTTGACTGGATTATTTGTCAAAAGTCGAATTCTGTGAATTCCCAAAGAACGCAAAATCTGACAACCAATGCCATAATCTCTATTGTCGGCAGCGAAAGCCAAAGCCAAATTAGCCTCTACTGTATCCATTCCAGCATCTTGAAGTCTATAAGCCTTGAGTTTATTTAAAAGTCCGATTCCCCTCCCCTCTTGCTTTAAGTAAACAATCGCTCCTTTTCCTTCTTTTTCTATGGCAGCCATTGCCATTTCCAGTTGCTGTCGGCAATCACATCGTAAAGAATGGAAAATTTCTCCAGTCAGGCACTGAGAATGAACTCTAACCAAAACAGGTTCTTGGGGATCCCATTTTCCTTTGATTAATGCCAAATGCTCTTCATTTGTTAAAACATTTCTAAAGGCTAACAGTTGAAAATCACCAAATTCGGTAGGAAGATTCACGGAAATGACTTTTTCTACAAGGGATTCTGTTTGGGTACGATAGGCTATGAGATCTTTGATCGTAATTATAGGCAAGTTATAAGTTCTAGCAATTTTTTTTAGGTCTTCTAGTCTGGCCATTGTGCCATCATCCTTCATAATTTCAACAAGAACACCTGCAGGGTTTAAACCACTGAGTCTGGCTAAATCGACTGCAGCTTCTGTATGGCCTGCGCGCATTAAGACTCCACCCGGAGAAGAACGCAGTGGAAAAATATGCCCTGGTCTTCTGAAATCTGTGGACAGAGAGTGAGGATGCGATAAAGCTCGAATCGTTTTTGCTCTGTCATCGGCCGAAATACCCGTCGTCGTTCCTTTTATATAATCGACTGATATTGTAAAAGGAGTACCATAGAGGGCAGTGTTATCTTTAGGTTGCACCATTAAAGGTAAGTTGAGTCTGTCAGCTTGTTCTTGCGTGATAGCTACACAAATAAGGCCACGGCCGACTTTTGTCATGAAATTAACCATCTCTGCATGACAAAGCTCAGCGGCTCCAATAAAATCGCCTTCGTTTTCTCTATCTTCGTCATCGACTACGATGACCAGTTTACCCTGTCTGAAGTTCTCTAAAGCTTCTGGAATGGAGCTAAGGTTGTTATGATATTCCGACATCTTTTGAGAGTAGATAAAATAATTTTATAGACTACACAAAGTAAAAATATTTGTTGTTTTCAACTTTTTATCTGAACTTTGAAATGTCAAATATAAATTTTCTTCTC
Source organism: Methylacidiphilum kamchatkense Kam1 (assembly GCF_007475525.1). NCBI lineage: Bacteria > Pseudomonadati > Verrucomicrobiota > Methylacidiphilae > Methylacidiphilales > Methylacidiphilaceae > Methylacidiphilum (ex Ratnadevi et al. 2023) > Methylacidiphilum kamchatkense. The sequence goes on along the minus strand of NZ_CP037899.1, from coordinate 2,161,838 downwards.
TCTTTGTTGCAAAGATAAGAAAGAATTGGCTTTGTATCAAGGTATACTAATTAAATTCCCTAAGCTCTTGACTCAAAGAGAACAGCCTTTACAGTCTGATAGTATGTGATAGCTCTTTTCTCTTTAGAACACTTTGTCCCTCCTCTATAAAAAGAGGAGAAGAGGATTATAATTTTTGTTTTACTATTCACTCGTAATTACTATCTTTTTACTATCATGATCAATAGAAGTGGTCTAAGGATTTTTCTTATCATTTTATGCATACTTCTTCCCTCAACCCTCCTAGGGAAAGAACTGAATCAATTTTCTCAAATAGCCATTCAGCATGGAGGAAGAAAAAAGCCTTTAACAGTTTTTGCGCGTGAAATTTTACTTTCTCTTAGTGGCAGAGACTCAATAAAAACCCTTGAAGGAGAAAAAGTAGGCAGTACCGATTTTGTCTTATCTTTGTGGTTTCATCCTGAAGGCTGGGAAAGGCAGCCCGTTATCCTTGTAGACAATCCCTTGTTAAGAAAAGATATTGGAATAGATTCAGCAAAGAAACTCTTCTCTTTTCAACAGCTTAGAGAAAATAATCTTTTTAAAGACTTTGTAGTGAAACATCTTCATAGGCCAGAAGCCGAAGGTGCCTCATTGAATCCAGAAGAAAAAGAGGCGATGGCTGTTTCCGGTAGATTGAAATTATTTGAAGAGTTATATTCAGGAGAGATTTTCCACGTGATCCCCAATCCCTTGGATCCAAATAAAAAATGGGTTACGATTGAAAATGCAACTCAGTATTATCCTCAAGGACTTTCCGAATCACTCCTTGTCATTTTCGATTCCATGAAAAGAGCCTATCTTCAAGGAAATTTTAGTAAAGCCCAAGAAGAAGCTTCTTTGTTTTCTAAACAACTTAAGGATTATGCTCCTAGGATATATCCTTCAAATGATTCGCTTCTTTTCGAACATGCTTACACGGTCTTAAATCCCTGGAAATGGACGTTGATTTGCTATGGGATAGCCTCCCTTGTTTTTCTTTTATCTCGAGGATGGCAGCCTGAATTAGGGTATAGAATTGGCTGGGGATTTGCCGTCTTCGGTTTCTTGTTTCATGTATATGGATTTGTCTGCAGAATCCTCATTGCGGGTCGTCCACCCGTGAGCAATATGTATGAATCAGTTGTATGGGTTTCTTTTGGGGTGATGTTCTTTGCTCTTGTTTTTGAAGCGATTTATCATTCCAGATTCTTTCTTATGGCTGCCTGCCCTTTTGCAGCAATCTGTATGATGCTCGTGGATTCTCAGCCTTTAATCTTTGATCCCACTATCCAACCTCTTGTCCCGGTTTTAAGGAATAATTTTTGGCTTACTATTCATGTATTGACAATCACTTTAAGCTATGCAGCTTTTGCTCTCGCCCTCGGACTAAGTCATATTTATTTATGGAATACCTCTAAAAATGCAGGCATGGGAGGATTCCAAAAAGGGGTATTAGCAAAGTATATTTACAGGTCTCTTCAAATAGGCGTTTTTTTGTTGGCTGCTGGAACAATATTAGGAGGCGTCTGGGCCAATTATTCTTGGGGCAGATTCTGGGATTGGGATCCAAAAGAAACATGGGCCTTAATTACGCTTCTTTGTTACTTGGCTGTACTGCATGGTCGAATTGCTCATTGGTGGGGAGAGTTTGGACTGGCGGTGGGCTCTGTCCTTTGCTTCCTTAGCGTGTTGATGGCATGGTATGGAGTAAATTTTGTTCTGGGTAAGGGTTTGCATAGCTATGGGTTTGGTAGCGGAGGGATAGGCTATGTCCTGCTCTATGTCTTTCTTGAAATCAGTTTTGTTGCTTACTGTTTGTTGAAATATCGATTGAGGAAAAAAGAACAACAAAATCCTCCCCCTTCTCCCATCCAGGTTTGAATACTCTCTTCAATTAGAGTACTAATCAAATGATTTATTTTTACTTTATAAAGCATTGGTCGTTTTTAGCCGCTCTTTCCAATGTGCGATCCTTTGCCTGACAGAACTTGGGTTAGGAGCCCCGATGGTTTTTTTTCTATCCAAAGATTTTTGTGGATCAAAAAGCTCTTTCCAAACCTTAGGAAGATCCGGATGGATCCGAGATAAAACTGACTCTGGCGCCTCTGATAATAAAATGGAATTTTTTTCGCAATAACCAATGAGTTCACCAACTTTATGATGAGCTTCCCTAAAGGGAACCTGCCTTTGCACAAGCCAATCAGTAATGTCTGTGGCAAATAGAAGGGGATCTTTCGCTCGTTCCAAACAATTAGCCGTCTTAATGTTTAGTTCCGGTATCATGGCTATAAGAATTTCAAGACTGCTTTCAATTGTATCAGCAGAATCAAATAAAGGTTCTTTATCCTCTTGCAGATCCCGGTTGTAAGTCAAAGGTAACGATTTCAATAGGATGCATAATCTATTGAGATTAGCGATCAATCGTGCTGATTTCCCACGGAGTAGTTCAAAAATGTCCGGATTTTTTTTATTAGGCATCAGACTAGAACCAGACGAAAAGGAATCAGGTAATTCTAAAAAGCCAAATTCACTACTCGACCAAAGAATCATATCTTCAGCAAACCGCGAAAGATGGATTCCTAAGGATGCTCCTCCATAAAGAAAATCTAGAACAAAATCGCGATCACTTACCCCATCCATTGAATTTTCTGATACCTTACTAAAGCCCAACAACTTGGCTACATATTCTCTGTCCAAAGGCAGGCTACTTCCTGCCAAGGCACCACTGCCTAAAATTAAAACATCCGCGCTTTTATAACAGGCTAAAAACTTTTCTTTATCTCTTTCGAGCATTTCGACATACGCAAGAATCTGATGAGCAATTGAAACGGGTTGAGCCCGCTGGAGATGGGTGTAGCCAGGAATAACTAGGTCTGTATACTTTTCAGCCCATTGGACCAGTATGGCTTGGAGTCGACAGAGAAGATTGAAAATTTTTTGGACTTCCTCTTTGACCCACATACGCATAGTAGTAGCTATTTGGTCATTTCTGCTTCTTGCCGTATGGAGTTTTAAGCCAGCTTTTGTTTTTTGAGTCAGGGCATACTCAATGTTCATATGAACATCTTCGTGCTCCATCGACCATTGAAACTGTCCCTGCTCTATTTGATGGGAAATTTCCGATAGTGCGCTTTGGATTTCCTCGCTTTCTTTTGAGTCGATAATTCCTATTTTTTCAAGCATTCGCGCATGAGCAATACTGCCTTGGATATCTTGATAGTATAATCGCCAATCAAAACTGATTGATTGGCTAAAACGAGTAAATAAGGAAGAGGGTTTTTCATGAAAACGTCCTCCCCAAAGGGCTTTGTCAGCATTCATAGTTTAAATACTATTGGGTTGTTTTATTTGAGCAGCTTCAATGGCTGCATAAAGCAAATCTATTTCTTTCTTAGTTAATCGACGGTATTGACCAATATAAAGCCCCTTGAGAGTTAAAGGACCTAAGGATATTCTTTGTAGTCTGGTAACCTTATAGCCAAGTATTGATAGCATGTTTCGGATCTGTCTCTTGATCCCTTGGGTTAAGATTATTTTTAGCTTGTTTTTCTCTTTGATTTGAACATCTTGAACTTTTGCGATTTTACCCTCCATATACATGCCTCTCAGCAATGCTTTTTTACTGTTTTCGTCGAAAGGAGTAGCAAGACTAACCAAATAAGTTTTAGGAATGTGAAATTTCGGATGCAGTATTTTATTGGCCAGAAGACCATCATTGGTCAAAAGAATAAGACCTTCACTATCCTTATCGAGTCGGCCAACATAGAAATATTTCTGAAAGGATGGAGGTAGGATATGGTAAATGGTCCTTTCTCCAATGAGCCCTGTCTTACTGCATAGGAATCCTCTGGGCTTGTAAAAGAGAATATAATCCTTTTTAAGGGGATACAGAATTTGACCATTGATCTCAACTTTATCCTGAGGATTTATTTTGACTGATAGCGATCTAACTATTTTGTCATTTACTTTGACAAGACCAGAACGGATAAAAGCTTCACAACTTCTCCTGGATCCTAGACCACAAGAAGCAAGATACCGGTTGATTCTAATGGGTTCTACCATGCGAGGATTTTCTTTCATTGATGTGTCAAAACAAGTTCGTCGTTTTTAAAAATTACGGCTAAATTTCTACTTAAATTACATTTTTTCTTGCCCTTTTTTCCAATCATTTCCCTTATCGATTCAATGTCTTCAAAACTGATATCTGCTACTCCCCTTTTTTTAAGCCATAGCCCTATCGCTAATCTTTGTTTTCCAATCGGTGCTTTCTCTAGATCAGAAAAGCGAAGCGATGGACCACTGGCTATTTCTTGTGTGAGCTGCATAAGCCACTTTTTTTCTTCTCTTAATATCTCACAAAATTTCCAAAGAGACTTTTTTACTGACTTGGAAAATCTGTTTTCTAAAAATGGTATTAATTCTTTGCGAATTTTGTTCCTTAAATAGAGCGCATTGTCGTTGGTTTCATCTTCTCTCCAGCAATATAGGTTTTTTTTGGCAAAGGCTATAATGTCTGCTTTCCAGAAATCTAGAAAAGGCCTATATATGGTTAATTTTCCAAAAGAACTTATTTTATCCATTCCCCATCCTTTTGTGCCCGTGCCGCGAAGTAGTTGCATCAAAAATGTTTCTACTTGATCATCTGCATGGTGAGCTAATACCAGGTTATAACAGTTTTTCCTTTGGGCGGTATCAATAAAAAATCTAAAACGCTCTTCTCTTGCTCCTGCTTCTGTTTTCGGAAAACTTTTTTCAGATTTTTTTTTAATAAACTCTACATTTAGTTTTTTCGATAATTCCTCAACAAGTTTTGAATCTAACGTTTCGTCTTTTCTCCATCCATGTTCGAAGTGCAGTACGATGGGTTTTTTCCCAGCCTCAACCAAGCTGTGTAAGAGAACTATAGAATCGACACCACCAGAAATTCCGCAAAGAACAACCTCTGGAATAGATTTTAAGGATTCTGCAAATGGATTGTTTTGAATATGCTTCTTTGTAAGCACTTTTTGCATGGCTTAGTTTTTTTACTCCTTTTCTTTGCCAAGTTCTAACAGCAGAGAAAAAGGATAAATGCCACTTTGATGTCCATCGCCCCAAAGACATTGTAAAGCATAACTGCCAACCATCCGTATTTCTTTAAGTTCCATACTTTTGGGTCCAAAAGCAATCTTTGGAGCTTTTACCTTAGTCAAAATGGTGCTTTCCCCTTGACATAAAGCACAAGGACAGTTTTTTCTTAGTTTTTCAAGAGCAATTAAAGACTCTGAGAGATCATTCCACTGGATGGCTAAATAATTTCCAACGATTTCAACGCGCTGAGGAATAATCATCTATAGATAAAAAAGCTGAAATGGGAAAAGCTGCAAACAAGTTAAAATCGTTTTTTATCCAATGCAAACAAAACTTAGCTAGGTGTTATCGGTGGGGCTCCAGTGCCATGTCTTCTTCTCTTGACTTTAAGTTGAGCCATTGACTTCAGAAGCATGGCTTGTGTAGCTGCAAGTTCCTCTTCTCCAAGTAGCTTTTGTTTTATAGCAGCCTGAGCACGAGCTATAGCCTCTTCGACTTTTTTCTCCTCGATTTCTTCTTCTCTTAATGCCATATCGACCAAAATGGATACATCTTTTGCTGTTATCTTAACAAAACCTTCACCAATTGCCAGGTAAAATTTCTTACCACCATTTTTCGTATAAGATAATTCCCCAGGTGCAATTTGAGTAATCAATGGCTCATGATTTGCGTATATACCCATCTCGCCATCAATACCCGGTAAAGTAACCTGTTCGACTTCCTCTGATAATGTCACCCCTTCAGGAGTAACGAGTCGCAAAGTAAAGCTCATGGGACATCAAGATCGAATTTGATCGATGGTTCCTTTCATATAGAAATTGCCTTCAGGGACATCGTCATGCTTACCTTCTAGAATTTCTTTGAATCCTCGAATTGTTTCGCTAATAGGTACATACTGTCCTTTAATACCTGTAAAAACTTCAGCTACATGAAATGGTTGGCTTAGAAAGCGTTGAATCTTTCTAGCCCTATAGACCGTTAGTTTATCTTCAGGGGAAAGCTCATCCATTCCTAAAATAGCAATAATGTCCTGTAAATCTTTGTATCTTTGAAGCACCCGTTGAACGCCTCTAGCCACTTCATAATGCTCTTGCCCGACTATCTCTGGTGCTAGTGCTTTTGAAGTGGAAGCTAAAGGATCTACGGCTGGATAAATGCCTTGTTCGGCTATCGATCTTTCAAGAACAATTGTCGAATCCAAATGCGCAAAGGTATTTGCTGGAGCAGGATCTGTCAAATCATCAGCGGGAACATAAACGGCTTGAAACGAAGTAATCGATCCTTGCCGCGTCGAGGTAATTCTTTCCTGTAGAGCGCCCATCTCTGATGCCAATGTGGGTTGATAACCTACTGCACTGGGAGTTCGGCCAAGAAGGGCTGATACTTCAGAACCTGCTTGAGAAAATCGAAATATGTTATCGATGAACAACAAAACATCCTGTTTCATCTCATCCCTAAAATATTCTGCCATAGTTAGCCCAGAAAGCCCTACCCTTAATCTTGCTCCAGGCGGCTCATTCATCTGTCCATACACTAGGGCGACTTTTGATTTCGATAGGTCTTCCAAATCGATCACTTTGGCTTCAGACATTTCATTATAAAGATCGTTACCCTCGCGGGTACGTTCTCCAACCCCAGAAAATACAGAAAATCCTCCATGGGCTTTAGCAATATTGTTGATGAGCTCCATTATAACCACAGTCTTGCCCACGCCAGCTCCCCCAAAAGCTCCAACCTTTCCTCCTCTGAGGAATGGACAGATCAAATCAATAACTTTAATACCAGTTTCAAGAATGGTGGCTTTGATGTCTTGGTCCAATAAGGATGGAGCTGGCCTATGGATAGGCAGTCGTTTTTCTGCTCGCACCTCTCCTTTTTCGTCAATAGGCTCCCCAAGGACATTGAAGATTCTTCCTAAAACTTGAGGTCCCACTGGCACCGATATAAAATTTCCAGTGTCCTCCACCTCCATTCCTCTTTTTAAGCCATCGGTGCTTGACATCGCTATGGTTCTCACCCAACCATCCCCAAGATGCTGTTGCACCTCTAAAATCAAGGTTGTTGGTTGTCCTTCTTTTTGATAATTAATCTTTAAAGCATTATAGATAGGTGGAACCTCTGTATCTGAAAATTCCACGTCTACTACCGGACCGATAATTTGAACGACCTTTCCTTTTTTCATCGCTTCTTGTTGTTGATAATTATATTATCCAATCGCGTATTGTGCTGTTGAAATTTCTAAAATTTCTTTTGTAATCGATTCCTGTCTAGCTTTGTTATATTCCAAAGATAAATCCTGTAATAAACTTTTAGCATTTTCTGTTGCACTTTTCATAGCAACCATTCTGGCGCTATGCTCAGAAGCCAAATTATCAAGTATTGATTGATAGATTTCCAGATGGATGTAAAAGGGCAAAATGTTATCCAGAAGTTCTTCTGGAGAGGGCTCAAAATTAAAAGGGACAAAGTTTTCTGGGGTAGTCTCTTGAGTATTGTCTTTTTTCGTTAACTCTACTTGACTGATTGGAGCAATACGTCGGTAGATAGGATGTTGTACTAAAGGATTAACAAAATGGGAATAGGCAATCGATATGGCATCGATTTCTTTGTTTAGATATTTTTCTATTAGGAAATTGCCGATTCTCTTGGCTTCACGAAAGGAAAGGTTATCTTTGAGCTCAAAATCTGCTAAAAGGAGGTTCTCTCCTTGATTGCCCTTCAGCAAAGCCAGATAATTTCTTACCTTTTTGCCCATACTTACATAACGATGGTTTGGATTGTGGCGCTTCTGAATTTCACGCAACAAATTTGTATTCAATGGACCACATAACCCTTTATCGGTTCCTATGACAAAAACAGCTTCTCTTTGTATAGGCCGTGCTTGAAGCAAAGGATGCCTTAGCTGACCAGCCTGAGGAACAAGGCTTTGAACAATTTCTTGAAAAAGGTTTTGATAGGGCCTTCCTTCTATGGCTCTTTGCTGCGCTTTCCGCATTTTGGATGCCGCCACCATTTGCATCGCCTTGGTGATTTGTGCGGTATTTTTAATAGACCTGATTCGTCTACGTATTTCCCTAGTTGTAGCCATATACAATACTAGTCAGGTTGTGCTTATTCCACTAGACTCTGAAAGAAATTATCAAGGGCTCCCCGAAGAGATTTGATTATATCGTCGTCCAGGGCCTTTTTAGTCTTTATAGCCTCTAAAATAGTTGGCTCTCTGCTCTCCAGATAATCCACAAGTCTTGTCTGCGTTTGCTTGACTTTATCTAAAGGAATCTTGTCAAAATATCCATTTTGAACTGCCCATAAAACAGCTACCTGCAATTCGACCGAAACGGGAGAATATTGAGACTGCTTAAAGACTTCTACGATACGACTTCCCCGATCCAACTTAGCTTTCGTTGCAGGATCTAAATCCGTTGCAAATTGAGCGAAAGCTGCAAGTTCCCTAAATTGAGCCAGTTCGAGTTTTATTTTCCCAGCTACCTGTTTGACCGCCTTTATTTGTGCCGAAGAGCCAACACGAGATACTGATAGTCCGACATTAATGGCAGGCCGAATCCCTTGATAAAACAGATCGGTCTCCAAATAAATTTGTCCGTCGGTAATGGAAATGACATTTGTTGGGATGTAGGCAGAGACGTCCCCTGCCTGCGTTTCAATAATTGGCAAAGCGGTTAGACTTCCCCCTCCATTTGCTTCATTTAGTCTAGCTGATCGTTCTAGTAACCTGGAATGAAGATAGAATATGTCGCCCGGATAAGCTTCTCTTCCTGAGGGGCGTTTTAAAACAAGTGAAATTTGTCTATATGCAGCCGCATGCTTCGATAAATCATCATATACAATTAAGGCATCCATTCCATTTTCCATAAACCATTCCCCAATAGCTGTCCCAGCAAATGGAGCGAGGTATTGCAAAGTAACCGGATCTGAAGCAGCAGCTACGACAACAATAGAATAAGGCAGCGCACCATATTTTTCTAAAGTATCAATAACTCTAGATATATTTGAATTTTTCTGCCCTACAGCAACATAAATACTATACAATGGCCTATAGTTTTTCTCATTTTCATAGGCTTTGTTCAGACGTGCTTGATTAATAATAGTATCAATAGCAATGGTTGTCTTTCCAGTAGACCGATCTCCAATAATAAGCTCTCTTTGGCCTCTACCAATTGGGATCATTGCATCGATAGCAATAATTCCCGTTTGTACTGGTTGATTAACACTTCTGCGCTTGATAATCCCAGGAGCTATTCTTTCCATGGGATAGGTTGTGCTTGCCAATATAGGTCCTCTGCCATCAAGTGGTTGGCCAAGGGGATTGATCACCCTTCCTAAAAGTTCTTTTCCAACAGGAACCCGAAGTAGCTGGCCGGTTGTTCTTACTTCATCTCCCTCCCGAATTGCTAGGTAGTTTCCAAGAACGACACCGCCCACTTCTGTTTCTTCTAAGTTTAAACAAAGTGCTCTTATTGGCTGTCCAAATTCGTCCAATCGTTGGGGAAATTCTATAACTTCGTTCATCCCTGCGTCGCTAAGCCCCTCAATTTTTACAACCCCATCACCAATTTCCCTAACGATACCAACGTTCGTTTTCCCTATTTCAAATTTAAGTTCCGATATTTTTTCCTCTATTTCTTGGAGTAAGGGAATATCCATATATAAATCTCCTTTTTAAAAATAGCCTCCAGATAGAATTCCACAACACCTAATTACTTACTTAATAGTGTCTCGATGTTTTTCAATTTATAAGCAATCGATCCATCCCATACATCACAACCTACTTGGATTCTAACTCCACCAATTAATTCTGGACAAATCTGATATTTTTTTTCTAAAGCAGGTCCAAAAGATTTCTCTAACTTTTCAAAAATAGATTTTCCTTGATCTGGAAGTTCGGCGGCACTTTGCACCACATAGGTTTTTTTTGCTACTTCATTAGCAAGCAATTGCTTCAGCCATTCGAGAATTTCAAGATAGTGCCGAGGCTTTTCCTGAGCCAATTTGTTTAGGATCTCTTTAAGTTTTTCCTCATCAATAGAACCGTTGTTTTGACAAAACCTAAAAAGTGCTTTTGCCTGTCGTTTTGCTTCCCTACTGATTTTCATTTGCTTTTTTCATAACGAAGCTTTCAGACATTAATTACGAGAAAAAATATTCTCCTCCCCTCTTTGAGGGATTTTGCTGAGGACCTCATTTTTTAATCGTTCCTGATCTTCCGCTGAAAGGGTTTTGCCAATAACTTTTGAACTAATGTCGATGACAAGGTTTAAAATTTCCCTTCGTATCTCTTCCTTTGCCTTTTCCCTTTCTAGTCGAGCGGTCTCTTCAGCTTTTTTAAGGATTCTCTTTGCTTCTTCAATTGCTTCTAGAATTTTTTTCTCTCCCTGATATGCAGCAGCTTTTTGTGCTTCAGCAACAATCATGGCTGCTTGCTCATTTGCTTTACGCAAGATTTCCTTTCTTGCTTCTTCTGCTGCGGCTAATTCTTGTTTGATTTTTTCTGCATTTTGCAGGCTTTCGGCTATTTTTTCTCTCCTTTGTTCCAGTATTTTTAGTACGGGTCGAAAGGCAAACCGATTCAGCACCCACAGCACGATGACAAAATTAATAATCTGAGCAATAAGCTTATTCCACTCAATCCCAAGCTGATGTAAAGTGTTTTCCATACAATACCCGGTTTACTTTCCAACCACGAAGAAAACCAATATGGCTAACCCTTCAGACAAGGCCATTCCAAGCAAAGCAGTAGTAAATACGAGACCAAAAGATCCCGGATTTCTACCAATGGCCCCTGCTGCACCTAATGCAGCTAGACCTACACCCACAGCACCACCTAAAGCAGCCAACCCTATGGCTACATTTCCAGTTACCATTTGAGCTAAGAACAACATGTTTAATCTCCCTTATGTTTTATTATTTGAAGTTTTTCTTTATTGATTTTTATATTCTATGACAAGCACATGAAAACAAGTAGCTGCTTCATGTGTTTATCATTGTAAATTTTTAAGACGGCTTCAATGATCACATACCCTATACAGATTATTATCCCTGCTTTCCTTATCCTTCCTTTGACTCTCCTTCTCCAAAATGAGAGCAAAGGGTTCCTGTAAAAACAATAGAAAGCAACGTAAAGATTAATGCCTGAATAATAGCTACCATGAATTCAAAAAAATAAAAAGGAACCGCTGGCAGCCCCCATAATATTCCCGTCATCATATGCAGAACTGTCTCTCCCCCATAGATATTCCCATAGAGCCGCATGGCTAACGCTACGGGGCGTATGAGAATGGAGATGATTTCCATAAATCCAACGGCGGTAAAAAGAACGGTCAATGGAATTACAATCCATCCCTTAAATCCACCCTTTACACCAAATATATGATGGAGCACTCCTTTAATCCCATGATGATAACGAAATGCCCAAAAGGTGCTCATAATAAAGAATATCAACGCCATCGCTGTCGTCATATTCGCGTCCGAAGTCGGAGGCCTGAATATGGGAACGGAGGTATGTTTTATAGCAAATGGAAGGTGTCTAGAAGGGTCTTTTTCTCCAAAACCGATGCTCCCTACCCCTGGGATTAAATCAGTTATATTAGAAAACACTATGAATATAAAATAGGTCGCAACCAGTGGGAAGGCCCAATCGGCTACTTTTGGTTCAAGCAACCCTTTAGTTAGTTTTTCTAAACCCTCTACAGCAGCTTCTATGGCGTTTTGAAGACCACTTGGAATGAGGGATAGCCGCAAGGTGCCTAGGCGAATAATTAAAAATATCACCCCCATCACTATCCAAGTTTGGATCATAGAACTAGTAACAGGCAAGAAACCTATCCAAAATAAGGTTTCTGCCGCAGGCTGCACAAGGGGCTCCACTTTGCCCTCAGACAGTGATTCAGTAGCCCAAAAAATCATTGGTTGTTTTTTTTAAATAAGTACAATTTAAAGTCAAGTAAAAATTTTAATAATATCCGCTATGGTGCTTTTACATACCACGATTAAGAATAGCAGCAATTTTGCTGGCAGCATCTCTTGCTTCTAGATGAATGAGTCCAACATTCCCACCAGTTTTGGTAATCACTCCAAGAACCGCTTTGCCGCCAGCTGAATAAATAAACATTTGTCCTTCTGATCCCGATACCGTGTTTTCCTTAAATTCCCCACCCCCATACGTTTCACAAATTCGTTTTCCTAGACCTAAGGCTGTTGCTGCCATTGCAGAGAGTCGATTAGGATCGCCTGAGCTAAGAGAATGAGCTACAGGAAGTCCATCAGTGGTTGCAATTAATGCTGCAGTAATTTCTGGGACAGCACTCCGCAGTCCCCCTAATACGATATTTAACTCCTCTGATATCGACATTGTTTAAGGCTCCTTTTTATATGGTTAAAATAAAATTAAAACTTTCATAATTGTCTTCTTGGAATAGATCAAGAAAAATAGATGGATTTTTTTTAATACAACTCCATGATTTTTCAACAATTTAAAAAGGAATTTAACAATAGGTCCCTTAATTTATCCTTCTATTTCTTTTTCAATGATCTCAAACAATCTGACAAGAACATCTGTGGCACTATTTTCATCTAAAGCATTGATACCCACACAGAGAAAAGGATCAATTTCAAGATAGTCTGCTACCTCGGCAGGTGTCCAGACTTCAGCAAGATCTTGATGGGTCACTCCTAAAATATAGGGAATGGTTAATTCCGTTAGGAATTTGTCATGCATTTTTTTCAATAAAGGGAGTTGTTCAGGATCATGCCCTCCTACAAGCATAATGACCCCTAAGGCACCCTGCCTGAGGATATCCCATGTAAAATCGAAACGATCTTGCCCTGGAGACCCAAATAGATGAATCGAATATCTATCCAGATTGAGTGATCCATAATCCATAGCCACTGTGGTCTCTTTTTTTCCTTTTGCGTTTGTACATGGAACATCGGTTGTTAAAACTTCGGACTGGCTTATGGAACGGATAAAAGTAGTTTTTCCTGCTCCAGATGGACCCGTTACGAAAATTTTTATATTCTGATTTTTATGGTTATTCATACATCTTTCTAAAGAAGTTTTTAAAACCATAAATCAATCTTCGGAGCAACCCTTTTTTAATGTCTTGTTGATCAGAATGATAAATTTGGATTGCAGTGGTCGAAGATTCGTAAGGGAGAGGTGGTGGATTGGATCCAGTCGCAGCGGAATCCGGACCAATATTTAAAATGGCATGGGTATTTTCAATGCTGTTTAAATCAGATCGGTCAGAAATAGGTAAATAAAAAGTCCTTTTTTTGCTTGCTGTCTTGATCATGTTCAAAAGTCGTAATGTATAGATATAGAATAAGATGTCTTCGAGCTCAATGGGGAGATTTTTGGCTAATTCCTTTGCACTAGAGCCTTTGGAAAAGAAAGGTTCCGCTTCTATCCAAAAAGAAAAAAATTCACTGCCTATCCAACTTGGGTCATTCCCTGTAGAAAGAAAAACAGTTTCTGGATCTGGAAAAAAAATAGGCAGATTCTTTTGATACATTGCCCGGAGAGCATGCAAAGAGGCGATGATAAGCTGCACGGCTGGCAGCGAAAAAGAAACATTATCTTCTTGTTGTTCTATTTCCTTAAAAATAAAAAAGCTCTCTTCTTTTTGGGATAATTCCAGAAGAATCGATTTGAGTTCAAAGGTATCCCCAATTGGAATATCTTGTTTTTCGGCACCTAAAAATTGACGTCTTGAAAAGCGAAATCTATAAAGCTTATTTTCTGGGGATTTTATTTCTAAAACACCGCTTTTTACCCCTATCATTCTAACAATTTGAGGAAGCGGAATCGATTTTATTTTCCCAAAGAGCATATTTTAGTTGTAATCTTAGCTTGTATTTGAATAAAGTTTATCAAAAAGAAACAAAGAAAAAATTTTATTCTTTTCTTTTTTGCCTTTATCTTAAAGGCAGTGGCGATTTCAAAATATTTTCAAGCATCGTAATTTCTTAAAATTAATAAATTAGAAAAAAATATTAATAATTACCATATTTTCCTTAGACTGCAAAAAGGCTTTTCTATTTTGCCTTTCACACTATAAATGACTAAATTAGTCTTTTTAATAATTAATTAATAAGAAAAAAATGGAAAACAATAATTTTCCAAGTTATTCTATTCCATATTTTCTTCTAAAAGAAGTCATCAAACGTTCTTTAGAAGAAGATATAGGAAATGGGGATTTAACTTCCTCTCTCTTAATACCTAGAAATGAAAAAGCAAAGGCGCATATAATTGTCCGAGAAGAGGCAGTGTTAAGTGGTCTTGAAGTGGCTTGTCAGGTATTTTCTTATATCGATCCTTCTCTTCATTGCGTTTCTTTTTTTATGGATGGTCAAAAAGTAGAAAAAAACACTCCCATTATTGAAATCAGTGGGAATGCTCAAGCACTTTTGATGGGAGAAAGAGTGGCTCTAAATTTTTTGTCTCATCTTTGCGGCATCGCCACATTGACTCATCGTTTTGTTGAGGTTCTTCGAGAATCAAAGACAAAAATTCTTGATACACGAAAAACTCTTCCTGGCCTTCGGTTCTTACAGAAATACGCTGTCTTGTGCGGGGGAGGAGCGAATCATAGATATTCTCTTAGTGATCATATTCTTATTAAAGATAACCATTTAAGCCTTATAAGAAGAAAGATGGGAGAAAGCTGGCTAGAATGGTTGCAAGAAAAGCTCACTATCATCCGGTATCGCAAGCCATTGGTTAGAATAGAAATCGAAACTAAAACCTTAGAAGAGCTCTCCTGCATTTGTACTTTATCTCCAGATATCATAATGCTTGACAATATGGAGCTGAATCAGATTTCAGAAGGAATGAAAATTATAAATCATAAGGCTCTAGTTGAAGTCTCTGGAAGAGTCAATTTAGAAAAGTTACAAGCAGTGGCTCGATTAGGAGTTGATTTTGTCTCCCTTGGGCTTCTTACACATAGTGCTCCTGCGATAGATATTTCTATGGATATTCATTGATCAAGTAGCTGAAACCACAAGAGAATCTATCTGAAAGCAGTTGATTTTTGCCTTTTTAACAGCCATCTTAGAAAAACCATTAATTTTGTTTGAAAGGCACAAAAATAACAAAATGCGTTTTTTGCCGAAACGAAGGATACAATGAAAAAAGACAAGATGGTTTTATTGAAGGACTTTTCTTCCAATGATTTTTTCAAAACGTTGCCTTGGTTGACTCAAGCTTTAGTCACCTTCCTGTTTATTGTATACTTTATTCAGATCACCTTTTTGTTCATTTTTGGTTCCACTTGGTTTAGATCTTCTTTTGCTTTGACGACAGAAGGCGTTGCCCATGGGAAGATTTGGGAATTTTTGACCTATGCCTTTCTCCACGATGAACTCGAACCACTCCATCTTCTAACCAATGCCATAGCCATTTATTTTCTTGGGAACCAACTGGAGAAAGTTCTTGGGCATTTCAGGCTGGCGCTTCTTTTTGTTGGTGGAGCTATTGCTGGAGGATTGGGGTGGTATTTTTTTGGAGGGCCCATGCATGAGCCGGGCTTGATAGGAGCCAGTGGTGTTGTTTTTTCTTTTTTGCTGGCTTTCGCTTTTTGTCTTCAAGAAATTTGGATAAGATCCTTGACTTTCCATTATGATATTCAATCAAATCGGTTCATTTTTAACCCTACTTTTTTTCTTTCCATTCAAGTCGTTGTACTTATATTCGTCATTTTTGAAGCTATTTGCCTTGTCTTTGACATTCCTACTGGCTCTTCCCATACTGCCCATTTGGCTGGGGCTATATTTGGATATCTTTATGTTAGGCTTTGGCCAATAAAGCCATTGGCTAACACTAAAAGTGCTTCTTAAGTCTTTTTGACGGATACTATCAGTGAGAGCAACCAATCATAAAAACCGATGGTTAGTCAAAGTCCCTGCGACAACCACAAATTTTGGTCCTGGTTTCGATACTTTCGGAGCTGCTCTTAGTCTATATAATGAATTTATTATTGAAGCAATCGACGATTCTCTTTCTTCTCCTGATCCCCCTCATCCAATGGTTTTTGAAACAGTTAAGGCTTTTGAAAAGAAAATTCAATCTGCTTCAATTCCTTTTAAATGGACTGTTAAATCACAAATCCCTCAAGCCCGTGGGCTTGGGAGCAGTGCATCCATCCGTTTAGGGATCTTGGCTGGTTTGAATGCGCTCTCAGGCAATCCTTTAAATAGAGAAGAACTTCTAGAGATCGCTTCGGAACTTGAGGGACATCCAGATAATGTTACTCCTGCTCTTTTCGGAGGATTTACCATATGTGGTCCAGCCAAAATGTTACGATGCCGGATTGAAAGTAAGCTTTTTTTCGTTGCATTTGTGCCTCAAATCGAAATACCCACGGAGTCATCCAGACGCATCCTGCCTGCGGAAATTAAATTAAAGGAAGCTATCCAGAATCTGCAACGCGCCACTTTAATGGCAATTTGCTTTTTTGAAAAGAAATATGAAACTCTTTCAGGATTGTTTGTCGATTATTTTCATGAACCATATCGACTTCCTGCTATTCCTTTTTGGGAAAAACTTAGGGATACCTCTTTAAAAGCCGGTGCTTTGGGATTTTATTTGAGTGGATCAGGTTCTACGTTGATGTCCCTTGCTTATAAAAATCCAACCAACGTGGTTCAAGCCTTAAAAGAAGAATTATTAAAGCTGGCTATTCCTGGAGAAATCTTAGTTTTAAAACCTGATAACTTAGGTTTACGTATTACTCATTGCTAAATCGGCTAAGTCTTTATTGGAAAAATAAATAAAAAACTCTTGTATAGGGTACAATTGTAAGGAATACTCAAAAAACAGGGTCAAACAACTAGATTTGATCTCTGCTTCAAGAAACCAACAACCAAGAATATTATCAACATATTATAATACCAATTGATTTGTACTTGAGATAGCAATACGACTTGCCTACTTATAAGAAAATCAAGCAAGTGGTTGAAACCGGTGAAGGAAATAGTTTTGGTTTGTTTGCTAAGCCTCTTTATACTTTGCCAGTTAATGGGAGCAGAAGAAGAGCTTTATTTAGCTCCACTATCTAAAGAAGAGCTTTCTCAGTCTCAGCCTCCCCCGTAAAACAAATCTCCAATACAAAGACCGGAGAAATGATTCAACATGGAAAGTATTTGGTGGAAGCAGTGGCCCTATGTGCGGAGTGTCATACCCCTAGAGATAGAAATGGACAACTCATTATGGATAAATGGCTTCAAGGTTCTCCTTTACAATGGGTGGAACAATCCGGACAAAAAGAATGGGCTTCGTATGCTGGATCCCTAGTTGGTTTGCCTGAGGGATGGAAAGAGTCAGATATGGTACAGTATCTGGAAACAGGCATACTACCTAGAGGCGGCTATTCCAGACTGCCAATGCCTCCCTATCGAATGAGCCACAAAGATGCCCTGGCCATTACCCTTTATTTGGAGAGTTTAAGTGAGCAAAATACTAATATTAAAAGAGATGCTTTTAATAAATCTGAGAGTGATCTTCCACCTATTGAAAAATAATAAGTTATAGAATAAATAGTGACTATAAAATAGGTATATATATACAGGACAATTAAGGGCTTGAAAGAACTTTTAAATGACTTTTAATGGAGTTATATAGACTTTCCGTATTATATCCTCCTTCCAAAACAGATATTATTTTGCCTTCACAATGCTTTTGTGCAGCATTTTTAAGAAGTTGGGTCATTGTTTCATACCCCTGCTCTGTGAGACAGATTTCTCCTAATGGATCGTCTTTATGTGCATCGAAACCAGCAGAAACAAAAATGATTTCCGGTTTGTACTTATCAATAGCTGGAAGGACTTTTGCATGAAAAGCTTCTTCATATTCTTTGTCCGTAGCTCCCCTATGCATACATATATTCATTGTATAGCCTTCTCCTGCGCCTTTCCCAATTTCGCTTGCTTTTCCAGTTCCAGGATAATATGGAAATTGGTGCAAGCTAATAAAATAAACTTGGGGATCTTCATAGAAAATATCTTGCGTGCCATTCCCATGATGCACATCCCAGTCTAAGATTAAAATTCTCTTTATCCCATAATTTTTTATTGCGTAGCGGGCAGCAATTCCAACGGTATTAAATATGCAAAAGCCCATAGCGGAGTTAGGAAGCGCATGGTGTCCGGGAGGTCTCACTAAGCAAAAGGCATTTTTTATTTGCTTAGTAATCACTTTATCGACAGCTTCTAAAGCTGCACCAACAGCTAATAAAGCAACCTCAAAGGAAGGACCATGGGCAAAAGTGTCTCCCCAATCTAATAAAACCATAGGACCGATTTGTGTTTTTTTTACTTTTTCTACATACTCTGGGGTATGAACGGATAATACCCAATCTAAAGAGGCCGGCGAAGGTTCAATCCAGAGCAGTGAATCACCAAAGGCATCTTTGAGTTTTGGAAGAACAGAACTGATACGTGTAGGAGCGTCTGGATGTCCAGAGGGCGGTGCATGCAGGGCAAATTTTTCGCTTGTTATTATAGCTGTTTTTAAATCCATACCTAAGAATTATTCTATATTTCTCTGTTGAAGCAAGCATGAAGAATGTTAACATCTCAAAAGGATTAAATATGAATTTCATCGAAATTACTTTAGGTCATTCGCCGGATGCTGACGACGCATTTATGTTTTATGCCATTTCAAAGAAGAAAATCTCCACCCAGAACTATGTGTTTAAGGAGCTGATAGTAGACATTGAAACACTAAATAATTTAGCTTTTTCTGAAATGATTGATCTAACAGCCTTGTCCATCTATGCGTATTGTAAGGTGGCAAAAAACTATCTGCTTATGTCTTGTGGGGCAAGTATGGGCGAAGGCTATGGACCAAGACTCATCGCAAAACAATACTTTGATAAGAAGGATATGGTGCGGAAAAAAATAGCGGTACCAGGTTTGCATACTAGCGCTTGTTTGGCTCTCTCCTTATATTTTGAGAAAAAACCAGCAGAGTTAAATCTTTTAGTCTGTCCATTTGATAAAATATTTGATGTGGTTAAAAGTGGATCAGCCGATGTAGGCTTGATCATCCATGAAGGGCAGCTTGCTTACGTATTGGAAGGCTTGGTATTATGTGAGGATTTGGGAAAGTGGTGGAAAAAGAGCACTGGATTACCATTACCACTTGGGGGGAATGCTATACGCCGTTCCTTGGGAATGGATAGGTGTAGAGAGTTGCAATCGATTGTCAAAGAAAGTATCCGGTGGGCATTGCAGAACCGTGACGAAGCTATTAGCTATGCAAGAAAGTATAGTAGGGGGAGCCAAGATTCAATGATCGATGAATTTGTAGGAATGTATGTTAATGAAAGGACGTTAGATTATGGGCCAGAAGGGAAGGCAGCTGTTTCTGAGTTTATTGAAAGAGGCAAATCTCTTGGAGTTGTGGATCAGAATATGAAAATTGAATTTGTCGAATGAAAAACTCTTAGGATTTTATATCAGCTTTTGCAATAAAGCTCTTATGTTGGATATTAAACCATGGATGGTATAGCTACAACGAGTGATTTTGTCATTGCAGGCAAGCATTTTCAATCGCGTCTTCTTATTGGGACTGGAAAGTTTGGTTCTCATTTGCAAATGGCTCAAGCATTGGAAGCTAGTGGGAGTCAAATTGTAACGGTTGCTTTGAGAAGAGTGGAAATTGGTTCCCCTAAAAAAGAAGAGGACATCCTGTCTTTCATTGATTCAGAAAAATATCTGATAGTCATTAATACGAGTGGAGCGATGGATGCTGAAGAGGCGATACGAATAGCAAAAATCGCTGAAAAAGCAGGTTTACCCAAATGGATAAAACTTGAAATCCATCCTGATCCTCGGTATTTGTTGCCCGATCCGATTGAGACTCTGAAGGCTGCGGAGCGGTTAGTTAAAGATGGCTTTGTCGTCTTGCCTTATATTAATGCAGATCCGGTGCTTGCAAAAAGACTAGAAGAAGTTGGCTCCGCTGCCGTTATGCCCCTTGGCTCTCCTATTGGTTCGATGAGAGGATTAGAAACTAGATCCCAGCTTGAAATTATTATAGAACAGGCAAATGTGCCGGTGATTATTGATGCTGGAATTGGAAAGCCTTCACATGCAGCATTGGCCATGGAAATGGGTGCTGATGGAGTGCTTATTAATACGGCAATTGCTATTGCTGAGGATCCCCTTCAAATGGCTGTGGCTTTTAAAAATGCGGTGGTAGCCGGAAGAATTGCTTATGAGTATGGATCTGGACAAGCCTCTAAATTTGCGGTGGCCACAAGCCCAATAGAATCTTTTCTTTGGAAATAACTGTAGTCGACGTAAGTAACTACCTATCCCTCATATGGCTATATCCTTCCAAGCACAACTAGGCGGGCAAGCTTATTCCTTTCTTTTACACATAGGACTGCTCTATTTCGTGTCGCAAGGGATCTTCGAATCGGGTATAGGGAGCATTAAATAAAACTTCGATTTTATCTGTTGGTCCATTTCTTTGTTTGGCAACATGAATAAGGTAGGGAATTTTGGTCATATCCGTTACTGAATCGGACTCCAGTCTATGGAGAAGAATAACTACATCGGCATCTTGTTCAATAGCACCAGATTCTCTTAAATGATGAAGGGCCGGCTCACTTCTTCCCTCTTCCATTCTTCGGTTTAATTGAGCTAAAACAATGATGGGAATATTCAGTTCTTTGGCTAAGGCTTTAATGCCTCTAGATATTTCTGAAATCTCGACCTGTCTATTTTCTTTGGCTTGCTGTGAGTCCGAATGTAAAAGCTGCAAGTAATCAATGATAATGAGATCTACTCCAAACTGATTTTTCATTCTTCTCGCTTTGGCTCGTAACTGATGAATGGTTAAATCACTAGAATCATCAATGTAGAATGGCCACTCTTTAGCATCATCAGCAAGCATTTTTAATTTTTCGAGGCTTGCAGGCTCTAGTTCTCCTCGTCGTATTTTTTGAAGACTTTCACTGCCTATGGCAGCTAATAGTCTAAGCATGATCTGTACGGCCGTCATTTCCAAGCTGAAAAATCCTACTGAATAGCCAGGTTTAATCCAGAGATCTCTGGTTTGATCGTATCTTTCTTTTAAAGCACGACAAGCAAAGGTCAGTCCCAGGGCTGTTTTCCCCACACCAGGTCTAGCTGCTAAAACAATCATGTCTCCATTTTGCCATCCTGTCGTAATTTGGTCCAAGTGATGAAATCCAGTTGGGATGCCAAATAATCTGCCTTTTCTTTTATGAAAGCAATCGATGAGTTCTATCGCTTTTTGAATCTCAACAGATGCCTTGACAGTGGATCGACTCACTGCAAGGTCAGTTATTTCAAAAATCTGTTTTTCTGCTTGGTCAAGGACTTGGGAAACAGAGTGAGAATTTTCATAAATGTTTTGTACGATAGTTAAGGCTGCAGAATGGAGACGACGCAAAATACTTTTTTCCTTGAGTATTTTGATATAAGATTCGAGGTTAAGATGGGTGGCAAATGAAGCGACTAAATCAGCCAGAAGAGCCGCTCCCCCAATTTTTTCATCTAGGTGGTGATCAACTAGATACTGGTGAACTGTTGTTAGATCAATAGCGATATTTTTTGCATGTAATTCACTGATAGCTTCATACAAAATCCGATGAGCGGGAATATAGAAATCTTCAACTGTTAATCGTTCCCTGATCTGATCGAAAACCAATTCAGGATTTGTCAGCATTAATCCTAGCAAAGCTTTTTCAGCTTCAATACTAAAAAGAGCAGGAATCGCTTCTTTGATTGTATCGACCCCTTTTCTTTTCATATTTTTAGTCATATCTATTATTTCATAGTGAAGGAGGAGCACAAAAGACAAGCATATTTTCTTAGAGATAAAAGAATATGTCTTTTATGATGAAGAAGATACTACAGTACAAACTCTTTCTTGAACCTTCTCAAAAGATCATTACAGTATCCTGAGTCTTCTGGTAGTAGCCTATTTTCTTTGAAGGGGATAATAAGTAGATTGCTTGTGATGGATGACTTATCAATAGGGGTTGTAGAAAGAAGATGGAATACACAAAAACATACGATGTTATTGTTGTTGGAGCAGGACATGCGGGAGTCGAAGCCGCATTGGCTTCTTCGCGCATGGGCTGTCGCACCCTGTTGTTGACAATGAATCTTGATACTATTGGACAGATGTCTTGCAATCCGTCGATTGGAGGCATTGGAAAGGGACATTTAGTAAGAGAAATTGATGCCCTTGGTGGCGAAATGGCGATCAATACAGATCTTACGGGCATTCAGTTTAGAATGCTCAATCTGAGAAAAGGTTATAGTGTTCAAGCCCCTCGAGCGCAATGCGATAAAAAGGCCTATCAATTTCGGCTAAAAGCTGTATGTGAAAGAACGCCTTTATTAGATTTATTTCAAGCTTCGGTTGCTGATCTCATTGTCAATGAAGATAGAGTCAAGGGGGTTATCACAGAACTAGGAATGATCATCCATAGCTCGGCAGTTATTATTACTACGGGTACTTTTTTGAAGGGCTTATTACATGTTGGGAGAAGCAAGAAGATGGGAGGCAGAATGGGTGAGTCCTCTAGTGGTTTATCTGAAATCCTAAAAAAATATGGATTTGAAGTCGGCCGATTAAAAACTGGGACCCCGCCAAGGATTAATGGAAAGACTATCGATTTTTCTAAGTGTATCCTACAGCCTGGAGACTTTCCTCCTCCTCATTTTTCTTTTGCCTTACCAGATATAGATATGGAAAAGGAAGGACTTTTTACACTCAATCAATGGAAGGATGGAATGTTCCACGTGGAACAATTATCTTGTGCTATAACCTATACCAATGCAAAAACTCATGAAATCATCAAGGAAAACCTAGATAAATCCCCATTGTATTGTGGAGAAATTCAAGGCATTGGACCAAGATATTGCCCATCCATAGAAGATAAAATTGTTCGTTTTGCCGACAAAGAACGGCATCAAATTTTTTTGGAACCAGAAGGCAAACATACAGAAGAGTACTATGTGAATGGCTGTTCGACCAGTTTACCATATGAAGTCCAAGACCAATTCATCCACACCATTGCAGGTTTAGAAAAATGTCAGATCATTAGACCTGGATATGCCGTTGAATACGATTATTGTCCCGCTACTCAGATCTATCCAACATTGGAAACGAAGAACATTTCAGGTCTCTTTTTTGCGGGTCAGATTAATGGAACAACTGGATATGAAGAAGCCGCCGCTCAAGGGTTACTTGCAGGGATTAATGCAGCCAGAAAGATCCAAAATCGTCCCCCATTAGTCTTGGGAAGGGACCAAGCCTATATAGGGGTATTAATTGATGATTTAACAACCAAGCCTATCAGAGAACCCTATAGGATTTTTACTTCGAGAGCTGAGCATCGGCTGTTGCTTCGCCAAGACAATGCCGATTTGCGTCTGACAGAAATAGGTTATGAAATTGGATTGGTATCTAAGGCCAGAGCGATACGTTTAGAGGAAAAAAAGAGACTCATTGAAGAGACGTTTCAGAAAGTAAGAAAGTATCGATACAATGGAATGAGTTGTGAAGATATGCTGAAGCGGCCGGAATACTCATGGAAAGACCTTCCGGAGGAGTTTCAAAAGATTCCCAAAGAAGTAGCTTTGCATATCGAATGTGAAATCAAATATGCGGGGTATATTGCCCGGGAAAAAGAATCGATTTTGAAGAGTCACAAGCTAGAAGAAACTTTGATTCCTGCAAATATCGATTATGAAAAAATTCCAGGGTTAAAACAAGAGGCTAGGGAAAAACTTATGAAGATAAGGCCATTGACTTTTGGGCAAGCTTCAAGAATTCCGGGAGTCAATCCAACGGATGTCTCCATTTTAATTGTATGGTCTAAGAAAAAAGCAGCATTGAGTTGATTGTTTTTTTGAGTCTTAAACACAGTGGATCTAATGGTTTTTAGGTTCTTAGTTTGCTTTGGGGAAATGCTAAGGATAAAAAAATGAATAATGAAATGAAGGCAAACAAGAACAATCCATTGCCCCATTCTCGGTTCAATGCCTATTTAGAAAAAATTACAAGAAGGCTAAAAAGCATTACGCTAAAGAATACTTTTTCAGATTTACAAAATAAAAGTGGCCTTGTAATTGATGTTCGGAAAAAGGAAGATTGGTTTATGGGGCATATTCCAGGGGCTATTTGGATTGAGAGATCAAAGCTAGAAAAAGAAGTAGAAAATATTGTACCACAGTTGGAAAGCAAAATCATTTGTTATGGAGAAGATGGGGCGCAATCCATTTTGGCTGCCTATACGCTGAATGAAATGGGTTACCTAAATACCTATTGGATGGAAAAAGGATGGGAAGGGTGGAAAGAAAGGAAATATCCTATCAGTACTGCCGATGGGATAGAAATGAGAGATCCCTTAGAAAAATTAGGGGGTATTTGTTATTTGCCCAGACTTTTTGATAAAATAAAGGGGCTATATTCTTCGAAACTGCCTCCTACAGAATATCTCCAGGACGATTGGGACAAGGCCATTCTCGAACTACTCTGTATCGATGCCACACTTCTTGAACAGGTATGCGTTAGCTCGGAAAATGAGCAGAAGTTTTTGATGGAGTTAAAAAAAATTCTTGGTCCTTCGTGGCCAAGTCAGCATATGATTGATCAATTTAACGAAAGATGTCAATTAAGAAAAATGGTAGGATTTCAGAAGCCACAATTCTGGTTTTGGAGAGCAGATAAAAAAACAAAAAAATAATTTCACATTTTCCACATTATATCCATTCCCTTCGCCCTACGGAATTAATAAAAAGCGAGGAAATGGTATTCGAAGCACAAAACGAGGGAATGGATAGGAAAGAGAAGGAAAAGGTTCCTCTTTTTTTCCCTGCTATTATCTTTGCTACAGGTTGTTATCTTGGTGCTCAAGGAACGTTCAATGTAGGACTTCTTCTGGGCAGCCTGGTTTTTTCCCTATCTTTGTGGCGTCAAGCTAGTCGCAATCGGCTCTTTAGCGAAATGTTTTGTCTTTGTAGCCTTTTTCTTCTCGGACTACTCAATTGTAGCGTCCATAGGTATCTGGCAGAAAAAGAAATGGTCATGCTTCACGAAAAGTTGGCAGCGTTCCAAAGTCTCCATTGCTTAGGCTATGTGTCCAGTTTCCCTCAACAAAAAGAGAGAGCCACCTGTTTTCTTTTGAATCTCAAGGCAATCGCATCTGGGGAGAAGTGGTTCCCAATGAAGGGGAAAGTCTTATGTAGAGTGGAAGATTGGCAGGGTACAATCCATCTTGGACAGCTAATTACGGTAAGTGGAAAAATAATTTTGCCACATAAAAAGAGTAATGCTGGAGAAGTCGACTTTTACAACTATATGGTGGAAAAAGGAATAAGTTTTGAATTGTTAAGTAAGGATAAGTTTTTTTTTACACGGATGATTCCAATAAGAGCCTTGGGTCTTGGATCGAGAAAATAAGAAAAAAGGTAAAAAAGAATCTTTCCCTTGGTATTGAAGATCCTAAAGCCCATTCGCTGCTCTGTGGAATGATTTATGGGGATGTTTCTGGACTTGACCAAGAGGATGCTTTAGCTTTCAAACGAGCCGGGACTTATCATTTGTTTGCCGTCAGCGGTCAGAATGTAGGAATAATGCTAGGGTTTTGGATCCTTTTGTTACAATATACAGGAAACAATCGATGGAAATATTCGCTCGTTTTTATTCCAGTCCTTTTTGTTTTTAGTATGGTATCTGGAAGCAGTGCCAGTGTTCTCCGTGCTTTCTCCGCTGCTGTTTATTGTACCATCGGTTGGTTTCTCAGAAGGAAGGTTAGCGGGCTTAATTGCTGGGCTTTTACTCTTCTTCTGTTCTTGCTTTTTGAGCCTCTTTCCATAATGGATGCAAGTTTAGAACTTTCTTATTCAGTTGTTTTGGCATTATTGCTTCTTTCAAAGCCACTTTTTCAGTTATTTTATAGTTTTTTTAAATTGGATCCTTATTTGCCTTTGGAACTGGCACCGGTAGGCAAGCAAGTTATTGATCGGATTGGAAAATCCTTTTGCCTTCTTTTATCAACTTCACTCTCCGCTTGGCTAGGAGCCTGGCCATGGGAGTTTTGCATCTTTCATTCCATCTGCTGGTTAGGGATTTTCTACAACATCATAGCGGTTCCTATTGCTGAAATTATCGTACTGCTAGGTTCTCTGGCAGCGGTGGGTGGTTTTGTTTCAGGTTTGTTGGCTTCCATGTTAAACAAAATTACATATATGTTCCTGGTGGTATTACTAGCAGTGGTTCATTCGTCTACCAAAATTCCAGGAGCAATACTTTCCGTACCAGATCTGAAAATCTTATCCCATCCTTTTGACTCATGGCTGTATGTAGCCCATGCACAATCCGGTTATTTTTTAGCAATACAAAATAAGAAAAATTATTTCATAGTTAATTCCTTACAGCCATGGGAAGAAGAGCGTCTCCTGCCAATCCTACAAAAAGCTTTATTTTTTCCGTACAACTCCCCCTCTTTAACATTCCGAAATGGAGAATGGTTCTATAATGAAAAGTCGATAGGTAACCAATGGTGGACGGGACAAGAAGATCCCGAAGGCTTGCGGTTGTTCTTTCGAGGGACCAATCGAGGGGAGATACAATGTTTAATAGGAATAAAAAATAAAAAAATATTTTTTCGATCGCTTTCTACTTATAACTATTCATCCATCAACGACTTACAAATAGACTTATTGATTGAGCAATCGCTAGGGTCCCGCCAAAACCATCGACTGCCATTTTCCTCTTTTATTAGAACCACTTATGGAAGGAGTCAATTTTCAGTAAATGCTGTGCCCTTTTATGTAGATTCTTCAAAATCATATTATAGAGAAGGAATATGGGTGTTTGTAGGAAAAGAAAAACTACAAATAATAGCAGAAAAATAAGCCTAATTAGTTGGCATTTTGTGTTGTAAAAGCCAAATCCCTTCTTCTTTATTGTGGAATATCCAACGAGCAAGCACCTTGTAATGCCATTTTGAAAAAAACTCCTCCAGTCTTTCAACTGTAAACCGATAGCTATAAAATAGGCGCAATGGCTTTCCTTTGCTTATCGGCACTTCCTTGCCGCTACCCACAGGGATTGACCCATTTTCCTTCCAATATACCGTTGCTTCAATTCGAAAGAAATTGTTCTCCATTCCGATGGAAATGTTAAACAACTCCGTTTTATCCTCAATTCCCCAATCCCGGAGGATTTCTGTCAACCATAAACGAGTTTCGGCATTGTCGTATTGATCAAGAACTGATTCAATGCCTTCAAGATAATCTTCAGTAGATTCGGTTTTGACTGGTGCCAAATGAGCGCTTAAAACTAAATAATCATTTGGTGAAAGGACTGATTCGAGGCTTCTGAAAAGCAAAAAAGGATCAATATTGGGTAGGATTCCAAAAAGGGTAAAAATTCTTCGTCCCATATGATCTGTTTGCAAAGCTTCGAGTGTGTCTTTCCAAAGAATGTCGGATAAAATGGGTGTTATTTTCTCTTTGTTGATTGGACAATGGATACAGGCTTCAAGAAGAAGTTGTAAACTTGTATCGATGCAAATCCAGCGCAACTCGCTGGCGATCACTATCAGTTCATTAAGAAAAATATGATCTTTTTCTCCTGTTCCACATCCCAAACTAATAAGTTCATAGGGAAGGGATGCCTGTAGATAGGGGATAATATTCTTCAGTGTATCTTTATAAAATTGATACCCTTGTGCATCTTTAAAAGGGGAATAACGTTCGAAGACCCTTTTCCATAGAAAAGATTGCCATGCTGTCGAATAGTGAAAAATAGGGTCTATTTCACCACGTACAAGACAGTTATATTTTCTTTCTTCCCATGCTGATAAGGAATGGGAAAGAAAAACTTGAATAGGAAAATATGGAATAGACTTCATCGAAATAAAATGAATAAACTGTTTTTTCTTTACAATGAGTAAAAGGAAAATTTCTTCATAACCACATTGCTATGATAGGAAAAGAGAAAGTCGTTTTGGTCACTGGGGGGGCTAAAGGATTAGGTGCTTATTTATGCCGTAAGCTTAGCTCGGAAAATTGGAGTGTCGTCATCCACTACTACAAAAGCGAAGAGCAAGCCTTTGCTTTGGAAAAGGAATTAGAAAAGGAAGGGAAAAAGGCGCTCACGGTTCAAGCAGACCTTTCAAAACAGAATGAAGCAAGGGGAATTATTGACAAAATTAGGACAGTTTTTGGAAGACTGGATGCGGTCATCAATAATTCTGGTGTCTATGATGCCGTTCCTCTAGAATTAACAGAAGAAAAGGATTGGTTTCGGGGAATTAATTCTACAGCTAGTGCAGTCTTATTTACCACGCTTGCCTCATTGCCTCTTTTAAGGCTTTCAGGCAGAGGAAGGATTGTTAATATAGGCGATTCGAGTTGTGACCGAATCGGAAGCAGAGAAATGGCACTCGGATATCATTTAGGCAAAATAGGAGTGTATCTTTTAACCAAATCCTTCGCTAGGGAAAATGCGCGTTATGGCATCACCGTTAATGTCGTTTCTCCAGGTTATCTTGAAAACAGCCAAGGACTTCCCCCACTCAGTAAAATTCCAGCTGGCCGATATGGTACCTTTGAAGACATATGGCGTGGAGTAAAATTTTTTTTGGATGAAAAACAGAGCTATATCACGGGTTCGCATCTCATTGTAAGCGGAGGATGGAATCTTCGATGAGGGATTGAATAAAGTTTAAAAGGAAAAGAAACTATTAGGGTTTAAGATGTTCACGGGGATAATCGAATCGGTGGGAATCGTTGAGCGGGTCCCTGATTCAAAAAACAAAACGCTCAGCATCAAAGCAGGATGTCTTTCTGCTGAATTGAAACTAGGAATGAGCCTTGCAGTCAATGGCTGCTGTCTAACTGTTACGCAGATGGTTGAAGAGGAGGTGCAGTTTTTTATTCTTGAAGAAACTTTACGTGCTACAACCTTGGGAGAATTGAAAATGGGAGACGTAGTGAATTTGGAGCTTCCTCTAAGAATGAGCGATCGGTTCGGGGGCCATTTTGTTACAGGCCATGTGGATTGTAAACAAACCATATGTGCGATCGAAAAATTAGGAGAGGAAAAAGAGATATGGATACATTATCCTTCCTTTGCTAAATGCTATATGGTTCCTAAAGGCTCAATTGCCGTTGAAGGGATCAGTCTGACTATAGGGAAGATAACTAACGAAAGTTTTTGTGTTTGGATCACTCCCTTTACTTTAAACCATACAAATTTAAGGACCAAAAGACCGGGAGACAATGTCAACCTGGAGTTTGATCTTTTGGCAAAATACGCTCAAAAAATCATAAAAGAACGGATGGGCACTAATTACTGAATTGTTATGAAAGGGTAGGGATCTCCTCTCAATGGAGATGGGTGAAGGGGTTAGCTGGAAGCATAGTATTTGCCATCTCATAAAGAAGGAACTCAGCGGACTGCGCATTTGTTGTTTCTGATGAGAAAGTCGATTCAGTTTTGGAAGCATTCTTTCTGTTTACGCGAAGTCTATCCTCGAGAAGTTTTAGTAGGAATTCCACTGCTCATAATGGTGGAGCTACCACACAACGATACCCTTTGTTTCTTTCCATTTTCATGATCAATAATTGGAAGTGAAATAGAGGCTGTATTCAAAGATGAATGACTTGCGAGTACTTTCTATGACAGCTCTTCATAACGGTACTTTTCGATCCATATGCAATAATAGGCAATTTGATAGGTGTCCATATAGATGCTTCTTTTAGCAAGCCAAGAACAACTTCCGTATAAAATCATATTTTAATATTAAAAAAGCAAAAGGCCTCTCTTTGCCTATGATAGCGTTGATTTCTTAGCTGTTTCAAAAAGTGAATTTTCTGGAAAAAGGCCAAGGGATGCTTTTCTTGAAAGTCTCAAATGAATGCTTTACAACTATCTTTCCCATGGTATATAAGTTAGGGTTCTCGCTCTGAAGCCTTATTTCAACATAAAATACAACATAAGGAATCTTTGTAATGAAAATTCTTGTTACTGGTGGGGCGGGTTTTATCGGATCCAATTTTTGTGAGTATTGTTTTTCAAATGAGCCATCAAGCATTGTAGAAAAAATAATCGTTATCGATAAGCTTGGCTATTCTGGATCGATCGAAAATATAAAAGAACTTCAAAAAAGAGATAATTTTGTATTTATTCAAGCTGATATTTGTGATCAAGAACTAATCTCTAATATCCTATTTGAGGAAAAGATTAACGCAATTATTCATTTTGCAGCAGAATCGCATGTGGATCGATCGATCGATAATCCAGAAATTTTTGTCCAATCCAATGTTCTTGGGACCTTCAAACTTTTGGAGAGTTCCTTCCACTATGTGACCTCTCTTTCTAGAAAAGAGAGGGATAAATTTCGGTTTGTACACATTTCAACAGATGAAGTCTATGGTTCCATTCCATTGGAGGCTCCACCTGTAAAAGAGGGGGGAGTATATGATCCTTCCAGTCCCTATTCAGCCTCAAAAGCAGCTTCAGATCATTTTGTCCTTGCCTATCATAAGACCTATGGATTTCCGGCGATGGTCACTCATAGTTCCAATAACTATGGACCTCGACAACATCCAGAAAAAATGATTCCACATATGATTTGCAATGCGTTAGAGGAAAAGGAACTCCCTGTGTATGGGAAAGGGTTGAATATTAGAGATTGGATCTATGTCGATGATCATTGTGCGGGCATATGGAAAGTTCTAAATCGAGGAAGGCTGGGAGAAGTTTATCATATAGCAAAAGGAAGAGGAGTGACCAATTTAGAACTTGTTCAAAAAATATGCTCCCAATTAGATGAACTCTTTCCAAGATCTTCTGGCAGAAAGTATGCTGAGCTCATACGTTTTGTAACTGATAGACCGGGTCATGATTTAAGATATGCCATCGATGTCGCCAAGATGAAAAATGAATTGGGATGGGAAGCTCAGGTAGAATTGGAGGAGGGATTGCAAAAAACGATTTTATGGTATGTCCAACATAAAGATTGGATTCGGTCAGTATTGGATAGAGGTTATCTATTAAAAAGACAAGGACTCTATCGATCTGTAGTGAATAGTACATAAAGTTGGATTTTCTAGAATCGAACGAAAAGAACAAAGAATGGGGAAATTATGGAAAGATGTGGTATTGTTCTTGCTGGAGGAACTGGAAGCAGGCTTTATCCAGTGACTGTATCTCTTAGCAAACAACTGCTTCCAATTCATGACAAGCCGATGATCTACTATCCTATTTCCATATTGATGTTGGCAAACATTAGAGACATACTGTTGATTTCAACTCCGCGTGACATAGGCTTGTTTGAAAGGCTTTTGGGAGATGGCTCACAATTCGGACTCCATTTTAGCTATGCGGTACAGCCTTATCCTAATGGACTTGCCGAAGCCTACCTTATTGGTGAGAAATTTCTCAACGGAAGACCTTCTTGTTTGGTACTTGGTGACAATTTATTATATGGACACAGCTTAAGTGCAACTTTAAACAAAGCAGCCCAAAAAACACATGGGGCTACAATATTTGGTTATCATGTTTCGAACCCTTCTGCTTATGGCGTTGTGGAATTCGACCAATCAATGAAAGTTGTGTCGATAGAAGAAAAACCTGCCAAACCGAAATCTTCCTTTGCAGTGCCAGGGATCTATTTTTATGACGGTAGGGCATCTTTTTTTGCTAGCCAACTGAAGCCATCGGCTAGAGGAGAGTTGGAGATAACCGACCTTAATAAGAAATACCTAGAAGAGGGCAGTCTTGAGGTTGAGTTGTTAGGAAGAGGGATAGCTTGGTTGGATACAGGTACTCATGATCTGCTCTATGATGCTTCACTATTTGTGAAAACCATAGAGCAAAGGCAAGGATTAAAAATTGGCTGCCTAGAAGAGATAGCCTACCACAAAGGATGGATTGGGCCTAAAGAGCTTCATTCTCAGATAGAGAAAATGGGGAATTCCACCTATTCAGCTTACCTTCGTCATCTGCTAGAAATTCCAAGATCAGCTGTTTAAATGTCGTTTAATAGAAACCAAGCCAAACCATATCTTAATTTTTGAACATGAATCAAAAAGTAATAGGTTCGATTCAGCTCTAAAAAGCAACGAAATCAATTTTTCTTTGCAGAGAGGATAAAAGGGCAGAACAACCGCCAGCTGCCAATAATAGGCACTCGCCCATTCTTCATTAAGCTACAAAATAATAGTAGGTGCTTGGCATTCTAAATTTGTCGCACATGAATTAAGAATTTGGACAATTGAGGACCGGCATAACCATCCCCCTATCCGATGATGCAACAATCTTCGGACTTGGTAGATCAATTGTTTCTTTTTGGGAAATTTCTCTTAAGCGGCTATATTTTATCGGTACTGTTTAGGTGTTCTTAGAGAGGGAATTCAATATAGGGATAGAGTGCCTTTGCGTCATGAAGAAGGAGCAACTTTTGAATTTGTGGCTAAAAAGAAAAGTCAAGTGCTAAAACCTCAAAGGATTTTCCCGACGGTATGAAAAACCATGAGCCGGACCGAACTTATTAACTCTTTGTTGGATCTATATAACGAAGTCCTTCAAGCTGAAAAGTCTTATCAAAATCTTATAGACTCTGTCCACGAAGACAACAGATTGAGTGCAGCTAACCTTGTTCATTATTTAGCGTTACGCCGCTTTGACCTTCGCCAACTCCAAGACGAACTCACTGATCTAGGCATATCCTCTTTGGGCCGTTCCGAATCTTGCGTCTTATGGAGTCTTGAAAATGTTCTCAATGCATTGGGGAAAAAAGTTCATTCCTCGACCAAACATATTAGTCGGCAAGAGGGTGCTGAATTGCTTCTACGAAACACTAGAAGACTTTTAGGAGAACCCCATCCAGGCTGTGCCACCAGTATTATGGTTACCTTACCAACAGAAGCTGCGGAGAATCAGAAGCTTCTTGAGGATCTTCTAAAAGCTGGCATGAATGTAATTCGAATCAACTGTGCCCATGATTCTCCCGATGTATGGATTCGAATGATTGAAAATAGCCGCAGACTCTCTCAAGAATTAGGTTATTCCTGTAAAATAGTGATGGATTTGCCTGGACCAAAGTTAAGGATTGTAGCAATTGATCCATCTATTAAAGCGTGTTTTTTTAGACCATTAAGAGATCCCTTTGGAAGAATAATAGAACCGGCTAAAGTTTGGATTGGCAATGATGAATCCAAGGCTGATCCAATCCTAGAAGCAGATCTGTTTTTGAATTTCGACAAAGAATGGATTGATGGCCTAAAAGCGGGAGACGTTGTTAGGTTTTTTGATGCTCGAGGAAAAGCAAGAACTCTTAGAATCGATCATGTAGCCGAAAGGGGATGGCTTTCTTATTCAACCCAAACAGGTTATCTGAAAGAAGGCATTGTTTTCGTTCATCTTCCTGATAGCCCAGAATTACCCCAAAGAGCTACAATGCTAAAAAGTCTCTCCCCGCAACAACCTTTTCTGTTAGTCAAAAAAAATGATAGGCTATGGATTCAGGGTGGGCAACAATCCCCTACAAAAGGAATAAAGCAAGAAGCAATGGTTGGTACGCTGTGGATTTCACATCCACAAATTCTCCATGACATGAAGGTGGGGGAACCTATCTGGTTTGATGATGGAAAAATTGGAGGCAGAATACTCCAATGCGATGGCAATGGAGCGCTCATAGAGATTACCCATGCTCCCTCTAAGGGCTTAAAACTTCGGGTTGATAAAGGCATAAACCTTCCTGTATCAGATCTAAAAATTTCTGCTATAACTGATCAAGATCTTCAGATTCTATCCTTTATTGGTAGGCACGCTGATGCTGTTGGAATTTCATTTTTAAGGTTACCATCCGATATAGATGATCTTGAAAAGGCTTTAAACAACGAATCAATACAGAATTTAGGAATAATCCTCAAAATCGAGACTAGAAAAGCTTTTGAAAACCTACCTTTAATTTTACTCAAAGCGATGAAAAATCGCAGTGTTGGAGTCATGATTGCTAGAGGAGATCTTGCCGTCGAATGTGGATATGAAAGACTGGCTGAGGTTCAAGAAGAAATCCTTTGGATATCCGAAGCAGCACATATTCCAGTCATTTGGGCTACTCAAGTTTTGGAATCTTTAGCAAAGACTGGGATTCCTTCTAGAGCTGAGGTGACGGATGCAGCTATGGCTCAACGATCTGAGTGCGTAATGCTTAACAAAGGGCCTTATATAGTTGAAGCGGTAAAATCATTAGTAGACATTTTGAAAAGAATGGAAACTCATCAGAGAAAAAAACGCTCCATGCTGCGCAAATTGCATATTGCTAGCCTTTTAAATCAACCTTTCTAGAGTAATTCCAAAAGAAGATAAGCAACAATCCCTTCAAACTTTGCTATTAACTTAACTTTAGAAGCTTGCAGCCCTACCTAAAGTGGAGTTTTAGAAAATGAGTAGCGCAGGATATACAAGGATCGTAATTTCGAACGATTTGCTCGCAATCGAGCGTCAATCTTTCAATGGAATCTTCAGAATGGGTTTCGATCCACTTTTTTAAGTCATCTTCTGCAGATGCTAGATTAAAACAGGTAGGAGGAACAATTTTTGCTTTCTTAATGCTACCTTTATCGTCAAGTTCATATTTGTGGTATAGAAGGCCACGTGGAGCCTCGCTAATTCCATAACCAGTTTGCGGATTCGGATCAAAGGGAATAAAAGAAGGAGAGAAAGGTTCATAATCTTCTATAAGCCTTATGGCTTCGTAGAAAGCATAGGCAATTTCTGCTAATCTGACTAGTATAGATTGGAACGGATTATGGCAGGGATATTCCAAGTCAATTTCTTTCAGTTTTTCTTTTAAAAAAGCAGGGAACAAAGAATAGTTTAAATGGTATCTAGCCAGTGGACCAGCAAGACAGGATCGAGAATTGGTAGCCTTCCATCTAAGAGCATTGGAATAGGTTGTTTGTTCTTCTATAAAATTCTTTTCAAATTCCTTGGCATCGAATTGAGAGTCCTCACAACTGATTATCCCTCTTTCAATCGGATATTGCTTAGGATGTTTTAATCCTACATAGGTATAATTCCTCTTGAAATCAGGAAAATTAAATTTCAAACCTATCCATTGTAAGGCTAATAGGCTATGGTCCAAGCCTCTTTTTAAAGTATCTAGAAGGGATCGAAGTTCTAATTTTTTGGGAGAACTATAGAATCCCCTATACGAACATTGACAGGATGAATTTCTCTACCACCAATCTTCTGGATGAGAGTATTGCCTGCCTTTTTCATCTGAAGTGCCCATGCAGCCTCTTTAGGATAATCCTTCGCCATTTCCATAAGACTTGGGTATCCCAGAAACCCAGGGGCATGAAGAAAGAAAACATGTAGGCTATGGCTTTCAATCCATTCCCCACAGTAGAGCAGTCGGCGAAGATTCCAGATATATTCAGGAATTTGCACCTGACAGGCATCTTCAATCGCTGCTATAGAACTTATAAGATAAGCAACAGGACAGATTCCACAGATCCTTGAAGTAATGTCAGGAGGTTCATGAAAATTCCTGCCAATTAATAATGACTCAAAAAAACGGGGCGCTTCAAAGATTTTTAATTCGCAGCTTGTGACCTTCCCATTATTCATTTTAATGAAAAGCCCCCCTTCGCCCTCAACTCGCGCCAATGCAGAAACAGAAAGGATCTTTTGTGACTCAGTCTTCTTCATCAAATCTTTTGAATCCATCGGCTATACAATTAAAGGTATGAAAAGCCTGTTTTAAAGCAGTAGGCTCAATCTGTAATTTTTCTTTTGCCCATCGAGAAAGAGATGGACTATTCGGTGTTTCTTTTGGTCCGTAACAGCCATAACAACCTCTTCCAAAGCTTGGACAAATTGCTCCACAACCAGCATGAGTTACTGGGCCAAGACATAGTGTCTTAGAAGTCACCATAACACAGGGAGTGCCTCTCATTTTGCATTCCATACAAACGCTTCCAGAATTTAAAGATGGACGGAAGCCAAGTAAGTAGGAATATAAAACAGAAAGGAGCTGTTGTTTGTTGATAGGACAGCCTTGGAGTTCATAATCTACCTGTACATACTGGGAGATAGGTAAAGAGGTAGGAAGAACATCAATGAGTTCAGGGTGGGGATAAACTCTTTCTTTTGCTGTTTGGAGAGAAGCGAAATTTCTTAGTGCTTGAATGCCTCCAGCTGTTGCGCAGGCTCCTATGGTTACCAAAACGGTAGACTGGTTTCGGATTTCGATGATTTTTCTTTTTGCCTCTTCGGTAGTTATTGAGCCTTCGACAAGAGATATATCGAAAGGTGGCTCTGGGGACCGACTGCTGGCTTCTAAAAAATAGGAGATAACAAAATTTTTATCTAATTCTAAAAGCTCATCTTCAAGGTCTAATAGGGAAAGCTGACACCCATCACAGGATGTAAATTTCCAAACAGCTATCTTTTTCATCATCACACTTTCACTGTCGCGATAAATAAGGGTCGATTGCTTAAATAAAATATTATGGACATATGAAAGATAAGGAAGCAACGAATATATTCTTAGGATGCCTAGAAAGAAGGAAACGAAAGAATTTGAGGCCTTTGGACTTAACTGAAAGGGCCGTAGGATCCATCTTTAGTCCTTCCTTATATCTAAAAAGTTTGAAAACAGAAAGAAAGATCCTGCAAGGATATGACTTGGTCTAAGAGTCTACAAAAGAACTTTCTTTGGTCCTTTGCGAGATTTTCTATCAGCAATATTCTGCTGATGCCTTACAGGGTCCGTTATGCGTTATAATTCTTCAACAGTCAATAAGTGCTCAATTTTTTCATATGGGAAAACCGGGCCATCCTTGCATATAAAAAAGGGGGAAAGCTGGCAATGTCCACAAATTCCAATAGCGCATTTCATATTCCTTTCCATAGAAAAAAAGATATGTTCCCTAGGGAGGTTTTTTTGAATGAAGGCTCTAGCCATAAATCGCATCATAATTTCAGGGCCACAACTGAACACAAAAGTCTCTTTATTATCAAAACTAATGGAAGGGATAAGGGTTGTCACTGTGCCTACATGACCTTTCCAATCACGACTAGGGCGGTCCACTGAAACATGCAAGGTGATTATTTGCTCTGCTCTCAGTTGATGAAGTAAAGGCATAAAAAGAAGATCGTCCTTTGTCCTAGCACCATAGAGAAGAATCAGATTTTTAAAATACTCCTTGTTTTTTTGAGCCATATAAAGGAGTGGCAAAAGAGGAGGTAGTCCAATTCCGCCAGCAACAAGGATTAATGTTTTCCTTTTGACTAAGTCTATTGGCCAACCTCTACCATAAGGCCCTCGAACCAGTACAAAATCATTTTTGTCGAGTTTACTTAATGCCTTTGTCACGTTCCCTACGATGCGAATCGTATGAATAAGAATATGAGGATTGGCTGGATCACTGGCGATCGAAATTGCCGCTTCTCCTCCTCCAATAGCTGATAGCATGTTGAATTGTCCGGGAAGAAAATAAAAGGGCACTTGGTCTATCGGCCTGAGATAAAGACTAAAAACAGACGGGGACTCTCTCTTATTTTCTTCGATGACAAAAGGTTTAGGAATGAATGGGTTTTCTGGGAAATCAGGAAGGTGGTCCATAAATATCGAGAAATTGGAGTCTAGTTGCCTGTAACCTTTCGAGCATCAAAGGAATGATCCTTTTGGTTATTTCATAGCCAAAGGAAGGATCTTCTTCCATCATTTCCTTAAGATGAATTGCATCAAAAACAAAAGCATCCACAGGATCGATTACGCGAGCGGAAAAGTGCCAAAGAAAAGGAGGACAGATCCATGACCATCCTACGACATGTCCTATCCCGACAGTTTGTATAACTAGGATACCTCTTTCTGGAAAATAAGTTTCGAGAGCCACAAGTCCCTTTTGTAAAAGGAAAAATTTATCTGCCTTCTGGCCTTCTACAAAGAGATAGCTCTGAGCTTTAAAGGACAAATGAGTGGCTATTGTAGATAATTTTTGAATAAATGGCTCTGGCATTCCCTTTAGAAAAGGGTGTTCACAAAGCAGTGAGGGGGATGGATTCATATGCTTGTTTTCCTTCTTTAAGAGGGCATCTTAACGGGGCTTGTTTTTCTAATAATTTCAGCTTCCTCCGTGATGTCAATACCAACAGGACACCAGGTAATGCAACGGCCACAGCCTACGCAACCGGATAGCCCAAATTGATCTATCCATGAAGCTAGTTTATGGGTCATCCATTGTCGGTAACGAGATAAAACGCTTTTTCTCACACTTCCAGCTGGAGTATGCGTGAAATTCAGAGTAAAGCAAGAATCCCATACCATCCATCTTTCTATCTCTTGTGCCTTTCTGGGAATATCAATAAGAGTGGAGCAAAAGCAGGTTGGACAAACAAAAGTGCAGTTGGCACAGGAAAGACACCTTTGGGCTATTTCTGTCCATCGAGGGTGTTGCTGATTATTATAAAGCAGTTCTTTAATTCCTTGGGTTTCAATGCGACGAAGGATCTGTTTTTCAGCATTTTGAATAACACCATTCTCTTTTTTTAAGTCTTCTTCCGTAGCATCGGTCTTTTCGATTTGCGCAATGATTTCTTCTCCCTGAGAACTACCAGCTTCGATTAGATAGAAAGGTTCTTTTTGACCGTTTAAAACTTCGGTTACAAGAAGATCAAAACCACTTTTCGCTCTTGGTCCTGTCCCCATTGAAGAACAGAAGCAAGTGGCAGAAGGATAAGCACAATTAACAGCGAGGATAAATAGACCCCTGGCTCGGGATTTATAACCGGCGTGAGGGTAGGGACCCTCCAAAAAAACACGGTTCTGTATAGCAATAGCCTGCAGATCACAAGATCTGACCCCAATGAAAGCCAGTGGAGGAGGTTGCGTAACTGATGGATTAATCAAAGGAGGCGACGTTTTTTCGGTGGGCTGATGGATAGAAAATATTTTTTCTTGGGATGGGAATAAGAACTGTTTCCAGCTGTGGGGTGAAGATGCAAAACCAAATAGGGTAGCCTCTGTTCTTTTTTTAAGCCGATAGCTTCCTGCTTCCTGTTCATCTCCTATGCCTATGGGAAGATCGTTCAAAGAGTCAATTTCTTCATAGACAATAGCGTCT
The DNA here is from genome assembly GCF_007475525.1 of Methylacidiphilum kamchatkense Kam1. NCBI lineage: Bacteria > Pseudomonadati > Verrucomicrobiota > Methylacidiphilae > Methylacidiphilales > Methylacidiphilaceae > Methylacidiphilum (ex Ratnadevi et al. 2023) > Methylacidiphilum kamchatkense. Next base: position 2,122,583 of record NZ_CP037899.1, on the reverse strand, counting down.
TTTGAAACCGTTGGACCGATGGTTTTGAATCCTTTTCTTTTAAGAGCATCGAGGATGGATTGAAATTCTCTTTTGGTAATTTTAAACTTTTTTGGACCAAATCTATCCATTGACCATACTATAACCTATGATTTTAGCCAAAAACAGGAAAAGCTCTCATTTCATTAGTTCTTTCAATTAGGGTTAAATCCTAAGATTCTTTAAAGTTTAACTATTCCTACTGCTAAGCTACATTAAAGACCATGGCTGGGGTTTCATGCAGAACAATTGACGCTAATGAGGCAGTTGCAAGAATTGCTTATCTTCTGAGCGAAGTGATAGCCATCTATCCTATAACTCCATCTTCGCCTATGGGAGAATGGGTAGATAAATGGAGAGCAGAAAGAAAAACAAACCTTTGGGGACTTCTTCCTCAGGTTGTTGAAATGCAAAGTGAGGGTGGAGTTGCTGGGGTATTACATGGTGCCCTTCTAACTGGAAGCCTTGCTTCGACTTTTACTGCTTCCCAAGGACTTTTATTAATGTTGCCAAATATGTACAAGATGGCAGGGGAACTGCTGCCTGCAGTTTTTCATGTGGCTTCTAGAACCATTGCTACCCATGCGTTGTCCATTTTTGGGGATCATAGCGATGTCATGGCTGCTCGAACTACAGGATTTGCTCTCTTATGCTCCCATTCTGTGCAAGAGGCAGCTGATTTGGCACTCATTGCCCATCTCTCCTCTTTAGAAGCCTCTTTACCCTTTCTTCATTTTTTTGATGGCTTTCGAACCAGTCACGAAATCAACACAATTAAACAAATAGAAGAGGGGCAAATCAAAGAGCTTATTTCTGTTGAGGCAATTTTGAAGTTTAGACAGCGTGGGCTTAATCCCGAAAGGCCGCTGCTTTATGGAAGTGCTCAAAACCCTGATGTATTTTTTCAAGCTAGGGAAAGAGCTAATCCATTTTACTTGGCATGTCCTGGGATTGTGCAAAGCATCATGGATAGAGTGGGGGCTCTGACGGGGCGTCACTATAAATTGTTTGAATATCATGGGGATCCCCAAGCAACAATGGTTGTGGTTGTGATGGGATCGGCTTCAGAAACCCTTTGTAGAGTTGTAGATAGCTTAAATTCTCTAGGCTATAAAACTGGAGTCGTTAAGGTTAGATTGTTTAGTCCTTTCGATCAGCAAAGTTTTTTAAAGTGCTTTCCTCGGACCACGAAGATTATTGGGGTGCTGGATAGGTGCAAAGAACCAGGGGCTGTGGGCGAACCACTTTTTGTGCAGGTTGCTTCGGCCATATTAAACAACGTGGACAAGAGTTGGTTCCCATTCTTGGATCTGCCTAGAGTTATAGGAGGCAGATATGGGCTATCCTCCAAAGAGTTTACTCCAGCAATGGCTAAAGCGGTATTTGATCACCTTTCCAAAAAGGATCCTCAAGGATCATTTACGGTGGGGATTGAAGATGACCTCACTCAGAGCAGCATTGCTGTCGATGAATCCTTTACTATAGAAAACAAAACTCTCTATGAAGCGGTGTTTTATGGATTAGGTTCAGATGGGACGGTAAGCGCTAATAAAAATACGATCAAAATTATCGGGGAAAATGTAGGTCTTTGTGCTCAAGGTTATTTTGTCTATGATTCTAAAAAGTCTGGTTCCTTGACGATTTCACACCTGAGATTTGGATCCAGTCCCATTACTGCACCCTATTTAGTTGAAAAACCTGATTTTGTGGGCTGTCATCAGTTCGAATTTCTCTTTAAATATGATATCCTCAAAGGCATTAAAAATGGGGGCATTTTGTTAGTGAATAGCCCTTATAGTCCTGATGAAACCTGGGATAAGATTCCGCGGGAAGTCCAGCAGAAAATATTATCCAAGCGTATCCAATTTTTTGTTATTGACGCCTACAAGATCGCTAAAGACTGCGGCTTGGGAAGCAGGATAAACACGATCATGCAAATAGCTTTTTTTGAGCTTACCGCTCTCATTCCAATTGATGAGGCTTTGGATTATATCAGAGACCATATTCGTAGCAGTTATGGATATCGGGGAGAGGAAGTGGTTAGAAAAAATTTCGAGGCTTTAGAAAAGGCATTAAAAGCTCTTTGTAGAGTTAAACTAGATGGGAAAAGCCTTGGTTCGGTTCCGGTGTTACCTCCAGTTTCCGAAAAGGCGCCTGAATATGTAAAAAGTGTCATTGGAGAAATGATTGCATTACGTGGCGACAGACTTCCTGTAAGTGCTTTTTCTCCTTTTGGTGCTTTTCCTACGGCAACCTCTCAGTGGGAAAAGCGTAATATTTCCCTTGAAGTACCTCTTTGGGAACCATCCCTTTGTATTCAATGCGGTAAATGTGTCATGGCATGTCCTCATGCGGTGCTGCGGGCTAAAGTTTATGATTCGACATTTGTTGAAAAAGCTCCAGGAGGTTTTTTAAAAGCGGATGCACGATACCCTGAATGGGATGGTTTATTCTACACCATTGCTGTTTCAGAAGCCGATTGTACGGGCTGTGGAATATGTGTGGATGTGTGCCCGGCATTTGATAAGTACTCCCCAAGCAAAAAGGCCATACATATGAGAAGCCGCAAGGAGCTTTTTACTAAAACTGAAGAGAGTCTTTTTGAATATTTCCAAGGAATTCCAGACGTTGAGAAAGAAAAAATTGACTTCGGATCTGTAAGACAAGTGGCTCTTTTACGTCCGTTATTCGAATTTCCGGGAGCCTGTGCTGGGTGTGGGGAAACACCTTACTTAAAATTATTAAGCCAACTCTTTGGTGATAGGCTGCTTATTGCTAATGCTACTGGTTGCTCCTCGATATATGGGGGCAACTTACCTACTACTCCTTGGGCAAAAGACAAGGATGGTAGAGGACCTGCTTGGGCAAATTCGCTATTTGAAGACAATGCGGAATTTGGTCTTGGCTTTCGTCTAGGATTGGATGCGATCGGCCAGTGGGCTCGCAAGCTTTTAACCCAATTAGGTGAAAGTGGTTGGATAGAGCAAAATCTAGTCCAAGAATTAATTAATGTCGAAGAGATGACGACAAAGGAATATTCAGATCAAAAAAAGCGGATTAAGTTCCTCAAGGAAAGATTGGAGGCATTGAAATTTCCGGATTCAAAAGTGTTTTTGACAGCGGCTGATTATCTTTCAAAGAAAAGCGTCTGGATTGTAGGAGGAGATGGGTGGGCTTATGATATTGGACTAGGAGGACTAATCCATGTCCTAGCCTTAAATTTCAATGTTAATATATTGGTATTGGATACAGAAGTTTATTCCAATACAGGCGGACAGGCTTCGAAAGCAACACCAAGGGGAGCAGTTGCAAAATTTGCGACTTCTGGCAAATCAACTCCCAAAATGGATCTTGCCCTTATGGCAATTTCCTTGGGTAATGTATATGTTGCATCAGTCTCAATTGGCGCTGATGAAGAGCATACACTGAGTGCTTTTACAGAAGCCGATGCTTTTGAAGGTCCAAGCCTTATCTTGGCTTATTCTCATTGTATAGCTCATGGTATTGATATGGCCAAGGCGATGCACCATCAAAAAATGGTTGTCGGCTCAGGTCGTTGGCCAATTTTCCGTTATAATCCAAAAGGCTATCCAGATGGAAAACGCCTTAAATTAGATTGGGATAAACAAGTATGTGATATTGAAAAATCTGAACTAGTGGAAAATAGGTTTAGGATGCTTTTTCTAAGCGATCCGGAGAGGGCTGAAGAATTACTAGCGCAGGCTATTTCGGATTGTCGGAATCATCTCGATTCTTACAAAAAGATTGGTTAAGATAAAAGGAAGAAAAGAATGAGTGTGAGTTTAGAAACAACCTATTTGGGATTGCAGTTGTCATCTCCTCTTATTCCTTCAGCTTCTCCACTGAGCAAATCATTAGATACAGTCAAGGCTTTAGAAGAAATCGGAGCAGGAGCCATAGTGCTCTATTCCCTTTTTGAAGAAGATATTGAAAACGAAGCCCTCCATTTGGAAAGATCCTTAACAATAGGGAGCGAATCTTTTGCTGAAGCCTTAAGTTATGTTCCTGAAATCCCTGGATTAAGGATAGGCCCTGAATACTATCTTGATCATTTAAGACGGGTCAAAGAAACAGTTAGTATTCCTGTAATTGCCAGTTTAAATGCTCAAAGTCCAGGGCAATGGATTAAGTTTTCTAAGCTTTTGGAGCAAGCAGGAGCTGATGCTTTGGAACTCAACATTTATTCTATCCCTTGTGATCCCGCTATGAGTTCTTCCGATTTGGAACAAAAATATTTAGAGATCGTCAAAGCCTGTCGCCAATCTATAAAGATACCCATTGCAGTCAAATTAAGTCCTTATTTTACTAATATTTTATCCTTTTCTACAGAGCTTGCAAAAACAGGAATCAATGGCCTGGTTCTTTTTAACCGTTTTTTCCAGCCAGATATTGATTTAGAAAACTTGCAGGTAGAACCTAGAATTGCTCTCAGTACCGAAAACGAACTTCTTTTGAGGATTACTTGGATAGGGATCTTATACGATAGAATTAAGCTAGATTTTTCGGCAACAGGTGGGGTATTGTCTGCCAGTGACGCTTTGAAAGCCATTCTTTCAGGTGCTACAACTGTTCAACTTTGCTCAGCACTTCTTTTTCATGGCATAGATTATTTGAAAACAATTAAAAATGGGATCATTGAATGGATGGAAAAAAAAGGATATCCCTCAGTGGAGTCAATCAGGGGAATTTTGAGTCAGAAAAATTGCACGGATCCTTCTAGCTATGAAAGAGCCCAATATGTTTATGCCCTATCTGTTTATCCGAGCCCTTCAATATCTGGTTTAGAAAAAAAGAAAACAACCTAAATTCAACCGAAATGGCTGACATTATGTTTTTAGAAAAAAAGAAGGTACTGCAAAGGCAAGATTTTGGTAAGCTCATCGATGCATTGCACCAAGAAGGATATACCATCATTGGACCTGTGTTGAGCGAGACTGCGATTAGCTATGGAGAAATTCAATCCGAAATGGATCTACCCATTGGATGGACAGATATTCAAGAGGCGGGGAAATACCAAATCAAAAGACGACCAGATGAAGCTCTTTTTGGTTATAATGTCGGTTTTCAGAGCATGAAAAAATATTTGTTTCCTCCAAGACAACGCCTCTTGACGGTTGATAAAAAAGCGGGCCGTCTTACTTTTGTTGAGGAAAATCCGCAAATACAGAAATATGCCTTCTTAGGAGTAAGGTCATGTGATCTTCATGCTGCTTTGATTCAAGACAAGATATTCTCTGAAGGAAAATCTCGAGACAAGGCTTATGTGAGAAGAAGAGAAGAGGCTTTTGTCATTGTAGTTCAGTGTGGACAATCTTCAAGTTGTTGCTTTTGTTTGTCTATGGGAACGGGGCCTAAAGCAGAAGGAGGATTTGATTTGGCGTTGACAGAATGTATTGATCAACAACAACACTTTTTCCTTATTGAAATTGGAAGCTCTAGAGGCGAAAAGCTTATCAGCTCTTTACCTTTAAGAGATGTAAAAGAAGAAGATCTTCTCTTTGCTGCTCGTGTTATTGAGAATGCCAAGACTCAAATGACAAAAGTAATGGATACAGCGGGAATAAAAGAACTATTTTATAACAATTGGGAGCATTCCCGCTGGGATGATGTTGCTAGTAGATGTATTGCTTGCTCAACCTGTACATTGGTTTGTCCTACATGTTTTTGTTGGACAATAGAAGATTCAGTATCTTTAAACGAACAAAAAGCGGAAAGATGGAGAAGATGGGATTTTTGTTATAGCATGGAGTTTAGCCATCTGCCTTCAGGTAGTGTTCGATCATCGATAAAATCAAGATATAGGCAATGGTTAAGTCATAAGTTGGCAAGTTGGATTGATCAGTTTGGAATGTCTGGATGTGTCGGCTGTGGCCGTTGTATAACCTGGTGTCCTGTTGGAATTGATATTACTGAAGAGGTTGCGGCCTTAAGAGTGCAATCAAAAGAAGGCGTTTCCCAATGAAAGCAAAGGAATGCCAATCTGTTTCCGAACCTCCTGATTCTCTTCTTCCTAAGGCTTTCATAATCGAAAAGAAAGTTGTTGAATGTTCTCGAGTGGTTAGTCTTTGGCTTTCCCCATTAGAAAAAAATGAATGCACTTTTAAGCCTGGACAATTTTTAATGGTCTATGTTTTTGGGGTAGGCGAAGCGGCTCTTTCGATTGCTGGGAATGGAGAGGGCCAAGGAAAATATTTTTTGACCGTTCGTTCTGTTGGCAGTGTTACTCGAGCAATTGAGCATGCAAAAGAAGGGGATATTTTAGGCATTCGTGGTCCTTTTGGCAATGGCTGGCCAATCCAAGAAGCATCGACCAAAGATATCCTTCTTATTGCTGGGGGAATTGGTCTTCCTCCTCTTTGGTCAACAATTCCTTTTTTTGTACAAAATCGGTCTAGTTATGGAAGGATTTCTCTTTTGTATGGAGTAAGGACCCCACAGGACATACTTTATAAGGATAAACTAGAGACTCTTTCTAGGGGAAAAGATATTTCGGTAAAAATTGCAGTAGAACTGGCAACAGCTAGAACCTGGAATGGTCATATTGGCAATGTACTTAATCTTATTTCTCAAGCGCAATTTCATCCTCTTTCCACTATAGTTTTCGTGTGCGGTCCTGAGCCTATGATGCGTTTTTGTGCTTATACTCTCTTAAAATATGGAATAGCTAAAGAGAACATTTATTTTTCAATGGAAAGAAATATGCGGTGTGCTGTTGGGTCTTGTGGACATTGTCAATTTGGTCCTCTGTTTTTATGCAAAAATGGACCGGTTTTTTCTTATCAAACTATTGAACCATTTTTGAATATAGCCGAAATTTAAACCAATCACTATGTAGGAAATAGGAAAAGAAGTCGAAGAGATATCACTAAAGAACCTACTTCTTGCTGTAACAAGAGTTGTGCATCGTCTACAAAAAGTGAGTTCTAGGCTTAAAAGAATGTGAATAAAAAAGGTCTTACAGTTTTCCCCTCTGCTCAAGCCAAAGTTCTGCTGTTTTATTTTAGATAGAATATTTAAATCGATAATGGATTTGAAAGAAATGTTGAATTAAAATCTATGTCCATATCAGAAGCAAGCCTTTGATAGAGGACTAAAACAGTAAGGGATTTTGTCAATGAGTTGGAATAAGCGGCTCATCCGGTATGCTAATGTGGTTAAAACTTTTGAAAATTGGCCAGTTTACTTTCAGTATAGAAAAGAGCGAAAAGGCGCCAATCCTATTCAAAAGCTTTCAGACCCTATTGTTTTTAAATGTAGGAATCATCAGATCCTAATTGCTGTTCCTAAATCAAAGATGGATAATCTCTTTGAAGAAATATTCGCTTTGAGAATCTATTGGCCTAATTTTTGGAGTTGGGCTAATAAAGAAAAATTGACTGTGATAGACATCGGCTCAAATATTGGACTTTTTTCGTATTTTGTCTTTAGCCAATTTCCAAATTCAAAAGTAATTGCAATTGAACCAATTGAAGAAAACCTTCGATGGATGGAATCCCTTCATCAGATGAATCCAACAACACAGTTCTTCGTTAAAAAAGGAGTTATATATTCGGAGAGAAATGAAGTTGACCTTTTTCTGGCTTCAGAGGGTCCGTTCCCAGTTCTAAGCTCTGTTCTTTCTACATTTAGTCAGAACATATCAAAAAAAATTCGGATTCCATCCTATCTTATAGAAGATCTTTTTAGCGAATATCAGATTGAAAAATGTGATTTGTGCAAACTGGATTGTGAAGGAGCTGAATATGAAATTCTCTTTCATTGTCCATCCAAAATCTATGATCGGATTAATCGTATTGTTCTTGAGGCTCATCATATCTCACATCCCGAATGTTCTCCCTTTTTGCTCCATAATTTTCTGAAAGACAAAGGATATTCTGTTTATAGTGAGCCGATGACAGAACAGACCACCATGATCTATGCATGGAAATAACACGCTAAAGAAAACAGGGACTACAACCAAAAAAGCCTTTTGCTATTGGATTATAGGAAAACAAAGATTATTTTATAATCTTTTTTTCTATTCTTTTTGCTGCAAAGCAGTATCTTCTCAACCAACTTCTCATTGGGAAGCCAAATATTCTGCCAATCCAGCTTTTTGAGAACTTTCTATACCATTGCTTCATTGGAAGAACATTTTGTTGGAGAAGTCGAGAATATGTAGCCAAAGCTTCATCATAACGAAAAAGGGCTAGATCTTCCAAGATTCTGAAATAGGCTCTACAGGCTGCTAATTTTCGTTGTTCCGAAAGCATATTTTTTTGTTGGAGCCATTCAACCATTTGATCAAAAAGCTTAATTTCTGTTCTTAAAACCTCAACAGGATAACTTTTAGACAAACTTTTTGTTGTCCAATTTTCTCTGTACACCGCTCTTTTTGAACAAGTCCAAAAACATCGGAGACTAGATTGGAAAATGCGCATGTAAAGCTCATTGTCTTCACTCCCAAACCTCAGCGATTCATTCCAACCTCCAATTTTCAATAACGCTTCTCTTAAAAATAGGCAGCCGGCGACATTTGGATTATACCTATTGAACCATTGGATGAAGGGATCCAAATAAGTGTGCGTAAGATATTCAGGTTGAAAACAATTCTTTTTTCTTTGGCCTCTTTCCCATTCTTCGACGAGCAATCCCCTAGCAAGACATCATATTTTTGAATATTAGGGCATTCCTTAATCTGGGTTTCTATTTTATCTTCCAATAGATAATCATCTGCGTCTAGATATTGAATCCAAAGGCCTTTGCTTTCTTTAAGAATCACATTGCGTGCTTTTGAGACTCCTTGGTGTTCAATGCGAAATGACCGGATATTTCCTTGAAAAGATCTAATGATGGACTGCGTCGAATCTGTCGAACCATCATCGACTACCAAAATTTCTTTTTCACTCCAACTCTGCGACAGGGCACTTTTGATCGATTCCCTTAAGAATCTTTCTCCATTGTAGACTGGAATACCTATGCTAATGAGGAATCGTTTCATCGTTATTTCATTAAGTTAAAGACCAAAAGGTCCAATAGATTTCTATAAAAATCTATGAACTATGAGTGAAAAGGGAAGGAAGGAGGAAGGTTTTACATTAAAAATAAAGAAAAATAAAAAAAGGGAAAAAACAATTGAAGAGCAATTGACAATTTAGCAGGGTGCTTTGAGAAAGAGGCAAAAAGAAATTCAAGTTTATAGATTTTTCCCCCATTGGCCCGTAAGGCTTGGGGAGATAGAAAACATCCTCTACCCCTACAAGGTTTCCTATGATGACGGAGGAAATTGGAAGAGCCAGAGGCAGGCTCATGCTGCGTTACGAGCATCATCTGTTGACTTGTGGTACTCGAGTTGAGGCCAAATGATCGAACTTTGTAAAGAAGGGCCATACAGTTGTTTTTTTCGACAACCCAGTGGGTGATGCGAAAAAATCATACCGGCCGTTACCACGGCCTGCGCATGAGCCGGTGGGAAGAAGCAAAGATATTTCACCAGAAGTTAAGAAAAGACCATATTGTGTACATCACTGAGGGGGAGCATAGCATCTCCAGTCGCAGTGCTGAAGGCAGTTATTGTCATAAGCCCAAAGAGGGGCTAGCGGTACAAAACCTGTGGATTGAAGGATCACAGGGACAGCATGGGCGTGTTTACCATGCACCCTATCGCCTATGGTTAGGTGGTGTCGTTTCCCAAACGCATCATGTATCTGCCCCCGGGAAGGCTCCTGTGAAGTTGCAGCCTGGAGACTGGATAGTGTGGTCTAGTTTTGGTCACAAGCATTAAGTACCAATTCTTTTCTGACTCTTCCATGTTTTTTGTCTTCCCTGTCTTCAAGACTAACTGGATCAGTACTAGAAATGTATGGCTCTAAATTTCATCCTTTCTTTTAATTTTTTATCTTTGATCCAACTTCCCGCTATTTCGTATGTCTCCTAATAGGCACTATATTGTTCTTTCCAATAATTCATTTGCCATTAATTGATTCCTTAAATTGTAATTTTCACTAAGCAATCTAAGAAGCAATATAAATATGAATAAGACATTAACTAATTATTAAAAAATATTCATCTTTTAGCTTTATGATAACTTTTTTCAGTATGCTATGTTGGTATCTATTGAACAAGGAATAATAAAAAGTATATGTAATGTATGTAAAAAATATTAACATATATATAAAATATTCTTACATATATATAATATAGAAAATTTTTAATATTTTTTTTATTTTTCAGCAATAAAATTAACTACATTTTTAATAATGTGATGCATATGAATATTACAGTGACAAAACCTTTTTTACCTCCAATAGAGCGTTATTTATCTTATCTAAAACTTATATGGGAAAAAGAATGGTTGACCAACAATGGACCTATGGTTAGAGAATTTGAGGTTAGATTAAAAGAATATCTTAATTTAGATTATATCGTATATGTCTCAAATGGAACAATCGCCTTACAACTTGCACTTAAAGTTTTGAACATAAAGGGAGAAGTTATTACTTCTCCTTTTAGTTTTATCGCTACAACCTCAGCAATTTTATGGGAAGGATGTGAGCCACAAATGGTTGATATTTTTTCTGACACATTGAACATCAATACTTCCTTAATCGAAGAAGCAATTACGAGCAAAACTAGCGCCATTCTGGTTCCTCATATATTTGGAAATCCGTGTGATGTGGAGAAAATAGAAGAAATAGGAAAAAAATATGGATTAAACATCATTTATGATGGAGCTCAAGCTTTCGGTACTTATTTTAATGATAAACCTATATTTGCTTATGGTGACATCACTACTATTAGCTTTCATGCTACAAAAATATTTCATACTGTTGAAGGTGGAGCATTGGTTGTTAGATCAAAGGAAATAGAAAGAAAACTGCGTATGATGAGGAATTTTGGTTTTGCCGATGAATATGCGATATGCAGTTTAGGAATTAACGCAAAAAACTCAGAATTGCACGCGGCTATGGGATTATGCAATCTGATTCATGTAAAAGAAATTATCAATGAACGAAAAAGACTCTCAGAGAGGTATGATAAAAATTTAGAAGGTTTGCCAATTAAAAAACAGAAAATAGCAGAAAGAACTCAATATAATTATTCCTATTATCCGGTAATATTTCCTGAAAAAGGAATTCTGGAATGGATAGTATCTCAATGCAAAGAAAGGGGGATATATCCTAAACGTTATTTTTATCCTTCACTTAATCATCTTTCCTTTATGAAAAAAAGAAGTATATGTCCAGTAAGCGAGTATATAGCTGAAAGAATTCTCTGCCTGCCATTGTATAATAACCTTGCCGTGTCGACGGTAGACCTAATCAGTGAAATTATAGTTAATGCCTTAAAGAGATAAAATGAAATCGTATTCAAAGATATTAATATCTTGTGTTGCGGAAAATAACGAGGAGCATTATAAAAAAAGTAAAATACTTTTTAAAAGCTTACGACTTTTTGGTGGACGTCTTGCTAAATCGCCAGCAGTGGTCTGTTTTGTTAATACGATTCGTCCTGAATATCAAAAAGTATTTCAGGAAATGGATGTAGAAGTTGAGATAATCAAGCCGTTCAATGCCAAATATCCACACACAAATAATCTGAGAATATTTGAAATACAGAAGGAATATGACTATCTTATAGTACTTGATAATGATATAGTAATAGCTAGAGATTATTCATCATATATAACATCGTATCATGTTCTTGCAAAAATAGATTATCATGACTATCTTTCTCTTTTTTCCTTAGAAGATTATATTCAGTTATTTAAATATTATAATCTAGAAATACCATTAAAAATATATAATACGGAATCACTCGATAAATTAACATATCCGCATTATAATGTTGGTGTGCTGATTATACCTAGAATGTACGTAGACATTATAAAGAATGAATGGGCTAACTGTATTAATGATTTAATTAGAGCGTATCCAAAATTTAAGACGATTGAAAAACAATCTTATTATACAGATGAAATAGCTTTTTCTCTCATGCTTCAAAAGACAAAAATTCCGATACAACCTTTGCCTATATCAATGAATTTTCAAACAGCGTATCCAATTCATCCTTATTATAAACCTGATGAAATCGAACCTTATATTATTCATCATCACGACCGTATAGATAAAAACGGTAAACTATTACCATGTAACTACAAGAAGGCTAATGAGGTTATACGAATAATAAATGAAATGTTATAATAAAATAAACGATAATAAAATAAACGATCTGGAGGTAACAATGGATAATAGAACTGTATTGCCTGAAGTAGAAACGTTTTTGAAAGATTCTCCAAAAAAAATGTTAATTGATGGAAAATGGGTAGAATCATTATCTGGAAATACGTTTCCGACATATGATCCGGCAACCGAAAAAATTCTTGCTTTAGTATATGAGGCAAGAAAAGAAGACGTAGATCGGGCTGTCAATGCCGCTAGGCAAGCTTTTGAACATGGAACATGGGCAAGGATATCTCCATCCGATCGTTCTAAGCTTATGATGAGACTTGCCGACCTGATGGAAACCCATGCCGAAGAGCTTGCCCAGATTGAATCCTTAGACAACGGCAAACCGCTTCATGCTGCAAAAAGCTCGGATGTTCCTGCTTCGATCGAATTGTTCCGTTACATGGCTGGCTGGGCTACCAAGATTGAAGGGAACACCATCCCCTTTTCTTTAGCTAGTCCAAATCGTTATTTGGCCTATACATTAAAAGAACCCATTGGTGTAGTGGGACAAATCATTCCATGGAATTATCCTCTTCTCATGGCCTCCTGGAAGCTGGCTCCAGCTTTAGCAACGGGCTGTACAGTAATTCTTAAGCCTGCAGAACAAACGCCCCTTACGGCGCTTAGACTTGGAGAGTTGATTGTGGAAGCGGGATTTCCAGAAGGAGTTGTGAACATTCTTCCTGGATTTGGTGAACCTGCTGGGGCAGCGATTGCCAATCATTGCGGCATCGACAAAGTGGCCTTTACGGGTTCTACAGAAGTAGGCAAAAGCATCGTGAGAGCAGCGGTTGGGAACTTAAAAAAACTAACCTTAGAGCTTGGAGGCAAATCCCCCAATATAATCTTTGCCGATGCAGACTTAGATAAAGCGATTGGCGAAGCGGCAAACGCGGCTTTTATAAATAGTGGTCAAAACTGTTGTGCTGGGAGCCGGCTTTTCATTGAAAAGAAAATCTATGAGGAATTGACAAAAGCCATAACTCAACAGGCCAAGGAGCTAAGGGTAGGTTCTGGATTTGATACAAATAGTCAAATTGGTCCTTTGATCTCTGCCGAACAGCTCCAAAGAGTATCTTCATATGTGCAGTCGGGCATTCGCCAAGGAGCAGAAGTAGGCTGTGGAGGGGTAAGAATAGGAGAAAAAGGCTATTTTTTTGCTCCGACTCTGCTGACTAATGTCCATGCGCAAATGAAGGTTTATCAAGAAGAGATTTTTGGTCCAGTTGTCTGCGCCCTACCTTTTGATGCTGAAAAGGAAGAAGATTTGATCAAAATGGCTAATGAGACTATCTATGGCTTGGCTGCAGGGATATGGACAAGAGACATTTCCAAGGCTCATCGGCTTGCTGCAAAGATCAAAGCGGGGACAGTATGGATCAACTGCTATAATGTTGATGATCCAGCCCTTCCTTTTGGAGGGTACAAACAATCAGGCTGGGGTAGAGAAATGGGACATGAAGTTTTGGAAAATTACCTCCAAACAAAATCGGTCTGCGTGCAGCTTTAAGCGAAAAATCCAAATGGATATGGCCTTTAGTAGGGAAAACACTCATTCTTTTCTTTCAGATTGGTGTTCTCAAAAGAAAGGGGAGATTAAAGCAGTCTTTAAAGAAAATCTTCTGCCAGCGTTAATTATCGGCATCTTTGTTGCATTTCTTACGATTGGTTATTATCAGGGATGGAAAGTTAAGGAATTACTGGAGCATCTAGAACGTTTAAACAGAGAAAAAGGGATTTGGTTTACAGTTAGTGTCAATGCGATCTGCTGCGGACCCCTTGCAGTATTGTTACATGTGATAGTATGGGAAAAAGGCAAAGTCCGGTATTACCATCTTGAGTCCTCGGTTTACAAAGCTTTTATTTTTGGACTCAGTATTTTCTTTTCAAACTATGTCTTTAAAGCGGTTGGCTTGCTTTTTGGTGAGGAACCTTCATTTCATGGGATTATCTGCAAGGTTTTTGTAGACAATTTCCTTTATACTCCTTTTTTTTGGCTCCCTTTTATTATGGCTCTTTTCAAGTGGAAAGAAGCTAGATATCAGTTTTTCCCATTTTGGAAATGTTGGAATCCCTTGATATATATGAAAGAAGGAACTCCGTTGCTTCTTTCTAATTGGATCATTTGGATCCCCGCTACTACATTTCTTTTTGCGATGCCTTTGGCTTTGCAGCTTCCCTTTGCAATGTGTTGTTATATTGTCTGGTCTCTTATAGTTAGTTGCCTGTTAGAACAGAAAAAGGGCCAAGAACAATAGACGATCTTCTCATTGGGTAAATTGTCAGTAAAGGACAAAAGAATCCTGGCAAAGAGACCGGTAGAAGTCTTCATTGAAAGCTAATTTTCTTTTAAATTGTATTTCTGTGGATGGCATCTAGAAAAAAGGGTCAGGGGATGTTCTCCTAAAGTTAGGACAGATCAAGAACGAGGATACAATATGCCCAGACATTTATTTAAAAATGATTGTGTCCGATTGGTTTTTTTAAAGAGGCAGGGAAGCAAAATAACGGCAGGCATTGTGAATTTTCACCTCTTTTTTATGCAAAAATAGACCAGTTTTTTTATCAAACCCTTGAACCGATTTTGAATTTAGTTGAAAATTAATCCTTTCTAATCACTATGAAGGCAATCGGAAAAGAAGTCCAAGAGAATAAGTAACAACTGCTTCGATCACACCCACTACTGTCATTTCTAGACCACTAAAGAACCAATTTCTTGCTGTAACAAGAGTTTTTGCAGCGCCTACAAGAAAGTGGGCAACTAGGCTTATAAAAAAGGAAAAGGAAATGGCGTATATTCCTGATAGAAAGAAAAAAGGAACCAAAGGGATAAAAGCGCCAAGAGCCGTTGAAATAGCAGCCGATAGGCAAGCATTCCAGGGCTTTGGAAAGGTAGCTTGCGAAAGACCAAGCTCAGAGCTAACCATCGCCGAAAGAAAATGTTCTGGCTTTTGGTACAGCTTTTCTGCGATCCATTTTGATTCTTCTTCGTTAAAGCCTTGTAGCTGATAAAAAAGCGCCATTTCTTCTATTTCTTCTTGCGGATTTTCTTCAATTTCTCTTTTTTCCCTTTCAATCTCCGCTTCGTATACTTCCTTCTGGCTTTTGGCAGCTAGATAAGCTCCCGCCCCCATAGACAAAGATGAGGCAATCATTCCGGCAAGCCCAGATATGAGGATGTAATGGGTTTGGTTTTCTGTAGCCCCAGCTACACCAGAGACTATTCCAAAAACAGCTCCTAATCCGTCATTAATGCCATAAATGGAGTCGGTTATCCAGTTCCCTCCTTTACCGTGCCATTTTTCCCTAGTCAAAATAGTATCTATCTTGTTTTCTGGTGCAGGACTTTTTTTGATGAGATTATGTAAAATGGAGACATGACTCTTTTCATCTTTTGCTAATTCTTCAAGTGTCTGCTCTAGCTTAGCCGATCCTTTAAACAATTCTTTTTGTTTCAAATACCTCAGTTCATCTTTTGCTTCGGCATTTTCCATTCTTCTCACTACATTCCAGATACCCAAATTTTGATTTAACCACTTTTCAATGCTTCTTTTGAATTTTAAATCCGTTTCTTCACAACTTTGACCCAACGCTTTGAGTTCTTGCTCCCATTTAAGAGCATGTTTTTCTTCCGTTTCAGCTAGTTTTAAGAGAATTTCTTTTTTGTGGGGATTTTTTTCTATTTCTGCAATATCTCTATAGGCTCTTGCCGTTTTCTTTTCGTTTAGCCAGTTCTGATGCAAAATCTTGACAAGTTCATGTTGCTTCAAATTCATAAGGAAAATACATTAAGGATAAAAAGAAGAAGGGAAAAAACTACCTATTTACTCTGCAAAAACATTCAATCATTTTTCGTCCTGTATCAACCCCAACTTTTTGTAGGCTTCTTTTTGAATGTCGGTCATTGCTGAAGGAGGATCGAACCACATTCTTCCCCAATTTCTATCCACAAAAATTGCTTTTTCATGCTCAGCGAAAATCAGAGCGATAGTAAACTGTTCTGCATGCGATAAGTTAGGGAGAGGAATCTTATAGGGCAGATCATTAAGAAATAAAAAACGGCTACCCGATTGAGTCAATTCGAAAACTAAAACCCCATGGCCCGCTTCGGTGGTCTCATCAATTTCAATAATTCGTTTAGAAGGCTCGGCTTCAACTTTTTTATCGCCTATGAGGTCATAAGAGAGGGTTTCTTTAAATGAACTTGTGATTTCATTTTGAGCATTTTGAGGAAGACTTTCAAGGAATTTTGCAAGTCTTGGGGTAATGTTGGGCAGCAGTACTGGTGTTTCTTTCCCTGAAAGGGAATGATGCACAAGAAAGAAAAGAAAAAAAAGAGAAATGATGTATTTCATGGCCCGTTGGAAGTAGATTGAGGAAGTGGTTTGAGAAGACGAAAATAATAAACATTTAACTTGAGATCTTTTTCAAAGTATTCTCTCCATCTTGAAAGAGTCCAATTCTTCAAAAATAAGCAGCTATCAAGAGAATTCGAATAGATAGCAAAATCAGGTCTTTCTGAAATCATCTCTCCTATAATTCCCACATGACCTTGAACATCTCTGGAAGAAGGAGAAATAATGATATCTCCAGAAATCAGTTCGGATGGTTTTTTAATCAATATTGCATGAGCTCTAAGCCAATCATATAAGTCGGCTATATAAGGGATTTTTAGAGGAATTTCCAATGCTTGGCTTATAATTTTACTAACAGCAGCAGCACTAGAATATATCCCTCCACCAGGAAAACTTCCCGTATCCATTCCAACAGAATTCAAGGTTATTAAGTAGATTCTGGAACTCAATGTTTCATTTTTTTTGTTTCCTCTGCTACTTTTTAAATACAAGTCATCAAAGGATGGGGGAAGAGCTTCTCCATGTAGAGCTGTGATATTGGGATAACTCCCTCCACTCATAGAAATATTATAAAACAAAAAAAGAAATAAGAGGACATTATAGAAGCTTTTCTTTCCCATAGCCACAGGTTTGTAAAACACAATTAAAAAATAAGAAATACAAAAGTTTTTCTTTTTTTCCTAGCTATTTATATTGGAGCCTTAGTGAAAAAGGAGAGTTTTCTTCTTGCCTCCTACTATTCAATATGAACGCTTGACTACTTTGCTAGAGTATGATAGCAAAGGTTTCAGGGAGTGGAAATGGCCTTAGGCTTCAGATAGAAAGAAGCCATTGATGTACTCCAAGATAATTTTCTAGAAAATCTCAACATTATGGACCAAGAAATGTTTCTCAAAGTAGAGCCAAAAAGGCCTTAAATTTCTATAAATAGCTTTCCAATAGGTTAATTAACTCGTAATGATTGCTTCAAGAACTGCATTAATTCAAAGGAAAACAAAGGAAACGGACATTTCCATAAAAATGACCCTAGATGGGAAAGGGACAAGCGAAATAAAGACGGGTATTGGGTTTTTTGATCACATGCTTGAACTCTTTGCCTATCATGCTTCCTTCGATTTAATCCTTGAATGTAAAGGGGATCTTGGAGTTGATTTTCATCATACAGTAGAAGATTGTGGCATTGTTCTTGGCGAGGCTCTTAATAAATCTTTGGGCGATAAAAAAGGAATTGCTCGTTATGGATATTGTCTTTTACCTATGGATGAAACTCTAGTCCACTCAGCGATTGATATCAGCGGAAGGCCTTATCTTTGTTTTCGATCCCCTGACCATTTACCCCTAGTTTTTCTCTCTGCTGGTAATTTCCAAGCACAACTTTTGGAAGAATTTTTAAGGGCCTTTGTCACACATGCTAGACTTTGCCTTCATATCCATATATTGGAAAGTAAAGAGACGCATCATTTGATTGAAGGCACCTTTAAGGCCTTGGCAAGAGCTTTAAAGATGGCTGTTTGTTTAGAGCCAGCATGTGTTGAGCGTATCCCAAGCACGAAAGGAACTATAGGATAGGGATTAACACGGCTTCAGTGAAAATCTCATGCTGACGTTATCTTATCTCTCTGAATTATATTTATTGCATTCCAACGAGTATTCTAAAGAAGTTCGTCGTTTTGAGCTTCGCGGAAGATATTTTCCTGATCCTCATAAGCCAAATCTTATGGGAGTCATTAATCTGTCCTCAGAATCTTGGTACCGCGAAAGTGTGGCTTTAGATACAAGTGCGGCAATACGAAAGGTGAACATTCTCCAAGCCTCTGGAGCGGATATAGTCGATATTGGTGCTGAGTCTTCTTTGTCGTATGCTCAAAGGATTGATGATATCCAACAACTTGAACTGCTCCTTCCTATTATTAAAGAGGTATCGACTACAAGCACACTCATTTCTGTGGAAACCTATCATCTTAATGTAGCCAAAGGCTGTTTTAAGGCAGGAGCTGCTATTTTAAATCTTACAAAGGGGGATAATTTAAAAGAATTTTTTAAAGTTGTGGCTGACTATGACGGGGGAGTGATTATTAACTTTGTTCGAGGTGATAATGTTCGCGAAGTCCAACCGATTGAGCTTCCCAATGATCCACTAAGTTTACTTTTCCCTTATTTTGAAAAACGGGTTGAAGAAGCTTTGTCGTGTGGAGTAAGAAAGATATGGCTAGATCCAGGTCTTGGATTTTATTATCCCAATCTCCTCGATGGTCCAACCCGAATCCAAAGGCAAATGGAAATATTTCTTCATACTTTTCGACTTCGAAAGTTTGGTTGGCCAATTTGCCATGCCTTGCCTCATGCCTTTGAGTGTTTTCAAGATGAAGTAAGGACTGCGGAAGCTTTTTTCGCCGTGCTCGCCATTTTAGGCAAAACGGATCTTTTAAGAACCCATGAATTAAACAAGGTTCTTGGGGTTGTAAAGACGATGCAACTTTTTTCAAGCAAAAATCCATAAGGATCTGCCTTAGATAAGCTGCATAAGTGTTTCGAAGTCATTATGCATAATAGAAAAATAGAAGCTGGGTAAGAGGAGTAGGCAGTTACAGAAAAAGTAAAAGGATAATCTCCATCTGTTGTCACACAAACAGCAAAGAAAGTTTGGAATGGCATCAAACGTTTCAAGGGCACTGGATTTTGGTCCTAGCCTCGAAAGCTTCCTTAGCTATTCCCATACCCATTGAAATAGTATATTAAAGCATCTTAACGAACCTCATTCACTGTGCTTTTTATCTTTTAGTCGGTTTTGGACAAACTCTATTTCCCTTTGATGGATGGCTAAAGAGTTTAAACAATGCTTCCAGGGTTCTTTTTTACATATGAGAGTGTTAGACCATGGAGTGTAAAGATAAATATGATAGCCGAAGGCTAAAAGAAACTCTTTAAGATCGTGGGCTGAATATCCATAGTCTTTGGTCAAGTTTGTTATTTCTATTTGAATAGCAGGAGGATTTGCATTTTTAAGCATTTTTTTCAGTCCCTGAAGGACAAAAAGTTCAGCTCCTTCGACGTCAATTTTCCCAAATACATAATGAATTCTGTCGTCAAGAAGATCTTCAAGGCATCTTACTTCGACTGCCTTTCGGTAAGGTTTTGTATTTTTTGGATCTAGGCGACTGTAGGGACCGTTTTCAAGAAAGAATGTTTTTCCTTCCTTGTTAGCAACAGCAACTGGATGGACTTCAATGCAATAAAATTTATTTTCATTTTTATTTTTATTAAGAGATTGAATAAATTTTTCGCAAGGTTCAATGGCAACAACCTTCCCTTTTTCCCCAACAAGTTTTGCCATGTAGATGCTATAAAGACCTTGATTGGCTCCACAATCGAAAACATAATCTCCTTCTCTCAAAAACCGACTTAGGAACTTCATCTCTCTATAATCAGTAATTCCAGAAAAAGAAAAGGATAGGGGGATAAAACCTTGTTCAGAGCGGTAAATAAATTTCGATCCGTTATCAAGATAAAGACTCCATTCTCCTTTAAAAATCTTTTTATAAAAGGTCCAAAGGATAATTTGGCAAATTTTAGATCTTAAAAAACAAGAAGATTCTCTGGTATAAGAACTGAGATCTTTTTTGTAAAGAGCTAATTTCCTTTTCCAATAATACCAATAAGAATATCCATCCATCCCAAAGCCCATATTATTGGAGCAAATATGATATTATTCTTTCTTTGGAATACTTCTAACTAATTTTTTAAATCTAGCAAATGGCAAATCTCTTCGTGATAAAAGATAGAACAAGGGTGTGATCGCTCTTGGGTATTAGTTTTCAATATATGAGCTATGTAAGGGCTATGGACTGAGTAGTGAAAACACTTATACTTCCTCTTGAGGAATTGGGGTTTGAATGGATTGCGTATGGAACTAGAATCCCAGAACCCAACTGTGAACGTATCATCCACTCTTATATGGGAATTCTCAAGTGTTTTGGTACGCAAGCATAGATGAGGGAATGAGGAAGTCTGAGAAAATCTTGACCCTGAGCCCAGACAAGCATCATACGGCAAGATAGCAAATCTAATATTAGTCTAGCAAAAGCAAGATTAATGAAACTTAAGGAACTACCGCTGGATAGCAAATGTGTCCTCTCCTTCAAACCCGTTCAATAGGACTTTTGAACATTTGAAACTGTAGTATCGACTCAAATCTAACAGCTCATCTAATATGCCAATCGGATAATCTAATAGTCTAGATCAGTCTTTGGGTTAAAGACTTAAAGTGTGTTTTCAGAAAATTAAATCTCCGATGGATTCTATCCTGGAGATATTTCAAATTGCTAATTTGATTGCAGAGTTTTAAACCTTGGTAGTATCTATTAAATTTTTAAGGAAATTGTAAAAAAAACATATTTTCTACTTTGAAAAAAAAGGCGCTAAGATATGATAAAAGCATGCCACTTTTTTTCATTGTCTTTGTTTTGTTTCTTTCGGTTGCGCAAGCTACGGAGCCCTCTGATTCTAAAACAAAATCTGTTGACAGTTCTACGAAAAAACCTACCGAAGTGAAGTATGTTGTAAAAAAAGGAGATAGTCTTTGGAAGATTTCGAGAAAGTATAAGGTCACAGTTGAAGCACTGATGGCTATCAACGAATTAAAAGATGATCGCCTAAAACCAGGTCAAGAATTAATCATTCCTCCAAAGGGATATAGGCCACCACCTCTTAAGGATATCAATCCTACACCATCCCAAGAAGAGAAAAAAGATTCAACAAAGAATCAACCTGTTCCACCTTTGCAAAGTCAATAATCTAGCCTAAAAGGAACATATTTCTTAGCTTTTTTGATTAGCGGACCAGTAAACCAGGCTTAAGCCTTTTGCGCTGATTAGAAAAGATAAAACGGGAAAAAATGACACCGCTTTCTCACAATCTCTGAGCACTTAGGGTGATTTCAGCAGAGGCAATACGATGTTATGCCCTCGAAGTTCTCAAATTTTTGATTCCTGTAAAATGCTCCTTTGAGGTTTTTCCACAGTCTTTGGTTTTCCCGTATGAGGTGACTCCAAGGGGACGACTTTCCAAAATAAAGCTTTTGCTTTTTTCCAGTTCTCAAGAATGTGTTTGGCCTTGGTACTGCCAGTTTTTTCAAAATGAAAATAAATTAACTGTTGCAGGTCTTTAGCTTCATCCTCGTCTGAAAATCTTTCCAGTCTAACCATCTGCAGGTTACAATTGTCCGGGAAACTGCCATCTTCGTCGTATACATAAGCAATGCCACCAGACATTCCTGCTGCAAAATTTTTACCAGTCTTTCCAAGCACGACAACTTTCCCTCTAGTCATATATTCACATCCATGATCCCCTATGCCTTCTATGACTGCAGTTGCTCCACTGTTCCTAACGGCGAATCTTTCTCCAGCTTTTCCGCAACCATAAAATCTACCGCCCGTTGCCCCGTATAACACCGTATTACCACAGATTACGTTTTCTTCAGGCTTGAACAAAGCGTAATCTGGGGCTTTAAGAACAATTTCACCGCCACTCATGCCTTTCCCAACGTAGTCATTGGCTTCTCCTTCAAGGCGAATGTTAACTCCATTGACCAGGAAGGCGCCAAGACTTTGTCCAGCACATCCTGATAGATTAAGTTGGATAGTGCCTTCAGGAAGACCAGTGTCACCGTAAAGATAAGCGATAGTCCCAGAGAGCTGGGTGCCAATGCTTCTATTAACATTTTTAACCTTATGGGTTATAAGAACGGATTTTCTGGTCCGTATTGCGGATTTAGCTTGTTGAAGAAGCAGTTCATCCAGCGGCCGATCGCCTTGGGGATCATTTCTTTCCCACGTATGATACCGAGGTTCTGTTTCCATTCCCTCGGGTTTCCAGAGTAACGAACGAAGATCCAAAAGTTGGGATTTGGGGTGATTAGGAAATGATTTTTGTTCAAGAAGCTCTGTTTTTCCTATTACTTCGTTTAAGGACCGAGCTCCAAGACTGGCTAATATTTCTCTGACTTCTTGAGCAACGGCATTGAGATAGGCAATAACGCCTTCAGGAGTTCCCTTAAAGCGTGCTCTTAGTTTTGGGTCTTGAGTAGCAATGCCCGTGGGACAAGTATTTAGATGACAATGACGGACATAAACACAACCCATTGCAATAAGGGCCATGGTTCCAAAGTTAAATTCTTCGGCACCCAGGATCGCTGCAATGACAATGTCTCTTCCCGTTCTTAAGCCTCCATCTGTTCTCAAGGTAACTCTACTCCTCAGTCCGTTGAGCATGAGAACTTGCTGGGTTTCGGCTACCCCTAATTCCCAAGGGGTTCCTGCATATTTTATAGAAGAAATCGGGGAGGCTCCCGTTCCCCCTTCATTGCCACTGATCAGAATGATGTCAGCATGGGCTTTGGCAACCCCAGCAGCAATTGTTCCAACACCAGCTTCGGAGACAAGCTTGACACAAATTTTTGCCCGTGGATTTGCTTGTTTTAAGTCATAAATTAACTGAGAGAGGTCTTCGATGCTATAAATATCATGATGAGGGGGAGGGGAGATAAGAGGAACTCCAGGAGTGCTCCTTCTGAGTCTGGCAATTACTTCATCGATTTTGAAACCAGGAATTTGACCTCCTTCCCCAGGTTTTGATCCCTGAGCCATTTTGATTTCTATTTCAGCCGCATTTGATAAGTATTCAGCTGTCACTCCAAATCTTCCGGAGGCAACTTGTTTAATCAGGCTGTTTTTCGAGTCCCCATTAGGCAAAGGACTATACCTGTCCGGATCCTCGCCTCCCTCTCCTGTATTGGATTTGCCTCCAATCCTATTCATAGCAATGGATAGAGTTTCATGAGCTTCAGGTGATAAGGCACCATAAGACATGGCAGCCGTGGTGAATCTTTTCCTGATTTCTTCAATTTGTTCCACCTCTTCCAATGGAATGGGGGTTTGTTGCCGAAAGGTTAAACAGTCTCTTATTGAAATAGGACCGTTTGACAGGATGATGTTGGAAAATTTTCTATACTCTTCTATTTGTCCTGCTTTTTCTTTGCCTTTTAATCCAACATAAACATGAAGGGGATGAATAGCTTGAGGAATCAAAGCATGTTTTTCTCCTTCTCTTTTATAACGGTAATACCCCAAATCCATCAGTTTTGGAGCTTGGTCCCTGAATCCCAGCTCATGCCTTTGGATAGCTTCTTTGGCTATTTGCCTGTACGTCAGACCACCGATGCGAGAAGGAGTATTTTCAAAACAATCATTGATGACTTCTTCTCCAATTCCAAGAGCTTCAAAAAGTTGGCTGCCGTGATAACTGGCGATCGTTGAAATCCCCATTTTTGACATAATTTTTAGCAGCCCTTTTTCAATCGCCGATTTGTAGTTTTTAGCTATTTCCTCTCTTGTCAAATTGCCAAATGCACCGTTTTGGTGAAGACTAGAAAAAAGCTCCAGACACAGGTATGGATTTACGGCTGTTGCCCCATAGCCGATAAGACAAGCAAAATGGTGAACATCGCGGCATTCCCCCGTTTCGCATATTATAGAGAGTTTGGTCCGCTTCCCAACCCTAATCAGGTGATGATGAACGGCCCCCACCACAAGCAGCATAGGGAGAGGAGCAAGCTCTTTGGATGGTCCTTTGTCTGACAAAATGAGAATGGCTATGCCTTCGTCAGCGGCTTCTTCAGCCTCCATTTTAATTTCCCAGAGCCTAGATAGAAAGGCTTCTTCTGAACCATTGATAGGGAAAAGACATTGGATAGTCCTTGCTTGCAAGGATGACTCTGGCCTAGATCTTAAATCTTCAAGCTCTTCATTGAAAAGAAAAGGCGAGCTTAGACGAATGACTTCGTGGTCTATTGGACCTGTAAAAAGCCATTGCGGCAGTCGGCCACACCAATTTTCTAAAGACATCACGAGTTTTTCCCGTATGGGATCAATTGGTGGATTGGTTACTTGGGCGAACAGTTGTCTAAAATACCAATAAAGAATTTTCGGTTTGTCCGAAAGAATTGCAATTGGAGCATCATCTCCCATGGAGCCAACCGCTTCTTCAGCTTTTTGAGCCATCGGTTTTAGAACATATTGTATTTCCTCTTCGTCATATCCAAAACACAAAAGCTTTTTGTTAAGTTCTTCGGGGTCATTCTGGAGAGGATCTGCAAAGAAAATTCTTTTTCCTATTTTGCGTTGAGAGTTTTTTAAGAACAAACTGTAAGGGTATTTAGAGCTAACCTGTTCTTTAATTTCTTTATCCCTAAGAACTTTTTTAGCTTCGAGATCAATGGCAATGATTTCTCCTGGACCAAGTCTTCCTTTTTCAAGGACAGTTTTCTCATCGATCTTTCCGATCCCTGCTTCAGATCCAAGAATAAACAAACCATCGGAAGTAATCCTAAACCGGGAGGGACGCAGCCCGTTGCGATCCAGACAAGCACCGACAATTTTTCCATCGCTAAATACTAGCGCTGCAGGACCATCCCAAGGCTCTGAAAAGAGTTCATGATAGAGATAAAAATTTTTTAGCTCTTCAGGAATGTGCTTTTCAGCCTGCCATGCAGCAGGAACAAGCATGAGGATAGCTTCTAACGTATCCCTTCCGGAAAGAGTGAGGAACTCAAAAACATGATCAAGACTTGCTGAATCACTTGTTCCAGGTGGTATGATTGGAAGCAGGTTTTCAATCTCATTCCCCCAAGGTTCACACATTTCAAGCGCTTTTTCTCTTGCCTTGGTCCATAATCGATTCCCCTGAATCGTATTGATTTCCCCATTGTGGGCAAGCATTCGAAACGGCTGTGAGAGAAACCACGAGGGGAAAGTGTTCGTGCTATACCTTTGATGGTAAATAGCGAAAGGAGTTTTGAAAAGAGGATCGTGGAGATCCGCGTAGAATTTTTGGAGTTGAGGAGAGACAAAAAGCCCTTTGTATACGATTGTTTTAGAAGAAAAGGAAGGAATATAAAAATCTTTAATATTTTGTTTAGCAATTTTATTTTCAATTTTCTTCCGACATAGAAAAAGGAGCTGTTCAAAAGCCAACGAGTTTAGAGAGCGATCTAGAGGTTTTGCCAAGAGAATCTGTTCGATGTGAGGACAGGTTCTTTGAGCTTTGTCACCAAGAGCATCCATATGGATGGGAACAAGACGCCATCCCAAAATATATAAGCCATGTTCAAGGACAGTCTCCTCTATAATTTTTTTACAATGGACTTGCGCATACAGATCTTTAGCGGGAAGAAAACAAAATCCGACAGCCAAATCTTCGTTTTTAAAAAGATGGTGCCCTGATTTCTCTATTTCTGGACGCAGGAGATCATAGGGAATCTTGGTCATGACTCCAGCCCCATCGCCTGTTTTCATATCAGCATCAATAGCACCTCTGTGAGAAAGGGCACAGACGCATTGAAGGGCGGTATCTAAGATATGGTAAGTCGAATTTCCATGGATATCCGCTACAAAACCTACCCCACAGCTTGACCGCTCCATCTGTTCGATCCAAAGTGGTGGAATCGATTTATTGTCTAAAAATTTTGCAAAATGCATGTTGTGTTAATTCTAGGTATCTTTTGAAAAGTGGCAAGATACACATTTGTTTTTTTTCTTTATATAATTTGATGAATAAAAAATATTCATTAAAAAAGTCCATTTGCCTCAACATTGAGGTTGACTGAAAGTTGCATTGCGGTTGGCGAAATAGGTCTGACTCAGAGCAAGAAAAAGCCGTAGGGATTTGTAATTTTTTATAGCTAATAAAAAATCGGTTATTTGTTTTTAGGGAAGGGCATGAGCGGATGAGAAAAATTCTAAGCAGCTAACAAAGAGTATACTCACAAAACGGCTATCCACTCTTTGGAAGGTATTTTTTAGCCCTGCTGCCACTTATCATTACTTTCTTATTTAGGATGCAACGGGCTTATCAAGCCAAAAGTAAAGCTTTTAAGTTCCAAAGGAGCCAAATAGTTAACGTTCAACGTGGAGGAGGGAAGGATCACGCAAGAATTTCTAGGAGAATTGCTTAGAAGGAAAGAGAAAAGCAGCGACTGTTTGGATGCCAACGTCTTAGTTTTTGAAGAGGATTTTTTGACTGGATAGATAGTAAAAGCCACTATATATGTTTGTCTTTTTTTAAGCTAGATTACTGATAAGTTTTACCTATAAGGAAGATCCAATATGATAGGCAGAATTGAAAAAACTTTTTTAGAATTACAGCAGCGTGGCACCAAAGCTTTCATTCCATTTGTAATGGCTGGAGACCCAACTCCTGATGTATTCCTTCATGTAGTGGAAATTCTTGAGGAAGCAGGGGCAGATATCTTAGAACTAGGTATCCCCTTTTCAGATCCATTAGCGGATGGCCCAATAATCCAACAGTCGGCTTTTCGCGCTCTAAAGGAGGGAATGCATATCGATCGGGTATTTTCTCTTTTGAATAGGATCCGAAAGAAATCCAATATTCCAATTGTTCTTTTTTCCTATTTAAACCCCATTTTTCGTTATGGCATAGAACGGTTTGCCACTCAAGCCTATGATTATGGTGCAGATGGGGTATTAATCGTGGATCTACCGCCAGAAGAATCTCTTGAGGGAATTAATTTTTTGGAAGAAAAATTAGATCGAATATTGCTTGTTACTCCTGCAACCTCCACGATTAGAAAAAAGAGGATAGCGGAAAGAACCAGGGGATTTCTTTATTGCGTTTCGCGTAACGGCATCACTGGCTTACAGAAAGAACTTTCTAAGGAAGCTTATGAATTGGTAAAATCCATGGAAACTATAAGCAAGGTGCCACTTTGTGTTGGTTTTGGAGTATCGACTCCACATCAGGCAAAAACCGTAGCATCCTATGCCGATGGAGTGGTTGTGGGGAGCGCCTTAGTGGATGAATTAGCCCGGATCGTGGAAGGCAAAAGCACCCTAGAAAGATTTAAGGAATTTGCTTTTTCGCTTGCAAAAAGTATTCATCAAGAGCAAAAAGATAATTAATCCCTGTGAAAGGAAAAAGTAGAAACGATGTCTATTTTGTCCTTAGATTATGGCACGAAGCATATTGGATTAGCCATCAGTGATGAGACATTGTCCATTGCTGTTCCGCTGGATCCATTGCAGGCTGAACCATTTGGGAAGTTTATAGGAAAGCTTAAAGAAACGATAAGGCAGTTTGAAGTAAGCCTTATTATTGTAGGGTTACCAAGAAACATGGATGGTTCCTATGGGATTGCGGCAGAAAAGGTCAAACAGTTTGTTTTTAAACTAAGACAGTGGATTCAAATCCCAGTGGAATTTCAAGACGAGAGACTGAGCACGAAGCTTGCAGATAGGCTATTGACTGAAAAAGGCTGCCACGGAAAAGAAAAGAAAAGAAGGATTGACAGTTGTGCGGCGGCAGTTGTACTACAATCCTACTTGGATGGGTTGCTTTTAAAAGAAAAAAAAGTTAGAAGTGTTGTTTAACATTTTGATAAGAGAAAACAGATGCGCTTTCTATGTTCTTTTCTCCTAGGCTTGGCTATTTTATTGCCTACGCTTTTGAAGGCTAATCCAGGGGGATCTAACTATTCAGAAGAAAGTGGGCAGAAAGTAGAAAATGTCTCTTTGAAGACAGAAGAAATTCCAGAAGTGGCTCTTTTCAAAGAAGGGGCTAACGAAATCATGTTTATGGCTGGAGGCCTTTTTTCTACGGGTTCTGGTAATGGGAGATATACTTTTAATGAAATCCCCACCTTAACCTATTGGGGTTGGATGTTGACTACTCCGGACAAAGGAGGAATTTTGCGTGGGAATCTCGAATTGCTGATCGGCCTTTATGCAAGCGCCATAGAAAAAGGCTTTGGCAGTACTGTGATTGGCCCTCAAATTATGGTTAGGTACAATTTTGTACAGCCTGATAGTCGCTTTATCCCTTTTATTGAAGGAGGTTTAGGATTCGTTTATAACGATGCCTATACGGTCAAAACTCAATCAATGGTTGGACAGGTAATAGAATTTACCCCACAATTGGGTGCCGGTTGCAGATACATGCTTGATACGCATTGGTCTTTTAATTTTGAACTTCTTTTCCATCATATGTCTAATGCGGACATGGCAAGCAGAAATATTGGGGTTAATGAGTTGGGTGGAATGATCGGATTTTCTTATCTCTTGGGTCGGCCACATTGAATCTTCCTTTAGTCGGTTATAAGATCATTCTTTCTTATTGTGGGACTGGCTTTCATGGCTGGCAAAAGCAAGGCCAATTACCTACAGTCCAGCGTTTTCTTGAAGAAGCTGTAGCTAAAATATGGCAAACAGACATTCATGTTGAGGGAGCTAGCAGGACGGATGCTGGCGTTCATGCCAAGGGACAGGTCGCTTCTTTTATCGCTCCCAGAAAACTTGAAGCTGAGGTATTACAACGAGCATTGAATTATTACTTACCTGATACAATTAGGGTTTTAGATGTTAGACTTGTCTCTAAAGAGTTTCATGCCCGGTTTCATGCTATTTCCAAAACCTATCAATATAGGATATGGAATGATCCCGTGATGGATCCTTTTTATCTCTGGCGAGCCTGGCATATTCCAAGGCAGCTGGACTTAAGAGGTATGAATGAAGCGGCAACGCTTTTTGTAGGCAAAAAAGATTTTGCTTCTTTTGTTAGCTCCCCTGGTTTTGTCTTGAAAGACACAATAAGGACTGTTTTCGACTGTGGTTTTACTGTCCAAGGGCCATTGCACCTTTTTACGATCAAAGCCGATGGGTTCCTTTATAGAATGGTCAGAAATATTGTAGGAGCACTAGTCAAGATAGGATTAGGTCGATTGGATCTTGAAAAGCTAAAAATTATTTTTGAAAGCAAAAATAGGAAGCTTTCTCCTGCCTCTGCCCCTCCGTGGGGCTTGTATCTTATGAAAGTCGATTATCCTCCAGACAAGGAGATAAATGATTAAAATAATTGCTTAATCTATTATTAGATTTAAAATATTTATACTATTTTTAGCATATAAGAATATCTAATATTATTTTTATTTGACATATTATAAGATAAGATCAATATTCAAACTATTAAAATTATAAATGAAAGGAGGATTACATGACTGAACCTTCAACAGTTCAGAATATGGAACATACTTTAAAAAAAGGAGGGATTGATATTGTTCCTCTACTCCGTCTTTTTGCTTTAGTGTATTGCTGGATAGCGGTACCTGCGCTTTTGGCTTATTTTTATGAAATGACAGCTAGAGCCGGGGTGGATCATCTTTTCATATTCCAAAGAATTATGGAAAGGAACTTCTTTTTGTTAATAGCTGATCTCAGCTTGATTGTCCTCGCTCTGCTTTTGCTTATGAGGACAAAAGAATCTGATGAGCCCACTTCAAGCCAAAGCCTTCTCCCATTTTGGGGTACCCTGTGGATTGGGTATATTGTTGCTAGGCTATCCACTCCGGGGCATATTCCAATGAATCTTTGGATGGGAATATATGCACTTTTTTTAGCCCTTATTGTAGTTGCTTTCAATGAACTTTTCTTTAAAGGAATAAAGAAAAAAATATAATGAGTTTGTATTCCCCGCACCATTTGCTGGGTGCGGGGAATCGCTTTTTATTTTAGTATGGAATGTAATGGATTTGGTTTTGGAATAGTTCTTGTTGCTCCTCAAATTCCTCAAAATACGGGCAACATTGCAAGAATATGTGCTGCCACAAATTCTGAACTGCATCTTATCGAGCCGCTCGGTTTTTCGTTGGACGATGCAGCTATGAAAAGAGCAGGATTAGATTATTGGAGAGCGGTTAAAATATCTTTATGGAAGGGCTGGGATTTCTTTTTAGAAAAACAAAGGGAACGGAGATTGTTTTTTTTTGAAACAGGTACTTATCCTCCTTATTTTACTGCTTCTTTTCAACCTCATGACATTTTTGTCTTCGGACGAGAAACAAAGGGCCTTTCCCAAAGGATTCTTTCTTTGAATCCTCAGTCCATTTTTTCAATCCCCATTCTCAATTCTTCAGTGCGCAGCCTCAATTTAGCTAATTGCGTCTCAATCATCCTTTACGAAGCCATAAGGCAAAACTTGCTTCGAAAGAAAAACTCTACTTTGCGCTAGGAATAGATAGACAAAAGGCTTTGTTTTCAACATTATTTTTCCTGTATGCTTGCGAAAAGAATTATTCCCTGTCTGGATGTTCATGCGGGGAGAGTCACGCGTGGGAAGAAATTTGGAAGAGCCGAATTGGGCGAACTGACCGATGTAGGAGACCCGACTCTTTTAGCTTTGAAATATAACGAAGAGGGGGCTGATGAGATCGTCTTTTATGATATAACGGCTAGTCATGAGGGCCGAGGGGTTTTACTGAATGTTCTAGAATCGGTGGCGCGTCGCTGCTTTATCCCCATCACTGCTGGTGGTGGGATTCGAACCCTGGAAGATATAAGGCAAGTTTTACTTTCGGGAGCCGACAAGGTTAGTTTGAATACCGCCGCCTTGGAGAATCCGTCACTCATTGAAGATGGAGCAAAGAAATTTGGTTCTCAATGTATTGTCTTATCTATCGATGCCAAACGGAAACAAACTAATGTATGGAAAGTGTTCAGTCATGGCGGTAGAAAAGAAACGCCATGGGAAGTTGTCTCATGGGCTATGAAAGGGGTGGAACTGGGGGCTGGAGAAATAGTTATTAATAGCATTGATGCAGATGGAATGAAGGAGGGCTACGATATAGATTTGATTAGGAGCTTATCACATAGAGTCTCGGTTCCAGTAGTAGCCAGCGGCGGAGCGGGGAAAATGGAGGATTTTGCACTAGCTCTAGAAATTGGCCAAGCAGATGCTGTCTTAGCTGCCGGCGTATTCCATCGTGGTGAAATCCAGATAGCCGAGTTGAAAAAATACTTAAAGGAGAGGGGATTGGCTATTCGGATTTGATTCGATAGTAGGTTTTGTTTGTTCTTTAAAGAGTTGCCAGGTTAAAGGGATCTGAGATAAAAGACAGATCAATGGTTTAAGCCAGAGTCCAATCTCTACCCATCTTTTCCCAAAAGCTTCTATTCCTAGGAAAGGTTGCAAAGCTAGCAAGAAGAGTCCAATTGTTTTTTGCTTTTCAACAAATAAAAAGTAGAGGGAGAAGAAACCCAGTGAGAGCCCAAGAAAGACATAGGAATTCAGTTCTGTGCGAGGATTGCAGAGGAGTAAGTAGGCGGTAGAAAAAGAATAGAGAAGCATAGAAAAAAACAATGGACTTTTACTCCATCTTTTAAGCCTAAAAGCTAAAAGAATTACTCCTATGGCTGCTAAACTGCGAATCAGAAGAGAAAGGACAAAAGGAAGTTCCACATGTACTACCCGAAAGAGTCCTTGAATATCTGCAAAGTTTGCTTCGTTTGGTTGGGAAACCGTTGTCATCCGCTTCGTGAAAAGCAGGTACTGTTCGGCCATGTAGAGTGGATGATCTAAACAAAAGAAAAAGGGGAAGAGAACAAAGAGCAGGACAAGCCAAAAAGCCGTTTTTTTGAAAGAGGGATAAAAAATGGTCGCATAAACAAAAGGAAACAGCGCGATGGGTTTGAGGATCAAGCTTAGGAAGAAAAAAAAAGCTGCTTTTAGCCAATTTTTTTCCCCACAGGCCAAAAATGAAAGCACTAAGGAGCCGCTAAGAGCTAGATTAGTTTGTCCATTTCGGATCGATGCTAGGGCACTGAACATGATAAGTAAGGAAAAATAGAAAAAAACCTTATCCTGGTGGAGCGGGAAAAAAGAGGACGTGAGTTTTCGGAGTGCCCCAACAAATATCACAAGGGAGAATATTCTCCATAATATTTCTCTTGGAATTGGAGGCAGCAGGGCAAAGGGAGTAAAAAAAATGGCAAAATGAGGAAAATAAAGAAACCCATGAATGCCACTAGATTCGTAAAGAGGGAGTTTTTGTAAAAACCTTATAGAGGCTTGAACGTAAGCCAGAGTAACGGTTCGACTTGTTGGATTATGGAAGATAAGAAGGCTGAGGGAAAGAAGTAAAACTGACCAAAGGACAATGCTGGCTAAGGCCAAATAAGAACTTTTCATAACTGTTCCACTGGCCTTTCTTTCTGAATAACCTCATTGAGGGTACAAAACCTTAGCTCTAAAGATTGCAGCCAAGAAATGTATGCCTCGAGTCTTTGTAAAAGCACCAGGCCATCGATCGCCTTTGTTATTCTAGGAATGGCATATTTCTGGATATTGGCAAATTCCCATGGGTGAAAAAAAATATTGAGATAGCCTTTTTCCTGTAATGTCCATAGGGGAAAGGTTTTGAATAAGGATAAAGGGATATTTTTAAAGGTCAGCCAACAAAGAGGAATACGAAACAAGGGAGTAGTTGAAATTGGGATTTGAACAAGACCCTGCTCGCAAAAAATTTTTCTTGGTAATGATAAATAATTGTATCTACCAGGTAACCAGGTAGGATTGATCGATGAGTTGTACTTATACCCAGAACAAATAAGTGATTGGTAGTTTACAGCTCTGAATCTAGGACTTCGGTACCCAAGAATTTGAACCGAGCAAATATCTTCTAGAATTTTCTTTGAAAGGAGAAGTTCTTCATCTTTTCCGACAGGATTGTGGCTCAATCCATGCGATGCGATTTCGTGTCCGAACGCTAGAATAGTTTTAATAAGTTCGGTTTTTTTTAAAGCAAAAGAAGCCGTTGTAAAAAAAGTGACTTTTAGCCCTTTTTTTTGGAGTAACTCCAAGAGAGCCTCTGCGCCTTCATTGGATACCTGAATCTGTTCTTCCTCTTTTAAGTAATGTCCGTACTCGCAAGGAATATCAAATTCTTCGAGATCAAAGTTCAAATAGATTTTGCCGATCATATTCCCCTTTGTTTGCAAAATATTTGATTTGCAACAACTCCTTTAACATCCGAAGGGAGTCACCAAAAAGTTTGATTTTAGAATGTTTATAAGAGTGTGTGGCAGAAACCTTCACAGGAATTTCTTCGACTTTATAACCCAATTTTCTTGCAAGAAAAATCAGTTCCACATCAAAAGAAAAGCCTTCAATTCTTTGCAATTTAAATAGCTTTTCAGCTACAGTTCTTCGAAAAGCTTTCAGTCCGGCTTGTGTATCTGAATAAGGCAAGTCAAGTATGAAACCAACCAGTTTATTAAAACAGTAGCCAAGAAATTTTCTTCTTAAACTCCGTTCCAAGCAAAATCCCTTTGCTTCCGATACTCTACTGCCAATGACAATATCACAATTTTGTAGTTTTTTTTCAAACAAAGGTAGATAATCTAAAGGATAAGCTAAATCCCCATCAAGAAAACAGAAATTGTCTCCACGGGTGTGCCGGAAGCCTTCTTTTATAGCATAGCCTTTGCCTTTGTTGGTCTTATAATCGATAAGTTGCACATGAGCAGAGGCAAATTCTTTTTCTTTTAAAACGGCTTTCAGCAAATTCCCAGTGTTGTCTGTAGAGCCATCGTTAACAAAAATAAATTCGTAACGAGGATTTTGCATAGAAAATAGGCAGATAGATCGAGAGACTTCTTGAATGATTTTTTCTTCGTTATAGACCGGAAGAACAACACTGAATATGGTCATGGAAATAATTGCAATTAAAAAAAAGAAAATGGAAGTTCTTTGTTTCGATAATTTTCTTGCTTTGCTAGTTTATTATAGTTCAGGCCATTTCGCCTCCCCCCTTTCCTTTGAATCTTCACTAGGATATTATAGATTGTGGATTTTAATGCTTTTGTCTCTGAAAAAAAAGACAAACAAATTATCTTTTTTGATGGAATATGTGTTTTATGCAATTCTTTTGTATCCTTTGTTCTAAGAAAAGATAAAAAACATTCTTTTTTGTTTGCCCCAAGACAAGGAAAATTGTTTGAACAATTCCAATGGCTGATGAGTCCAGAGGCGAAAATGGCCGATTCTATAGTGCTATGTCGTTATAACGATAAGAGGCATAAATGGGAATTTTTTATTGAATCCCAAGCTGTTGTGGAAATTTTGAAAGGTCTTTCTGGATTTTATTTGCTAGGACTTCTTCTTTCTTTTTTTCCTACTTCATTTTTAAATCAATTATATAGACTAATCGCCAAAAATCGGTACAAGCTGTTTGGAAAAGAGAAAAATTGCCGTTTGCCGAATCAAGAGGAAAGAAAATATTTTTTTGATTGATCCCCTCTTGCCCTCTTTGCCACAATAATAAAAATGCAAAGTCAAGATAAATTAGACCAAATATTTGAACTGCAAAAAAAACTGAATCTTAAAATAGGAGTTGATCCTACCACTATGGATCAGGAGACTCGAATACAGTGGCTTTTGAATTATACTCGTGCGATTGGGCAAGAGCTGGCCGAATTGGTTGACAGTATTCCATGGAAATGGTGGGCGAAGTATCAAAAATTTGACCTACAGAATGCCCGTGTAGAGGTCATCGATCTGTTGCACTTTCTTGTTTCCACAGCTCAACTGTTAGGAATGAGTCCAGAAGATCTTTTCGAAGCCTATCATAAAAAACATATGGTCAATGTAAAAAGGATCGACGAAGGGTATCATTTTAAAGATGAAAACGATTGCAAGCACATTTGATTATTTCATCTTTAGGATGAATCTGCATGTTTTTTAACTTTTATCATTTTTCTTTTGTAGGGTTAATTTCTTAAGAAAAGAAGGAAAAGGATGGGAGAGGGGGGTTGCGACAGTCTGGAGAAAATGGAGTACATCCCTCCATTAGATTATTGGATTCTTTCTACGCCCCATGCTGAGGGTCCAATGGACCTATCCAGCATCTTTGCTGTCAACGGCTCGTTGATATTAGATTTAGGGGCTGGAGAAGGGTCTTTTATTATTGATTATGCAATTAAAAATCCCCAAGCTTGCTTTTTGGCCATTGAAAAAAAAATTAGTAGGGTACGAAAAATAGCTTCAAAAGCAAGACGTTTAAATTTAAAAAACCTTAGGGTTCTTCATTGCTGCTGGGAACAATTTTTATTAAGGCATTGCCTGCCTTCTACAGTCGACGAAATACATATTCTTTTCCCTGATCCTTGGCCGAAAAGAAGGCATCATAAGCGAAGATCTATCAAAACTGCCGTTATTCAAGCAATAGCCAATGTTCTTAAACCCAATGGGATATGCCGACTACTAACTGATAACAGAGAATATTTTCTTTGGAGTGAAAAACTTTTTCATCTTTCAGGATATTTTGAAGAAAAACCACTATCATTGCCTTCCGAATATCCTGAAAGCCTATTCCAAAAAAGGTTTAAAGAAAGGGGCATCCTTTGTTATCATGCGTTGTGGACAAAAAAAGCTGCATAGTAAATGCCCCTTTCAGCTTCAGTTGATTTTTCTTTCTGCAATCAGAAAGCATAACCGATCGCTAAGAGTCCTAATGGAATCATGGCATGGCCAATGGTAACCTGTGTGGCCCCGAGATTATATCCTGAAAGGGTATCCGTCCAAATCCATTCAAATTGGGCGGCTGCCATCCAGTGTGCAGTGATAAAATAGCGAACACCGGCGATGGGTTGAAAGGCAAAAGCCCAATTAGTCCCAATATTGGCACTGGCTACTTCGGCGTTGACAACGACGGCTCCCACTCCAAAACCAATATAAGGTTCGAAATTGCCAATATGATAACCCACAGTGCCATTTACCATGAAGGCACCAATGTTTAGGGCAGTATTCATATTGGGAAGGCTCAAATAATGTCCAGTGCCGATGTAGGCGGCTTCAGCATCGACAGTCCACGCGAGGTGGGTTTCGGTATCAAGCCAATGATACCCACCAAGTATTCCAAGAACAGTGCTAAAGTTGGTGTTGACGGTAATGGGTCCACCTGGATTGACAAATCCATCATTGGCGCCTACAAAACCGGTCCCAGCACCACCGGCAATATACCAAGCACCGACGATTCGCTTCGATTCAGCACCAGCTTTTTCCATTGCCTTTTTATTTTCCAAGTATTTTGAACTATGATCTTTATCTACTGCTATTTCATCTCCTTCCGCTAGGGTCGATGTATTGTCTTCGGCTTTCAAAGGCAAAGCAGAAAAGCCAAATCCAATGCTGAAAAAAAGGAGAGCGCACCGTAGGATTTTCAAAGCCCAAAGCTTTCTATTTTTTTTCATTTTTCCTCCTCTTAATTTTTTATTAATTATTTTAATGGTTTTTTAAAATAATTCATGTTTTTTACCTTGTAGGCTTTATCTTAATCTTAAAAAAAAATCAAACCAAAATTATTGGAATTTTAATCTAGGTATTATGACTAATTTTTCTTTAGTTTAATGCATGGTTTTGAACAAAAAGAACGTCAATAGCGAGTAATGCTTTTAGTAAATCTGTGATCAAGTATAAAATGGGGAAAGGATTTAGAGGAAAAAAAATTTTGGTATAGGTTTTATAGGATAATAGAACAATGAAAATATCTATTAATTGGCTTAGAGATTATCTTGAATTGGAAAAGCCTTTGGCTCTGATCGTCGAAAAATTGACATTGGGGGGAGTTGAAGTTGAAGAAGTTAATGAGATAGGAATCGAAGATGAAAAGATAGTAGTGGGAGAAATAGTGAGCTGGAGGCCGCATCCGAATGCTGATAAACTAAGGTTGTGTGAGGTCTTTACAGGCTTAGAGAAGTTCAGCATTGTATGTGGTGCTAAAAATTTTGATGTTGGAGATCGGGTCGCCTTAGCTTTGCCTGGGGCTGTTTTGCCTGGAGGCCTGCAGATTGGGGTAAAAAAAATACGTGGCGAAACTTCTTACGGGATGCTCTGCTCTGAAAAGGAACTAGGATTGTCGGGAGAATCTCAAGGAATAATGATTTTATCAAAAGAAATAGCCTTAGGAACTAGCCTCAGCTCTTTATTTCCAAAAGACACGATTCTTGATTTAGAGATCACTCCGAATCGGTCCGATCTGCTCTGTTATATTGGGATTGCCAGAGAGCTTGCAGCGTTTGGTGTGGGGAAACTAAAATCTTCAAGGGCTTTTCAGCTAGCATCCATGGGAGAAGGGTTAATGAGTAGTTATGGAAGAGTGACAATAGAGAATAAGAAGAAATGTCCTTTGTATTCTGGATGCTGGGTGGAGAACATAAGGGTTGGACCTTCGCCTATTTGGCTTGCTTCTAGGCTTAAAGCAAGTGGTTTTAAGCCAATCAATGCTGTGGTGGATATCACCAATTATGTTCTTCTTGAGACTGGACAACCACTTCATGCTTTTGATGCCGAACAGTTTGGTTCCCAGAATATTATTGTAAGAGACGCTCAGAAAGGTGAGCTTTTTGTTGGATTAGATGGTAAAGAATATATACTGGATGAAAGAGATTTGGTTATTGCAAGTCCCCATCAGATAGAAGCTCTTGCAGGAGTAATCGGAGGAAAGGCTTCAGCAGTCAGTAGCTCTACTACATCGATTCTCCTAGAGTCGGCTTGGTTTGAGCCCTTTACAATTCAACAGACATCGAACAGGCTAGGGATAGTGACCGAAGCCTCTTATCGATTTGCAAGAAGGGTAGATCCGCAAGGAGTAATTCCTGGCAGAATCAGGGCTGTGGAGCTATTGGAAAAAGTCATTGGGGCGAAATTGGTTGGAGGTACCATAGAAGGAGTGATTGAGACAAGAAAAAATAGCATCCGGCTTAGAAAACAAAAGCTTGAGAAGTTTACTGCTTTGTCTTGGTCGCAACCAGTAATAGAAGAAAAACTCAAGTCTTTGGGATTACTGTTAAAGCATCAAACAGAGAAGGAAACTTATTGGGAAGCTCCTTCTTTCAGATCCGATTTGGAAATAGAAGAGGATCTTATTGAAGAGTTGGTACGTTTGCGTGGCCTTGCTGATATTCCATCGCGGATTCCTTTTGGGTTGGCTTCACCTTCAGCTTCAGAAAAGGAGTGGGCTAAAGTCTTTGAGCTTAAACAAGCACTAGCTTCAAAGGGATATCAGGAATGCATGACGATTC
The DNA here is from genome assembly GCF_007475525.1 of Methylacidiphilum kamchatkense Kam1. Classification (NCBI taxonomy): domain Bacteria; kingdom Pseudomonadati; phylum Verrucomicrobiota; class Methylacidiphilae; order Methylacidiphilales; family Methylacidiphilaceae; genus Methylacidiphilum (ex Ratnadevi et al. 2023); species Methylacidiphilum kamchatkense. The sequence continues at coordinate 2,084,060 of NZ_CP037899.1, read as the reverse complement.
CCTTAGTGGCTGATGAAAAGAAGCAGGAAGAGGATAGAATTTCCTTATCTAATCCGGCAAGCAATTATCATGTAGTCCTCAGAAAATCTTTTTTGAGATCTTTGGTTGAGGTAGCCAATACGAATTGGAGGCGAGGTAATAAGGAAATTCGAATTTTCGAAATCGGCACTCTTTTTTTTAACAATAAGGGGAAGGTGTGTGAAGAGCAAAGGTTAGGCATTCTTGTCGGTGGAGAAACGAATCAATTGGATACACATAAGCTACAGTGGTCAATGAAACAACGAAAAATAGATTTTTATGATTTGAAGCAGCTAGTGGATTTTCTAGAACAAAAAAAGGGTTTTTTGGAGGAAGATCGCAAAGAGTTGTTTTTAGTCCGTTCAGAGGACTTAGAAGGATTAGCAGTCGATTTTCCCTGTTATTATGTTGAATATACCCTTGAACGATGGAAAAGGAAAAATGAAGAACTCCCCACCTATAGGCCGCTTCCAACTCAGCCATCCATTCGAAGGGATATAGCATTGATTGTGGACAAGGAATTAAAGCATAAAGAAATCTTAACAGAGATTCAAAACCAAGAAATCCCTTTTCTGGAATCAGTAGAGCTTTTTGATCTTTTTGAAGACCTAGAGGGGGTTCGAATTCCTAAGGAGAAAAAATCTTTGGCTTATGCTTTAACCTTTCGAGCCAAAGATCGCACTTTGACAGATGAAGAAGTCAACGCTATTGTAATAAAACTAAAAGAAGGGTTACGGAAAAAACTTTCTTGTAGTTTTAGAGAATAAGGGAGGATATTTTCAAGGATTTCCCTTCGCTGTGCGTGATTGGAATGTTAGCCTTTCCTCCGATGTTTGAAATATTAGGGCCTTAACGCTTTGCTGATTGAACGCCAGGCCTTAACTGGAAGGCGGGATTTCAGAGCGCGTCCTTTTCTGTACATAAAGGGACGAAAGGTCTCATTCACACGGCAGCGAGGGGATTTTTTTTCTAGCAACATCGTTTGTGGAAAAGATTTAGGCAAGGATAGCCCTGACGAAAGCTTCTATATTTCGTAGACTTCTTTGACTTAAAAAAAGGTTTCTAGCAGCTTTGTCTTTAGGGAGATTCTTTTCTAAGGTCAGATCGAACAATCCGAAATTGGCTTTCATCGGTTGAAAGTGCAGCGGATCGGCATGGCAGATATACCAGAGGAGTTCGCCGATCATTGTTTGTCTTGGGAAAATAACAGGCTCTTTCCCTTGAAAGAGCCTTGAGGCATTTATTCCTGCCACTAATCCACTAGCAATGTTCCCTGCATACCCTTCGAAGCCAGCGAGTTGACCTGCAAAAAATATAAAAGGATTGTCCTTGAACTGAAGGGTTGGGAGCAGCAGCTTGGGTGCATTAATAAAGGTATTACGATGTAATTGGCCATAACGAATAAATTCGGCATTTTTTAATGCAGGGATAATTCTAAAAATTCTATCTTGTTCTTTGTAAGTAAGATTGGTTTGAAAACCGACCATGTTATAAAGAGAAGCTGCTAAATTATCTTGTCGTAGCTGAACGACGGCATATGGTCTTTTGTTTGTCTTTGGATCGATCAGACCTGTTGGCCGAAGAGGGCCAAATCTAAGGGTATCTTCACCTCTTTTGGCCATTATCTCGATCGGCAGACAGCCCTCAAAATACAGTTCTTTTTCAAAATCATGCAGTTTAATTCTTTCTGCATGGGCTAGCTCTCGACTTAACTCTAAATACTGCTCTTTTGTAAGGGGACAGTTAACATAATCCCCAGAATTGGCAGGGTCCATGTACCGAGAAGCTTTAAAAGCAAAGCTGAAATCAATGGAGCTAGCATCGACAATAGGACATATGGCATCATAAAAATAAAGGGAATTGGATTGGGTCAAAGCTTCCAGTCTTGATGCAAGACGAGGGCTTGTCAAAGGGCCTGTTGCTAGGATACAAATCGAATCGAATGCTAAATCTACTACCTCTTCTCTTATTAAAGTAATGTTGGGCTGTTTTAAAATATTTTGCGTAACCGTTTGAGAAAATCTTTCTCGGTCAACGGCCAGAGATTTTCCTGCTGGAACCGAGCAACTATCAGCAATGGAAATAAGCAAAGAGCCTAGAATCCTTAGTTCTTGAAGCAATAATCCAGAAGCATTGCTCAGTAGATTGGAACCTAAAGAATTACTGCAAACTATTTCAGCAAGATTACTGCCAGTATGGGCCCCTGTTGGTATAAAAGGACGCATTTCATAAAGAAAAACAGGTATTCCCCGTTGAGCAATCTGCCATGCGGCTTCGGATCCTGCAAGCCCTCCTCCAATGACCACAATGCCTTTAGCCGAGCAATAATTCATTCTAAAAGAAAAATACACTCAGCTAGAAAAAAGTTAATGATTTTCCTCTATGTCAGACTATTTTCGTTAATTTTAGCATCAAAGAAGATTTGTAGGAAGAATAGACTCAAGGGGCCTACAAGTAGCAATACAGTAAAAGGGCATTTAGAGTTAATTCAGACTCCACAACAACAAAAGGGCATTTCATCGGATCGACTACAACAAATCAGTAACAGCTCCTAGATTGGCTTGGCTTACTGTTTTTGCAAACTTATATAAGACTCCGCGGCACTTTAAGGGAGGAGGCGACCATTTGGATTGTCTCTTTTGAAGGACTTCTGGAGTCACGTGTAGTGTAATTTCTTTTTTTTCAGCATCGATAGTAATTTGGTCTCCTTCTTCCACAAGAGCAATAGGACCCCAATCGCTGCTTCTGGACAAATATGCCCAACCACAAAGCCGTGGGTACCTCCAGAAAACCTGCCATCAGTAATTAATGCCACCTCTTTTCCCAGTCCTCTACCCATAATAGCAGATGTAGGGGCAAGCATTTCTCGCATTCCTGGCCCACCTTTGGGCCCTTCATAACGAATGACAACAACATCTCCTTTTTTAATCGTCCCATCGAGTATTTTTTCCAAAGCCTGTTCTTCAGAATCAAACGGTCGGGCAATGCCCGAAAAGGTCTTTCCTTCCATTCCCGTTATTTTTGCTACGGCTCCCTCAGGGGCCAGATTGCCTCGTAGAATAACTAGATGACTATCCTTTTTAATCGGGTTCGAAAAGTCATGAATGATAGTTTGAAAAGGCGGATAGTCCGCAACATTTTCAAGGTTTTGGGCAAGGCTTTTGCCAGTCACCGTCAGACAGTCGCCATGAAGAAGTCCTTTGTCCAGTAACCTCTTCAATAAGGGTGTTAAACCTCCGATCTGAGAGAGATCCGCAACGGAATGTTTTCCTGAAGGCTTAAGATCAGCTAGGACAGGGACTTTCTGTCCAATACGGTCAAAGTCTTCAAGGCTCAGTTCAACTTCAGCGGCATGGGCGATAGCCAGAAGGTGAAGGACGGCATTCGTTGACCCACCTAGAGCAATAACAACAGTGATGGCGTTTTCAAAAGCTTTTTTGGTTAATATGTCTCTTGGTCTTATTCCCTGATCGATCATCTGTAATACTGCTCTGCCTGCAAGCCTAGCATCCTCGAGCTTCTCAAGCGACACAGCTGGGTGTGTAGAACTATTTGGAAGAGACATCCCCATTGCCTCGATAGCACAAGCCATAGTGTTTGCCGTGTACATCCCCCCGCAGGAACCAGGACCTGGAATGGCATGTTGCTCAATCGCAAGCAGTTCTTCTTTGGAGAGTTTTCCCTGAGAAAAAGAGCCTACGGCTTCAAAAACCGATATGATGTCGATGTTCTCTCCTCTATAACATCCTGGAAGTATTGTGCCTCCATAAACAAAAACAGCGGGCCTGTTTAGTCGGGCGATAGCGATCAAGCATCCTGGCATATTCTTGTCGCAACCTCCAATGGTTACGATGCCATCCATCCCCTCACAGCAAACGACCGTTTCTATGGAATCAGCGATTACTTCCCTAGAAACAAGGGAATATTTCATGCCAGCAGTCCCCATGGAAATCCCATCAGAGATAGTAATCGTATTGAATATCAGAGTCTTCCCTCCAGCTTCAGTGGCTCCTGAAGCTGCTTCTCTAGCAAGTTTATCAATATGCATGTTGCACGGGGTTAATTGACTCCAGGTAGAAGCTATGCCAATGAGATCTTTTTGAGCCATGTCTGTTGAAGAAAATCCCAGCGGATAAAACATAGACCGATTGGGAGACCGAACAACACCATCAAAAATTGCAGACGAATAGGCTCTGTGGAGGGATTTTTTCACGTTTTGCGGTGATCCTTGGGTTTTCTCTGTTGTCGAGGAGGATGAAGAGGAAGATAAAGAGGAAGCATTTGAGGCTTTCATACGCATTACAATTTTTTTAATAACCATCAGTTTCTTTTGGAGTTTTGAAAAGAAAAAAATTCACTTGCCGTACGGGTGGTCCGGGAAGCTACTTCTTCAAGGGATATTTTTTTTATTTTAGCGATTTCTTCAGCAATGATCCGTACATGAGAAGGCTCAGACCGCTTACCTCTATAAGGTACGGGAGCAAGAAAAGGACAGTCTGTTTCCAGCATCATATTTTCAAGAGGTATTTCTAGAACCGTTTGCCGAACGGTCTGAGCATTGGGAAAAGTGATAATTCCGGTAAAAGAAACAAGGTGGCCTTGATTAAAAAGAAGGCCTGCTTCTTGAGAAGTCCCAACAAAACAGTGGAATACTCCTCTTAAGACACCTTGATAGGGAGATAACAAAGAGAGGGTTTCATGGAAAGCTGCCCTTTGGTGTATGATGACATTGAGTTTGGCTTCTTTGGCCAGTTCTAATTGACTTAAAAAAAACTCTTGTTGTATCTTTTTCTGCTCTTCAATTTCTGCTGGAGACAAGGATGGATCAAATTTGTGAAAATCCAGTCCAGTTTCGCCTATGGCTACGATTTTGGGATGGTCCAAAAGATCAGAAAGATCCTTTTCAAAAGACGGAACTCTTTTATGAGCTTCCAGCGGATGGATGCCAACGGCAGCCCAAACTACTGGAAATTTCTCGGCTATGCTCAAAGCCTTTCTTGAACTATTAAGATTGGTTCCTATGGTAATGATTTTTTCAATGCCACTGTCAATGGCTCGCTGAATGACAGTTTCCAAATCTTTAGAAAATTGTGGAAAATCAAGATGGGCATGCGTTTCGATAAACATAAAATTAGAGGGTCTTGTTGGTTGTTCTCTCAAAAACTATTTCCTAATGATTAAATGAGTTTTAAAGATCAATTGCAAGTCCATCATAAGCTACGTAAATATTTGGAGGCAAGCAGGCTTGCCTCTCTTTGTGGGATTTATGATGGGTTAGGTGGGTAAAATAAGTTTTTTTGGCGCCAATGCGTTGAGCCATTGTTATGGCTTCTGAAGTACATAGGTGGGTTGGATGAGGTTCGTCTCTTAAAGCATCGATAATAAGAACTTCGACATCCAAAAGCCGTTCGATAATTGTTTGAGGTATAGTTTTGCAATCGATCAGATAAGCCAGTATTTTTTTCTTCTCCAGTTCAAAGAGAAAGCCCAAGGTGGTTATTTTGCCGTGAGGTAAGGGAAATGGATGGATGGTGAATCTACCAATTTGGAAAGTTTCCTCAATAATATGGGGAATGATTCTGAGATAGCCATTTTTTTCCAGCGAAGGATCAAAAGCATAGGGAAAGATTCTTTTTAATGTGGCTATGACCTCTTCAGAAGCATAAATAGGAAGTCTAGTGCCAATGAGATCACAAAATCTTCTCAAATCATCAAATCCCATAATATGATCGGCATGCTGATGGGTAAAAAGAATGCTATGAACGTTTTGGATATTCTCTCTGAGACATTGGAGACGGAGTTCTGGAGTAGTGTCGATGAGAATCGAACTGATGCCATCGGTGAGATAAAGAGAGGAGCGTGTGCGTTTATCTCTTGGATCTGTCGATAGGCAGGTGGCACATCTGCATCCGATCATTGGAACTCCTTGAGAAGTTCCTGAGCCAAGAACAATAGCTTTTGGTCTTAACAATGTTGAAGGCATAGCAAAAAAAATGTATCAACTGCTCTCTTTGAACAAGAGACATCCCAATCGTAAAGTAAAAACAATCAGCCATTTTAATAGCAATAAAGGAGGAGAAAAAAAAGAATTTAAAAGGAGATTGCATTGGTGAGATAGCAATGGTAATGAATTTTATTTATATTAAATTAAAATATAAGAAAATTTTATTTTTTGAAAGATGAACTAGATATGATTCCTCATGTAGGTAATGGCTCGCTCTATTATGCTTTAACAAAAGATTGCGGCTATCTTAAGGTAGTCGGGTGGGGTTCTTTTGATAAATGCAACTCTTTAAGATTGTTTTACAATCAGTTGTTAAGTAGTGGCATTCGGCGGCTCATCGTTGATCTTCAGGAATGTACCTACATGGATAGTACCTTTTTAGGGACATTGGCGGGGATTCATATCAAGTTTAATCAAATCATGGGTGAGTTGAAAATTGTCAATGTTAGCAAAAAGAATTTGGATTCGATTGCAACTCTTGGATTGGATAAGATATTTAAAATTTTGATGCAATGGGATAATGCTCCCTTTGCGGATCACATTGCTCCTTTCGATCGACATTCTCTCCGGAAAGAAGATACGCCACTGACGATGTTGGAAGCTCATGAGCTTTTGATCCATTTGGATCCACGGAACAAAACGAAATTTCAAGATCTTGTTGATTACTTGAAAGAAGAGGTAGGAAAGTCTGCATCTAAAGAAGATGTTCAGTAGTATTATCCTTATTTCTGTTCTTGCGCTTGTGATGGGGTTATGGATCTATGAAAAACTGCTGGAAAAATCGTTGCAACTCAATTTGACAAAAAGCGAAGAATACAATCAGAGTTTTATTCAGTATATAAAGAGTCTTTCCTCCCAAAAAGCACTTTCAGAACATATTCGCAGCCTATTGGAGCTCGTTATGAAATTGATCTCGGCCAAAGGCTTGGTGTTGCGGCTGGAAAACATCCCTGAAAGAGCTTTGTTGGAACCTTGTTATCAATTAGGAGATATTTCTCTAGAAAAATTGAAGGAAAATTTAAAAGGGAAGACAACAAAAAAAGATGAAAAGGACACGCTTTTTTCCAACATAGAAAAAAATGGAATATCAATTGGATACTTTTACGCCGAACTGAAGGAAGAAGGCAACGAAGAGTGGCTAAAAAAAGTCATAGCTATGATGATAAGCCAAATCTTTTTTTTCTTAGAAAACCATAGTCTACAGCATGATTTAAAAGAGGATACGATCAGATTCTTTGGGGAAATTCAAAAAGGATGGGTGCCCAACATAGAAAACTCCTTGAAGGGTTTTAAAGTTTCTGCCAGATCCATACCTTCTTCCCGGTTTAATGGAGATTTTTATGATTCGATTAGGATAGATGATCATCACTGTGCCCTTGTGTTAAGCGATGTGGCTACTAAAGGCTTGTCTTCCCTTTTAATAAGTGGTATGTGTCGCACAGCAATTCGTTCTCTTGTGGATCATATCAGATCGCCATGGGAGATTCTCTGTAGACTGAATGAAGTTCTTTATCCAGAAATTTGTGGAAAAACCATTATTTCCTTAATTTATCTTTTTATAGATGAAAAACTTAATACAGTAACCATGGCCAGGGCCGGTCATGAAATGCCCATTTTCTGTCGCAAGGGCAAAATAGAAAAAATCGATCTGCCTGGTATTTGTTTAGGGATTGACGAAGGGAAAATATTCAACAAAATGGTTAAGGAGCATGAGCTCAAATTGCAAAGTGGTGATTTTTTGCTTTTATTTACAGATGGACTTGTCGAAGCGGTCAATAAAGAAGGAGCATTTTTTGGTCGAGAAAGGGCTGAAAAAATAGTTCAAGAGATGTCAGAGAAAGACCCTGATATTGTGTTAAGTGCAATTGTGGAGCAACTGAAACTTTTTTGTAAAGAGACGGCTCCCTTTGATGATGTGACCTTACTGGCCCTTTCAAAAAATTAGTGGAGATGGGAAGACAAACAATTTTGAATGCTATGGCAGAGACAAATATTAAAGAAGGACAGCAAGGGGTTGACCCAGCTGTTGAATCAATGGACAATGCCGCCTTTGTTGTAGTTAGCTCTAGGTTACTCTCAGAGTGGAAACAAAAAGCTCAACAGACTGATGAAATGCATGAAAAACTATTGAGGACTCTAGCTGATTGGGATAATGCTAGGAAAAGAATTTCAAAAGAAAAGGAAGAGGCCATAAAGCATGCCAATACACAAATCCTCCAGTCTCTTTTACCTATCATAGACAATTTTGAAATTGGCATTCAATCTTCCCAAAAGGCATCGGATATTAATTCAGTGCTGACGGGTGTCAAAATGGTTTTATCTCAGTTTTTGCAGATATTAAAAGAAGAAGGAGTCGAACCTATCGAAGCGGTAGGGAAACCATTCGATCCGCATTTTCATGAGTCCTTAGGATTTGTTGAAACGGATGAGGTAGAAGAAGGACATGTTGCAAGTCAGCTTAGAAAAGGCTATATGTACAAAGGTAGGCTTTTAAGGGCCGCTGCTGTCTATGTCGCTAAAAAACCGACGGCTCCTTCTAAGGAGGAAGTTTCTTCCGAATCTAAGGAAGAAGCTCCTGCTCAAGATGAAAAAAAGGCTAGCGATTAGTTTTGCTGAGCCTCTCAGCATACATAGGATTTTAGGGTATTTTGTATAATATTTTATTTAAAAAAAATCAGTAATAGATAAGAGTGAGTGAGGATGGCGAAGATTAAAAAAGATTATTACGAACTTCTTGGTGTGGAAAGAGGGGCATCGACTGAAGAAATTAAGAAGGCTTACAGAAAATTAGCCCTCAAGTATCATCCGGATAAAAATCCTGGGAATAAGCAGGCTGAAGAGCTTTTTAAAGATATAAGTGAAGCCTATGAGGTGTTAAGCGATCCAGAAAAGAGGGCTGCTTACGATCAGTTTGGTCATGCAGCTTTTGATCAAAGGGCTGCTGGACCTACCGGATTCCACGATCCTTTTGAGATTTTCAAAGAGGTCTTTGGCTCAGGAACATTTTTTGGAGATAGTCTGTTTGGAAGCCTTTTTGAAGAGGCTTTTGGCGTAGGGGTAGGAGGAAAACGAGGCAAGCAGCAAAGGGGGGCAGATCTTCGATGTGATTTAAAAATCAGTTTTGAAGAAGCTGCATTAGGTTGTGAAAAGGAAATAACCTTTACAAAACTGGATACCTGTCCGGGTTGTGAGGGGAAGGGCTATGCACCAGGTTCGGGCATGATTAGCTGTCCAGTCTGTTCGGGCAGCGGTCAAATAAGATCTTCTAAAGGATTTTTTACCATTGCACAAACTTGTCCCCGTTGTCATGGGGCTGGAGCGATAATAGAGAAACCTTGTCTGCGCTGTCATGGCGAAGGAAGGATCAAACAAACTGCTCAGCTTAAGGTCAAAATTCCCCCTGGGATTGACGAAGGGTATCGGTTAAGGCTCTCTGGTCATGGAGAATCTGGCATTGCAGGGGCTCCACCAGGAGACCTGTATGTGGTAATTCATGTTATGCCTCATGAACTCTTTAGTCGCCAAGGCAACGATTTGTTGTGTGAGATGCCGATTAGCTTTGCTCAAGCAGCCTTAGGAGGAGAAATAAGTGTGCCTACTTTGACTGGACATGAAATTCTTAGAATTCCACCTGGAACACAGAGCGGAAAGATTTTCAGGCTTCGTCACAAAGGCATTGCGGATATTCATGGGCATGGGATTGGCGATCTGTTAGTAAAAGTTCATGTAGAGGTGCCAACACACCTGACGCCGACACAACGATCTTTATTGGAGGCTTTCGCAGCGGCATGTGACCAGAAAACACATCCCCAACAGGAAAGTTTTTTTGAGAAAGCCAAGAGATTCTTTAGGTCTTCCTAATCCTTTAGCATAAGCGTTCGTTAGGGACTGTTCTTTTCTTGGTGATCATTAACTCTTCTCCTCTGCGGTCAGAACGGAAAGCTAAAAGAGCATATGGATTATGGTGGTCGTTCCAACTTGGAATGAGGATCGAGGCTTTTATTATGGAGAGAAGCCTCTTTTTACTCTTAGTGGCGATCAGAAAGATTGGGGTGGAGTTAAATCCGTTCTTAAAGAATTACGTAAAATAAAAAATGGACAGCAAGGACTAGTTGGTTATGTAGGCTTCGAAGGGAATTTCTGGTTTGGCTTTTATCCATGCCTTTCTTTGTTTAAAGATCGTTTCAAGCTCTCTGCTTTTCTGAAAAGCAAAAAAAAATCAAAAGCAACTGCCTTTATCCGCCCAGCTTTCTTTTCTAATACTGGACCTCAGGGATACGCTTCGATGGTTGCAAAAGCAAAAGAGTACATTGCTGCCGGTGATATCTACGTCATTAATTTAGCAAGGCAAATTTCTTGTCAGTGGGAGGCAGACCCTTTGTCGGTGCTTGCTTTTTTCCTTCATGAAGGCAAAGGGCTGGGAGGAATTTGTTATTTGGACGATGCTCCACAAACGCTAGTCTGTGCAAGTCCAGAGCTGTTTTTACATATCAATGGTAGAAGGATGACAAGCAAACCTATCAAAGGGACAAGGCCTCGGAACGGCGATAGGATATCGAACAGAAAAAATCTTTTGGACCTTGTTCAAAGCCAGAAAGAAAAAGCTGAATTGTTGATGATAACGGATTTAGTGAGAAATGATTTCGGAAAAGTTTGTCATTATGGAACGGTGAAGGTTAGCCAGCTGTGGCGTATTACTGCTCACCCGCATCTCTATCACATGCATTGTACTATTGAGGGGATCCTGTCCTCAGCTTACGATATGATAGATGCTTTCTTATCTAACTTTCCAGGTGGTTCGGTGACGGGTACCCCTAAAAAACGAGCGATAGAAATTATCAAAGAATTGGAACCCAATCCTCGAGGCCTGTATTCAGGAGCCATTGGTTATTTTATGCCCCAACGGGCCGCTTTTACTATGGCTATAAGGCTGGTGGTGATTGAAAAGGGAGTAGCAACTTTTCATGTCGGCAGTGGCATTACTTACGATTCAGATCCATATGCCGAATATGAAGAAACAGAACAAAAAGCAATTTTTATAAAAAGTGCTCTTGAGAATTGTTTGAAATAGTGATTTTTTAAAATAATTTTGATGCTTATAAGAAGCCTTTCCTGATTTTTTTCATGAAAGTTCAAAAAAACAATTTTTCGGCCAAATGCATTCCAAAAATAACTATTGGGGAATTCTATAAGCAGCATGGCGAGTTGCTTCATTTATCTTTGATAGCGGGCAAAAAGGGTTTTAATCGGTTAATTAGAGAAGGATCCATTAATCGACCGGGTTTACAGCTTTCCGGTTATTTAAGATATTTTCCTAAGCAAAGGGTCCAGATTATTGGATGGGGAGAGATGTCGTATCTGAAAAGTCTTCCCAGTGCAGAATCTGAAGAACGGATAAGGCAACTTTTCCTAAAAAAGATTCCTTGTCTGATTCTTTCCCGTGGAATGACTCCTCCAGCCTTCATCGTTAAACAAGCCGAAGAGTTAGGGGTTCCTCTTTTTGTATCACAACTCCATACGATGCGGTTAATCAACACCGTGACGATCTGTTTGGAAATGGATTTTGCTCCTCGAACCAATGAACAGGGCAGCATGGTAGATATTCAGGGGATTGGAGTGCTTATAAAAGGTCCTAGTGGTATTGGGAAAAGCGAATGCGTCCTTTCCTTGGTAGAAAGAGGCTATTCTTTGGTTGCCGATGATGTTACAACAATTTATTGTTTGGAGGGTAGAGAATTAGTGGCTAAGGCTCCAGATATTAGTCGGTTTCATATGGAGGTAAGAGGGATAGGAATCATCGATGTGACAACTCTTTTTGGTTTGCGGGCTATACGGCCTGAAAAAAAATTGGATATGGTAGCGACTCTTAAAGAATGGGAGAAAGGAGAGGAAATTGAAAGAGTAAACTTAGAGCAAGATTATTATGAGATATTTAATATTCGCGTCCCGCATGTCACTATTCCCATAAGACCGGGAAGAGATTTAGCGACCCTAGTAGAGGTGGCGGCACTGGATCAGAAATTAAGATCGATGGGGTACAATGCGGCAGCCGAATTCAACGAAAAATTAATTAAAATCACTGGAAGGAACCATAGGAAGATCTAAATGGAACCTGAAACGAATCAATCGGATTCTGGAAAAACGAGCTTTTCTCCTGTAGTGCGTGAAGTGGTTGTACAAAATAAGCTGGGCATTCATGCAAGACCTGCGGCCATGTTTGTAAAGATAGCTAACCGCTATGAGTCAGACATCAAAGTGGAGAAGGACGGTGAAGAAGTCAATGGGAAAAGTATCATGGGAGTGATGTTATTAGCAGCCAGTATGGGTTCTAAGCTTAAAATTACAGCTATTGGCCCTGATGCACAACAGGCTGTTGAAGCACTAGTCAATCTCGTGAATAACAAGTTTGGAGAAAATCAATAAGAGGTTAGCAAGCAAACGTTTTAAAATGTAAATGCAGCTCTGATATGGAGGATTTTAAAGAAACATTATTAGAAGGATGCCCTGCTTCTCCTGGATTATCCTATGGATCTGCTTTAATCCTTCAAGAAGAGCATGAAATTATTAGAGAAAGAAAAATAGAACCTCACGAAATTCGTAGCGAGCTAGAGAAGTTTGAAAAAGCGATTCTGCAGACAAAAGAAGATCTGTTAAAAGCAAAGGCCTCGCTGTGTGGCTTGGGATTAACTGTAGAAGAAAGTCTTTTCGATGTTCAGATTTTGGCTCTTGAAGATGAAATGATCTTGCAGGCTGTCAAGGAAAAACTGGAGCGTGACCTTGTTTGTGTAGAGGCAGTCTATCAAAACATCATCAGGTCATTTATTGCTGGACTCAATAAGGTTGGAGAAGATGAATATTTAAGGGAAAGAGCGATTGAAATTCGGGATGTGGCAAAAAGAGTTTTAAAAAAATTAAAAGGAGAAGAAGGTTCTCTACAAATCCTTGATTCTCCAAGGATTTTGATTGCTGATTTTCTTATGCTTTCTGATCTGGTTTCCTTGGATCTCCGACACGTCTCTGGAATTGTTACCGAAGATAGAAGCAGAACTTCCCATGCGGTCATTCTAGCGAGGTCTCAAGGAATTCCTGCTATTGTCGGCATTCAAGGTATTTTAAATAAAGTTACCAATGGACAAACTGTACTGATTGATGGTTTCAAAGGAATCCTTTTGGTTAACCCTTCTCCAGAAAGAATAGCGATGATCAAAGAGAAAAAATTATCTTCTTCTTATTTAGAATTATCTGATCAAAAAATTCTGCACCAACTAGCTGAATCTATTGATGGAAAGAAAGTTTATGTTTCAGCTAACATCGAATTTCCTGAGGACATCCCTGTGATGACGAAAAGTGGTGCTGATGGCATAGGGCTTTATCGGACAGAGTTCCTTTTTTTAAAAGCCAATCATCCTCCATCTGAAGAAGAGCAATATGAAGCCTACCGAAATGCTGCTGTCCATGCTAAACCCCATCAGGTTGTCATTAGAACTCTGGATTTGGGTGCTGATAAAATTATTTCCTATTTGCCTTGGCGATGGATGGAAGAAAATCCCGTTCTTGGTTCAAGGGGGATTCGTGTTTCTTTAAAAGAAAAAGAAATGTTTAAAACGCAATTGCGTTCGATCCTGCGTGCAGCTGTTGAAGGAAATGTCGCAGTAATGTTCCCAATGATCACCGATTTGACTGAAATTATTGCCGCCAAGGAAATGATTGATCAAACAAAACAAGAACTTTTTCATCAAGGGGTACCCTTTGGAGATGTCAAGTGCGGGGTAATGATTGAAACCCCTTCTTCCTGTTTAATTGCAGAGCATATTGCTCAAACGGTTGATTTTTTCAGCATTGGAAGCAACGATCTCATTCAATATACGCTAGCGGTTGATAGGATGAATAATAATGTGGAATATTTATACCAACCTTTTCATCCATCCGTGCTCCTTTTGATTCGCATGGCCGCAGAAGCGGCTCATCGAAGAAATATTCCAATTGGAATCTGTGGGGAAATATCAAGTGATCTTTACCTCTTACCATTTTTTCTTGCAGTAGGGATCCACCGACTTAGTATGGGTTCAGTGTTTATTCCAAGAACGAAAAGAGCAATACGTTTTTTGGATGTCGATAAAATAAAAAATAGTCTCTCTCCACTATGGGAAGCAAAAACCTCCAAAGAGACTTTTGAAATTTTAAAAATGATTGCTCAGACTTATTTACCCTCCTATTTTTTTGAGCAGTAGCGCAGAGAAGATCTCTGAATCAAAAATATCAACGGAGAAAAAAACATGCGTGCTTTAGTTCTATCTGCTGGATATGCCACAAGATTATACCCTCTGACTTTGAACCAGCCTAAAGCCCTATTGCCTGTAGCTGGAAAGCCGATCCTCGATTACATAATGGATAAGCTTTTTGAACTTTCTTCATTGGATGAAATCTATGTAGTCACTAACCACAAGTTTTATGCGCACTTTGTTGAGTGGGAGCATCGATATACAGAGAAAGCGACGGTAAAGCTTCCGGTCGTAGTGTTAGATGATGGTTCAACGACAGAAGAAAATCGACTAGGGGCTATCGGAGATATCCAGTTTGCCATCGAAAGAATGCCACTCCAGGATGATCTTATTGTTCTTGCAAGCGATAATCTTTTTTGTGCCTCCCTTACTTCTTTTGTTTCTGAAGCCAAGCGGAAAAATAGCCCGTTGCTAGGTGTCTACAACTTAAAAGACAAACAACTTGCTTCTAAATATGGGGTTGTGAGTTTCGATGCCAATGGCAAACTCTGTTATTTTGAAGAAAAACCTCAAAATCCATCGACAAGTTGGGTAGCAATGGCCCTTTATTTTTTCCCAAAATCGGTATTATCTTTGGTTAAAACGTATTTGAATGAGCAAAAGAACACGGATCAGCCAGGTCGATTTATCCAGTGGCTTTATCCTAAAATGGATGTCTATGTTTGGGAACTGACAGGCCCCTGGTTTGACATTGGTAGCAAGGAGACTTTAGAAGCGGCAAACCTTGCCTTTCAATAAATAAAGTTGCATTAGGATTAAATGCTCGGCATGGAATATGTTCCGACAAAATCAGCAGAGAGGAATTTCCTCCAGTTAAGAAAATTATTTCCTCGGTTTGTCTTTAGCCGTTTTTCTTCTGAAATAAGACAAAAAACTCTTTATGTGGAATATGAGTTTTGGACCGGGAAGGACAAAAGGGAGGCCATTTTTTTTCGACCATACTTAAAAATTCATGGGTTGCCACTTGATCTGAAGAATGAGCTTGGCAAGTATCTCGATGCTTTTCTTTTTCATATCGGGATGATCGAGCTCATCAGCTATTGGAAGGCTACCTGCTCTCCCCATATTCTCATTGAGCCAGCCTTCCTTTCTCCAGAGCAATTGTACTGGTGGTCTAAGCTTTATTGGAAGGGGTTAGGAGAATTTTTTTTTCAAAATGACATTGAAAAAACTGCTGATGAGCTGATGCAGATTGAATGTAGATCGCAGCAGCAATTCCCAACAGTGGAATTTCCTTTTCTAGAAGGCAATATCCTTCCTGTCGGAGGAGGAAAAGATTCCTTTTTAACTTTGGAATGGCTGAAAGAGCAAAAAGAAAAGAATCTCTGTTTTTTATTGAACCCTGTTCAGTCCCAATGGGACACCTTGAATTATTTTGGTTATCCTCAAAATCAGATTGTTGTGGTGGAACGGAAAATCGACGATCAACTCTTAGAGCTTAACAAAAAAGGCTTTCTCAATGGGCACACTCCTTTTTCGGCCCTCTTAGCCTTTATTGGGGTCTTGCTGATGGCTCTACACAAAAGAAAGTATTTCATCACTAGTCATGAATCCAGCGCTAGTCAGCCTACGATCCCTTCCAAAGGCATTAATCATCAATATTCGAAGTCCTACGAGTTTGAAAAGGATTTTCAAAAGTACCTGACTGATTTTTTATGTCCTTCTTTTTGTTACTTTAGTTTTTTGCGGCCACTCAATGAAATTCAGATTGCCAGGCATGTTAGTACTATTCCAAAGTCCGTACGCATCTTTCAAAGTTGCAATCGTAATCGGAATTCTGGAGGATGGTGTGGACACTGTCCCAAATGTCTCTTTGTCTTTTTAATCCTCAGGCCATTTGTTCCCCAAAAGGAGCTTGAGGCAACTTTTGGATCGGATCTTCTGGAGAACGAATCATTGTTTGGCCTCTTGTTGTCCCTTTGTGGTGAAGGAACCCATAGGCCTTTTGAATGCGTTGGATCTGAGGAGGAAACTAAAGCGGCGGCAAGCCTTCTTTGGTATCAAGCTAGAAAATCCAAGAAAAACCCACCACTTTTGATCAGAAAACTTATCGAATTGTATCCCGAATTTTTGTTGACAATGGAAACCCTGCAAGCTTTGTATGATCAAACGGATCGGGAACATCGTCTTCCACAAAAATTTTTGTCGATCCTAAATGAAAAATGTAAGATAAAAGTTCTTTTTGATGACTGAGGCTATTCGTAGTTATTTTTTAGGGAAAAAGATCCTTATTTGGGGGCTTGGATTGGAGGGAAAGGCCACTCTCGAATTTCTTTTAGCTAATCTTCCTGGAACCTTTTTGTTTGTTAGCGATAGCAATCCCGCTGCTCTAAACGCTATTCATAATCCTTGGATAAGGCAAATTGAGGAAGAGGACCTCCTTAGCTCCATAGAAAGTTTTGATGTGATTGTTAAAAGCCCTGGGATTCGCACAAGCCATCTAGCCATAGAGCCTTCTATAAAAGAAAAAATAGTGTTACAGACCGATCTGTTTCTCCAATTTTGGCCTGGAATAACAATTGGGATAACTGGTTCAAAGGGAAAAAGTACGACGACGTCGTTGATCCATCATCTGCTAAAAACAAATGGGCTTGATGCCTATATTGGAGGCAATATCGGAGTTCCTCCTTTTCATCTCATTCCATTTGCCTCAGAACAGGCGATTGCTGTGCTTGAGCTTTCTTCTTACCAATTGGAATATTGTCAACATTCTCCTTCTATTGCCATTTGGCTCAATCTCTATCCAGAGCATCTCAACTATCATGGTTCTTTTGAAGCCTATGGTCGAGCCAAAAGTAATATCGCAAGATTCCAGGCTTCCGAAAATTTTTTTCTCTATAATGCTGACAATCCATCTTTATTGGAATTTTTAGCTTCCTTTGATCCCATGCCCGGAAAAATGATTGCCATTGATGGAAAATGGAAGAAAACATTCGATTGTTCTAGGCTTAACCTTCCTGGAGAACACAATAAGAGAAATGCTCTGTTTGCTGCCTTAACAGCTTCTCTATTCGGGATATCTTCTGAAAAGATAGCCGAAGCCTTTGCTAGCTTTTGTGGACTGCCGCATAGACTCGAATATGTGGCAACCATTGAGGGAATCTCTTATTACAACGACTCCATTGCTACTGTTCCCGAAGCCACCCTTGCTGGGATCGAAGCCATTCCCAATGTTCAGTCACTCATTATTGGTGGACAGGATCGAGGTCTTCCTTTAGAAGATTTTACTTCGAAGCTTTGTCAAACAATAAACATAAGGAACATCATTCTCCTTCCTGAGACCGGTTGGCGAATTGGCACTTTTTTCGAACGTAAAAACCACAAAAAAAATCTTTTCTTTGCTAAAGATCTCGAAGAAGCCGTTACCATTGCTAGTAAATTTACCACGAAAGGCTCTAGCTGCCTTTTTTCTCCTGCGGCACCAAGTTACCACCGCTATCTTAATTTTGAAAAACGGGGAGAACATTTTAAAAGGCTTGTTTTGCAACTTCAAAAGGTTTAATTGATTTCCCCATTGATAATAATAGTAGGTTGTTTTCCTATTTTCCCTGGCTCCGAATGCAGTAAAAATGTTTTTTTAAATTCTTGGGAATAACCCCCATCTTTTTTTTACCTAACCTCATAGAAAGGGAAAGTACTTTCTGAAAAGAGCTCCTTGGTTGTTTTTGAGAGCTTTTGATAATGTTGATCGGAAAGACTTTTTCTTGGAAAGGAGCTATGATAAAAAGATTTTTTACTATCCATACGAATCTGTGGGTTGGGGTAGCTTTTGTTTTTTTATTTTCTCATTTTTCTTTAGCTCAACAGTCTTCAAACAATTGGTCGGAAGGAAATGGAACAGCTCAGGGATCTCTTCTCCAAAATGGTGGGATGGGCGAAGATGTACCTATTGTAAAAGCATCCAGGTCGAAAATATCGAGCACGCAATCGGATCCAGCACCGACGACTACGATCTCTGAGATCAATGTATATGCCAAGCCTGAATTGACCATGCAACCAACCTCTTCTGATATTGATTCGGTCTATGGAATACCGATGAATGTCATGGATACCCCTAGAACGGTCACTCCTGTGAATAAGACATTGATGTATGCCAGTGGTGTTAATGCTTTAGGTGGAATGATGAATCCAATGGCGCTATTGACTGTCAATCCAACGACGTATGGATCAGTTATGGATTTTATGACCGATGCACCATATGTCCTTGGAACTCAAGCTGTTCCTTATGTTAATGGAATCGAACTTTCACTTACAAACATTATGATGGGCAATGCGGGGTTACCTTGGAATTGGAATATGATCGAGTCTTTTGATATCTTGGAAGGACCTGCCAATGCGGTCTATGGACAAACCCAGGGCTCTAACGGTATAGTCAATTATGTTACTAAACAGCCTTATTTCGACAAGTTCAGAGGCTATGTGTATGACACAACGGGGATGTATGAAAATTATATTTGGGGGTTGGATGTAGGAGGGCCTATTAATGATAAACTAGCCTATCGGTTTAGCTACATGGGCACAGAAAGTGGGAGTTGGTGGCAGTATGTGCATAATGACGAGCAGGATTTTTATGCAGCCTTAAGCGCAAAACCCATAGAGAATTATACAGCAGATTGGTATTTTAATATGGAATTTGCCGATGCCTCTCCTCTTGGCTATAGCGGCATGAACAGACCTTCTAATGAACTGTTCTGGAATGGCCTTTATTACACGGGATATCTGCCAGTTTCTCAGATAAATAGTTTTCCTCCGACTTTCCCTAATGGACAGCCTATTCCTTATAATCAATTTCCTGGAGCTGGACTTCAACCGGTTAACCGCAGAGCAATGCTTATTCCTCCCAATGCGGCACAAACAGGGTATCAAGGGATGACGCAGTTGATCCAAAAAGCTCATATTGCTGAGGGCTTCGATATCGTAAACAATACCCTAGTCTGGTATACCCGTCATCGAGCGATCCAGCCTGCCTACTTTTATGATGAAGCGGTAATGGGTGATTATGAGGTCGATAATCGCACGGAAATTCGATTACAGTTTGATACTCCAGTTGGGGGAAAACCTGGAAGAAAAACTCATTGGGGAAAACAGGAGGGAGCAGATCAACAAGAAGGGCTTGATTTTTTTCACTATGTGGACACCGGCTTTGAATGGCATTACCAAAGGAACCTAGATTATGTTTCAACCAATTTTTTGAATATTCCTAATGAATTTGATATTATGAACGAAAATCCTTTGCTTTGGGATGCAAGGCTTACTCCTGCTTGGCAGGCTTTAGTGGCTCAACAAATCGAAGTGCCTATACCTGGGATGCCAGGTTATTATTTTGAACCAGGCAATGGAATAACAGGGACGACTGATTGTCAATATTGGGCCTTTGCTCCCTTTCTGCAATGGAATATTCAATTTCATCCAAAGGTTAGTCTTCTAGCCGGCGCACGGGCAACTACCTATATAGTCGATGCAGTAACTCCACCGGGTACACCTCCAGATCAATTCGCACAATTTAGAACAACCTCTCTGGCTCCGCTTTTTAATATCAGTCCAGTCTATAAGCCGTTTCCTTGGATGACCATGTATTTTAATTTTAACTGGCTTTATTCTACCGCTGCGGCCGATATGGGTGGCTTTGCTCCTGTTTTTTCTCAAAATAATATGCGTCTTTTGGATCAATACATTGAAGGTGGATTAAAGTTTAACCTTTTCCATAACAAACTGTATCTGACCGCAGCTGGAATTCGAAGCCATTTAGAGGAAGGCTACGTTGCCTTACCGCCTGTAGTAACGCATATGACCGCTTTTCAGTTTAATCTAAATTATCAACCTAATCGACATTTTTGGGCTAGAGCAGGATTTGCTTACATGCGAGGAATATCCAACTTTAGCGACCTGCCTTTTGGTCCCCTGAAACGCAATCTTATTCTACCGGCTATGCCTTTAGACATCATCTTCCTTTGGATGATGCGGGAATGTTTGGGTTTGGATATGGACCTGGAATTTGGCCTTGGATTGATTTCCCTGATATAGTCGCCAATGCCATGGTTAGTTATAAGTTCGACAATGGTTTTGGAGTGACGATTAGCGGAACGTGGATGGCCGCTACCCCGAGTTTTTGGAATTACACAGCTTGGATTCCTGCTCAAGACTATGCCAATATTCAGGTTTTTTATTCGAGTAAAAGGTGGGAAGCCTCGCTTTATTTCTGGAATTTTTTCAACAGTCACTATTGGATCCCTTATGCTGCAGCTGCTGGAGCTTCTCCGGATAGTGGATCGAATTCAGATTGGGTAGTTTCAGGTCAGGCTTTCTGGATACAAGGAACGGTTGCCTATAAGTTTTAACATGCGCTTCTGTAGAGAGCTTTGTTTTCAAGAAGAAGTTGAAGGGGAAAAGATTAGCAAGAATTTGACCTTTGTGAAGAAATTTGATGCTAGCAAATTGGGATTTTCTTTTTTCTTGCCACTCTCTGTTTTTGGCTAAATGCGCTAAAAATCCGCTTTTTGCTATAGGCAAGTTGGAAAAATTTTCCATGTGGATCAATTCGAGCAGCCTCTTTAAGACTTCTTACAGACTACCCTCTTTTGCTGATGCTGGCATTTTGAAACACATGGCATATTCTTATTAGAAATAAAATTCTAAATTTTTTTCCAAAACATCATCGTAGGCGGTAAAGCATACAAGGGTATTCCATGGCAGGAGGTAGTACGAAGAATGAGGACTGAATTGACAAAAGATGAGAAAGAAATTCTTGAGAAACTGAGGAATATTTTTCTTTCTCAAGAGAAACAGACGCAGCCTTATTGGAAGTCTGAAGCAGAGCTAAGCATTTACGATAAAGTTTTTGGAGAGAGGATTCGGTGGAAATGGCAAAGTGTTTTAAGAGAGCTTTCTTTGCTTGACTGGATTCCACCTAAGTCCCATTTGATCGACTGGGGATGTGGATCAGGTATTGCTGCAAGAACCTTTTATGGTTGGGCTCTAAAAAATAATTTTCAGCTATTATCCTGTTTTTTCTGGGATTATTCTTCCTTGGCTATGCGATATGCACAAGCAGCTTTTAGTAGCGAGTGTCCGAATATTGCCACAAAGGAGCTTAATCTGTCGCAGATCCCTAAGCCGTTTATTCTTCTACTCAGTCATGTTATTGGGGAGCTAACTGAAAAATATATGGATGAAATGCTTACTATTGCAAAAAAGGCTGAAGCCATCCTATGGGTTGAACCTGCAAAAAAGGAATATTCAAAGAAAATTATAGAACTGAGAGAAGTGTTAAAAGAAAAATTTTGGGTGGTTGCTCCCTGTCTCCATCAACAAAAATGCCAAATGCTTAATCAAGAAAAGAATTGGTGTCATTTCTTTGCTTCTGTTCCTCGCCATGTCTTTCACAGTTCTTTTTGGAGTCACATTCAAAACCTTTTAGGGATCGACCTTCGTTCAGTGGCTTACTCTTATCTGGTAATGGATTCCAGGAAAACCCAAATGGAATATGGCAATCTTTTTAGAATTATTGGGACAGTGCGTAACTATAAGGCCTACAGTGAGTTACTTTGTTGCTCAGCTACAGGCGAACTTCAGCCAAAGAGATATTTACACCGCTATAATCCCTGGCTATTCAAAAGCATCAAAAAGGGAGGGGAAATTTCTACCTTAGCAAAGAGTAGTGGAGAAAATCCTCCAATGTGTGTCCTTTTGGAAAAATCTCAAAATAAATCAGAACTTATAGGATAAAGTGCCTTCAACCCAGAACGGCCAGCCAGGAAAAATGGTATCAAGGTTAAGGGTTCGGACTTGGGTAAATCCAAAACCATTTGGAAGCCAATAATGTTCATTTGTAAAATTGTAAAAGGCAGTTCTGAGTTCCCAGTTTTTATCGGAATAAAACAATTGGGCATTGGGGATAAATTGGGTTGGGATTCTTACTTGATGCTCATATCCTAGAAACATATCACTCATCAATAGTGCACCAAGACTAATCCCCAAGCCATTCTCAAATTGGTAAGTTGCCATTCCTGAAACTATCTGCTCAGGCCATGCGATTAATGCATATTTGCCGGGTGGGAAAGATCCAGAATTGTCCAGAGGTAGCCCTAGTAGAGCAGCTACCGTCGTTGAGTAGGTTTGTGCTAGAGGCGGACCAGTGGGTAGCCCATTCCAGTTTTCAACTCCGTTCATGAATAGATAGTTGGCTTTTAGCCAAAAGTGAGAGGATGGTTGATACTGTAAACTGGTTTCAAATCCTTTAATATTGACTGGAGTAGGAGGCAATCCAAAATTAAAAAGATAGGTATTTTCTATAAACAGATCTGAGGAGAGGAAAAGTTGGTTTTCTATCAGATTAAGTTTTACCCCCAATTCTTCCAGCTCGTTTAGAAGATGAAAAGCTGAAGGGCCAAATAGTGGAGAATAGCCACCTCCGCCTGCAACAACGGTAGTTTGTTGCCAATTGAAATTAAAGTAAAAATTTAGCCATGGATAGGGTTTCCAGTAGGGGCTTATATTGATTTGAGGGGCTAATTGGGAAGTAGTAAGACTTTCAAACAAAAAAGCAGGGGTTCCAGGAGGAGTTTCAGTAGAAACTTCATAAAGGTTTATTCTTGCTCCGAAGATGATCGAAAGGGTTTTTGTTAAACGGATATTATCTTGCCAGAATGGAGATATTCTCCAGTACCGGCTGAGATTGCTCCCGGTAGCTCCATTTAAAGGTTCAAAATACAGGGGATAGGGACCTGTCGGTACCAGCCATTCTCCACCTCCAGGACCAGCAGGGTTGCCGATTAAAGCTTGAAAATTTCCTGAAAAAAGAGCATTTCTTTGGAAAGGGTTCTCAAAAACACTCCAGCCGTTAGGAACCACAAAACTAAAAGAGTCATAAGCTAGAGCGTACTGATACCGCCATTCCAAGCCTGTATCTACAAAGTGTCCGATTGGATCTTTGAAGCCAGCCGTTTCAAAAATCCAGCGTAGCTCAGTGCGGTTATCGATTTCATAATTTCCAATCCAAGCTTCATTAAAGAAAAATTCGTCTTCACTAGAAACATGGGTCTGGTACCAAAAGAAGGTGTTGTTAACTAACTGGAGATTATCCTGAAGTTGAAATCTCTGAATCCATTGCGCCATGGCTGTTTGTGCCCTTCCTAGATCACCAGGATATTTGACATTTGCCCTTCTGCTGATAGGTAAAGCCGTTTTTAGGTAGTTCGAAGCTGGAGGATTATTTTCAGTACCTGTATTGACTTCGGAGGGAGGAAGGAATCCTGGATAGTAAAGCCCGTTTTCGATCAAAGAAGTGGTGGGTCGATTTAAAAGAACATCTTCTAGCATATAGCTATAGGTTCCAAAATCGAGATACAAATCAGATTGGTAATTTTCAGTAGGCCTATAGCCCAAGGCCACGTAAAAATTTTGCTGTTGATCCTTAATCAGGTCATAATAACTACCACTATCGATTCCCATATAGCTGAAGCGGTAGCCAAGCTTGTTATGGGTTCCAGAAACTGGCCCGCCCATATCAGCTCCCCACATGTATTGGCGATACATGCCGGTGGTATCCCACAAGTTACCCCTGAACCTATCGAAATAGGGCTGTTTTGTTATATAATTAACATAGCCATTAGAAGGCTGAGTGGAACCAAAGACGGCACCTGGTGGGCCTTCGACCAGATCGATCGATTCTACCATGTTCAGGTTCCACGGTAGATCTTGAAGTGGCATGTTAACGGTTTGTTCCATACCGTTAATAAATGTGAGGCCGGTGGTTCCTCGAATATCTGGAGCAGAAGTACAACCCGTTTGTGAAGGGTCGACCATGGCTGCTGGGTTGATGTAGGTAAAACTGAGAGGATCGAGTTTCCCCCAAGAACCGATGCCTGCCGTCTTCATTAAAGTCTGTGAAATGGGGCTTACCGCTCTAGGGGTATCGAGAACTGGCAGCGGAGTGGCATAACAAGAGGTGGATTCTGGAAGGAAAACCTCAGAAAGTTTGCTAGCGCTCACGGTCACTTCAGGAAGGGAAGCAAAGGGTTGATCAACTGTTTGTTGCTGAGTGGATGCAGCAAAACAAACTGTGTGGGGAACTAGGAAGAGCAAAGCAAGAAAACCCAAATAATAGTGAGCTGGACCATGGCCAGAAAACATAATTGATAATGGATTATCATTATCATATTTTATGTCAACTAGAAAAAGCCGCATAAAGATCTTTGGGAGCTGCAGAAATTGTAGTTGAAGGAATACTTCAGGGGGCTCAAAATTATTTTGAAAACCTTAGATATTAAAGTAGAATCAAAAGGATTGGAAGGGTCTGTAGCTCAACGGCAGAGCAGGGGACTCATAATCCCTTGGTTACAGGTTCGAATCCTGTCAGACCCAAAGACAACTTGATTTTTCTTATTGACCTTTATCCTCCAGCACCGTTAAACTTTAATCCATTGCCTTCCTGTAGGATTCCTCCTGTAACCAATATGTCTTCCTATCGGATTCTTTTCCTTGGAATTAACTACTGGCCTGAAAAAACAGGCATAAGCCTTTTCAATACGGGACGGTGTGAATTTTTTGCAGCCAGAGGTTACAAAGTTTCCATGCTTACAGCCTTCCCTTATTATCCTTTATGGAAAATATCTGCCGAATATCGGAGAAAGTTTTATCTATCGGAAAGTCATAATGGGGTTACTATATATCGTTCATTTATTTATGTTCCAAGAAATGTAACAACTTTGAGGAGAATTGTCCATGAAGGCTCTTTTATTGTCTCTTCGTTCCTAAGAGCCCTTTTTCTAAGAAAACCAGATCTGCTTTTTGTTGTTTCTCCACCTCTTGGCTTGGGAGCCATCGCATTTCTCTTAAGTCGATTGTGGAAAATCCCTTATATCTTTCATGTGCCAGATCTGCAGCCGGACGCTGCTAGGGATCTTAGAATGATCAGATCCAGTGTTTTTTTCGATATTCTCTATAAATTGGAGAAATTTTCGTATGACAAAGCAACAAAAATTTCGACTTTAACTAGAACCATGCGGGCAAAGATCCTTTCTAAGGGGATACCAGCTGAGAAGGTCGTTCTTCTCCCGGATTGGGCCGATCCAGATCTATTTTTATTGCCTGACAAAAAAAGGCTCTGGATTTTAAGAAAAAATACGGGTTGGAAAATAAAATAATCGTTGCCCATACAGGGAATATGGGGATAAAGCAGGGATTGGATATCGTCATTGAAGCCGCAGCCGTTTTAAAAGAAAAAAAAGAGATCGTTTTCCTTTTAGTTGGGGATGGAGCCGATAGGTCCCGGCTTGAGCTGAAGGCCAAAGCATTGGGTATTCCTAATTTGCGCTTCATTGGTTTGCTTCCAAAAGAAGAATATTGCTCATTACTTTCTGCTGTCGATCTCTGCCTAGTCACGCAAAAGAAAGAAGTAGGAGATATTGTTTTTCCTTCCAAGGTTATGACATATCTGGCTGCATCCAAACCAGTCGTCTGCTCGGTTAATAAGAACAGTGAGGTAGCAAAGGTAATTGAAGAGGCTCTGGCAGGAGTGGTTGTACCTGCTGAAGATTCTAAGGAGATGGCCAAAGCTCTTGAAACCCTTGCTATGGATCAGGACACTCGGAAGCGACTAGGAGAAAATGGTAGAGAATATGCTTTGAACACCTGGGACAGAGAAAAGGTGCTCGAAGCTATGGAAAAGGTTGTGTGGGAGGTTTTGACAAAACAACACGAACAACAAGGAGTTTTGAAATGAAAAGAGCGCTCGTTGCAGGGGCTGGTGGATTCATTGGACATCATCTTGTGAATTTTTTAAAACAGAAGGGCTATTGGGTCAGGGGAGTTGATATCAAAGAACCAGAATTCGAAAAAAGTAGAAGTGATGAGTTTTATCTTCTGGATTTGAGATATTGGGGAAATTGTCTAGAAGCAACAAAAGGAATTGATGAGGTCTATCAGCTTGCAGCCGATATGGGGGGGATAGGTTATATTTCTGGCAACCATGCTGAAATTGCTAAAAATAACATCCTTATCAATACCCATATGCTAGAGGCTTCCTACCAAAATGGTGTCAAACGATATTTCTATTCCTCTTCTGCCTGCATTTATCCTTCCTACAGACAGCAATCGGCCGATGTGATTCCCCTGAAAGAAGAGGATGCCATGCCTGCAGACCCTGAAGAAGGCTATGGTTGGGAAAAACTTTTTGCTGAGAAACTCTGTCAGTATTATCAAGAAGATAAAGGAATGGAAACGAGAGTAGCACGCTTTCATAATGTTTATGGACCACTTGGAACCTATAAAGGGGGAAGGGAAAAGGCTCCGGCGGCAATATGTAGAAAAATAGCACTGGCTGAGGATTCTTCAGAGATTGAAATCTGGGGTGATGGCAAACAAACCCGGTCCTTTCTATATATTCAAGACTGCGTCGAAGGAATATACTTGATCACTCAGTCTGATTATCCTAAGCCCTTAAACTTAGGCTCGGAAGAGCTTGTAACGATTGATCAACTCGTGGAAATGACAGCAAAAGTGGCGAATAAAAATATCCGTATTAGACACAATTTATCAAAACCCCAAGGAGTAAGGGGTAGGAACAGTGATAATAGCAAACTTTACAAGATTACTGGTTGGATGCCTAAATTTTCCCTTCTAGAAGGACTCAAGCTAACCTATCCTTGGATTGCTGAACGCGTTGCTCAGGAAAGAAATATGCAGGGCTGTCAATAGCTGTTTGTTGTCAAAAAGTTGTCCACATCGTTCCGCTGACCCTCCTCATCATGCTCTCAGATAGGTTGCCTTAGTAGGCAGAAGCGGCAATGAAAAATACTAAATTTAAGGTTCAACGACTAGAGTCGTTGAGGAAGTAATTTCAGGATAGTTAGCTAAGATCGAATCTATCCAATAAGTTCCCGGTTGAAGTGGTTGGTCTAGTTCTTCTATGGCGACAACCTCGCTGTAAGTAAGAGTATCATTTGGATTTAAAGTGGTTGTTCCGACCATAGGAAGGAATTCTTTATCTTCGGACCATACATAAATGATCTCGTTGTTGGCATTTCTGATTCTAAAATCGAATCTTTGAGAATCTGGAAACTTAAAGGTGTAGGTTCTTCGCCCGCTATTGAAAATGGTAAGCACGACTCGAAGAGAAGGTGTCGTAAGACTATCTTTAAGGGAAGAAAGAGAGAGCCGGTTAGGCTCAACTTTGAGGGTAGACTGAATTTTGTGGAAATTAATCTGATTGGCCTTATCGATTCTTTTGGGGTCAGCAAAGGGGATAATAGACCAATGTTTTCTTGGGGCTTGAAGAATGTCTGGATGGGTATTTTTGCTAGGGCTGATATCAATACCATAGGCGCCCGAACTGAATAGAAAAAAGATCAAAATCCACTGAGGCTTCATGGTATGCTTTTTCTTCATTTGTTTTGCTATTGTGTATGATTTATGAAAAGTAAGAAAAAAATTCTCTTTACTGGAATTTGTTTTGATGAGTAAAGAGAAGTTGCATTAGCCAATAATTAATAAATATCTCTTGGAAATAGTGAAAAGATTTTTTTCTCTCTTCTGCTTATTGTTAAATCTCCTCTTTTTGGCCTCTCTCTTTTTTGCTTATTCCTTAATCCGCAAAGGGTTCACAGCGAGAAGTACTCCCCCAGCTCTTGAAAAGATCATTGCTACAACCGCTCTTAGCCTTTCTATCCCGCAATCTGTCAAAGAGATGAAAAATCCTATCCCTTATTCTCAAGCAGTCTTAGATGAAGCCAGAGATCACTTCGCCGATCATTGTGCCTTATGTCATGGAAACAACGGGAGTGGAGAGACTCCAGTAGGGCAAAATCTTTATCCTAAGCCTACCGATCTGAGGTCGAAAGAGGCACAGAAAAAGTCCGATGGTGAAATTTACTACATCATTCATAATGGAATTCGATGGACTGGAATGCCTGCTTGGGGAGAGGCAAAAGAACCGGATGAAGACAGTTGGAAGCTTGTTCATTTTATTCGACATTTGCCATATTTAACAAAAGAAGAAGAAGAGAAGATGAAGAAAATGAACCCTATTAGTCCTCAGGAAATTCAGGAAGAAAAAGAAGAAGAAAAATTTCTTGAAGAAGATAATTCTTTGGGGGATGCTTCTAAAGAGCAGCAAGAACAATAACATAGAAAACGGAGAAGAAAAGATGAAACAATTTCAGTGGATTACCATTTTTTCATTTTTCGTCATGATTTTTGCGATGCCTACTGTCTATGCTCATGGAAACTTGGAACATATTATGGGCACCGTTACAAGTATTTCAGACAACTCGCTTGTTATCGAGACCAAAAAGGGGAAAACAAGACAGTAGAAATAAGCCCTTCGACTCAATATGTTTTTAAAGGAAATCCTTCTTCTTTGGATAATTTAAAAAAAGGAATGCGAGTTGTAGTGCATGCGAAGAAAAGTGGGGATAAACTTGAAGCCAAGGAAGT
Source organism: Methylacidiphilum kamchatkense Kam1 (assembly GCF_007475525.1). Classification (NCBI taxonomy): domain Bacteria; kingdom Pseudomonadati; phylum Verrucomicrobiota; class Methylacidiphilae; order Methylacidiphilales; family Methylacidiphilaceae; genus Methylacidiphilum (ex Ratnadevi et al. 2023); species Methylacidiphilum kamchatkense. Next base: position 2,055,323 of record NZ_CP037899.1, on the reverse strand, counting down.
AAAATTTGGTGCACCAGCAAAAAAACTTTCTCCTTCCACTCAACAGTGATTTTCTTTCCTCAAATAAGCGGACTGTTTGGAATAAAGTCTCAGCGACTCTCTACAAAGGAAAAATCGAAAACAAAGGTGTCGCAGCAAACCCTTAGGCTTAATTTACCAAATCAGCTCTCTTTAGCCCGCATTGGAATGTGTGGGCTTTTCGTGGCTGATCTCAGCATTGATTGGCCCTTTCAGGCCACCACAGCACTAATCATATTTCTTCTGGCTAGCCTTACGGATCTTTTGGATGGATGGATTGCTAGAAACTACAACTTGGTTAGTGAATTAGGCAAATTATTGGATCCTTTGGCTGATAAAATATTAATCAGTGCAGCTCTTCTCTCTCTACTGCAGTTTAATTATGCCCCTTTATGGGCTGTCATCACGATGATTGCAAGAGAATTTTTAATCACAGGGCTGCGCACCTTAGTTGCCATTCATGGAAAAGTCATGGGGGCGGATATGGGAGGGAAACAAAAGACAATATCCCAGATGGTTTTTATCATTGCTTGTTTTGTTTCACTTAGCTTAAAAGAGACGAAAATAAAAACTGGAATTTTCGATTATATTTTAGAAAATACGCTCTATCCCATGATGTTGTTGACAGTGGCCATTACGATTATTTCTGGAACGAATTACTTTTACCGTCATTGGGAACTAATTCACAAGGAGCCTGGAAGTAAGTGTGAATGAGTCCTTCTTAAAAAAGTCACCTTTTACTATTCCAGAAGAACCTTCCTCAAGCTATGCCTTTAAAGATTGGAGGATTGTCGTTGAAGCTTTGGGTCAAGGCAAACAATGCCTCCTCTTTAGAAAAGGAGGGATCCAAGAAAAAGAGTTTCAACTGAAAGCTCCTACTTTTTGGCTGCTGCCCACCTCCTATCATGAAGATCTGCTCCAAATTAAGCCACAATATAGGACCCTGCTTACTGGAGAAGAAGGGGTGCAGGATCGAGTCGTTCTTAAATACATCGCAACCGTCTATCACTCTTTGTTTATAACCGATTGGGAAAAAGTGAGTTGCCTCTCTGCCTTCCATATTTGGGAAGAAGAAATTCTAAAAAAACGATTTGATTATGGAAAAAAGCGAGGGCTTTCCTTGCTCATCGTAAGAGTGTATAGAACTCGTAGCCCTTTTACGATTGCATGGGATGAGAAAGCGATGGGTGGATGTCGATCTTGGATTAAAATGGCTATCCCTTCTGAAAATATAGAGAAGGAAGCGGTAATGGATGAGGAAAAATTTTGTGAAATGCAAAAAAGCATTTTATTTAGAATTAATGGGGTATGATTAAAAGAGCTTTGGTGATTCTTGCTCCAGGCTTTGAAGAAATAGAGGCGGTTGTGCCCATTGATTTGTTGAGAAGGGCCAAAATTGAAGTGGTCGTAGCGGGCATATTGCCTGGAGTCATTACTGGTTCTAGGAAAATCAGGATAATCCCTGATTATGATCTGGGAGATGTTTTAGAAGAACATTTTGATTGCATTATTTTGCCCGGAGGAGCTGAAGGAGCTGAAAATTTGAAAAAAGATATCCGAATAAAGGAACTCCTCGAAAGACAGATTTTAAAAGGGGGATGGGTTGCAGCAATTTGTGCGGCGCCAGGTTGTCTTATCAACTTCGGTCTTTTCCCTTCAAACAAGTTTACCTGCCATCCGTCCATTAAAGCAGAAATACCTCTTTCTAGACTAGAAGAGAATAGCTCTGTTGTGGTTGACGGTAATTTAATCACGGGCCGAGCGGCTGGCAGTGCCATAGAGTTTGCCTTTGAAATCATTCGTCAGTTAGTTGGAGAAGAAGCGGTTATGGAGGTTAATCGTTCTTTTCTTTCGAGCCTACCAATGCTTGGCTCGATACGGAAAGAATAAAAATGAAAGAAAAAGAATCGCTATTGAATAGTAGAAAATCAGTGGCATTGGGAGAAAAGTTATGTTTACTGATCATTATTGTATACTAGCTAGTATGTCCGATTTTCTGGGGATTCATTGGAGTCCAATGAAAGCAATCGGTTGGATAGGGAATATCCTTTTTTTTTCCCGTTTTGTAATTCAATGGATTGCTACTGAAAAGAAAAAAGCGGTAGTTGTTCCCCTTGCCTTTTGGTATTGTAGCCTTTTAGGCTCTTTATTGCTCTTAATTTATGCATTTTATAGGTGGGACTCGGTGTTTATTTTCGCCTATCTTTTTAGTTGGATCCCTTACTCAAGAAACCTTTATTTTGCTCATAAAGAAAGGGCAAATGCAAAGAGTGAGTTTTCAACTTGCCTGAAGCGCTGAATTATAATTTGAGGACCTTCCCCACAGAACTACTTGAAATTCCGCAAGCGTTAAAAGTTTCTAACTAGATGCCACTTCACGTTTCCATGGAGGGATCTCATGCTAATTAATCTACAAAATATAATCGGATCATTGCATTCTCTACGATTTTATTGGCTAGCAGCATGAAGCTGTTCTAATGTCATTGTTCCCTTGTAAGCTTCAGCTTCTTCTTCCACTCCAAAGTTCGAGGCAATTAACGAATCAATCTTATCTAGTTCTTCTTTAGTTAATGGAGGACAGTCGGGAGCCTGAGCAAATTCTTTGAGCTGAGTGCTGTTATAAATATTAGGCAGACAGCTCAGCACCTTCTTTTCATTAAGAATCCATTGCAGGGCAGCTTGTCCCAAAGAACGATTCGGCAGGACTAGAAACTGGAGGGTGGCTATTTTTTTTAAACCATTTTCAAGCCAGTGTTTTGGTCGAAAACGTCTATGGTCGGTTTGAGAAAATTTAGTGTTAGGGGTATAGTGGCCTTCGAGCATGCCACTGGCATGGGGAACTCTGATAAGATAACGAGTTTGATCCCATGCAGCTTTGCCCATAAGCTCTTTCCCTGGGTAAGATTCAAGGATATTGTAAATGTGTTGGACGATGTGCGGCTTCCTTAAACGAATGGATTCCAGTCCTTCATAGAGCCAACCAATGGCTGGTCCAAGAGCCACACCATAAGAGCGTATGGTGCCTTCCTTAAGCTGATCTTCCAGGAATTGCCAGATAGCATCATCTTTGACGTGGGTTAAACGGATATTATGTAGTTGAAGGTTATCAATGTAATCGCGCTTGAGTCGTTTAAGTGACCGGTGAAGAGCTTCTTTTAAGAAAGGAACAGAAAAATCTTGAGGTAGTTCCTGTTGAGCCGAACGATCGATGTTGTTATAGAAATTGTAGCCTATCTTCGTAGCAATAACTACATCTGTGGAGTTGGGGAAGGCTTTGGCCAGTATTTCTTCTCCATATCCATGACCATATACATCGGCTGTATCAAAAAAGTTGATTCCTAAATCGTATGCTTCTTTAAGAAGCCGGATAGCTTCTGCTTCGGTGTAGGTTCCCCACCACCCGGTAGTCAAAGTCCATAATCCAAAACCGATTACAGATGCCTCGATTTCTGTTCCTGGAATATGTCTGTATTGCATAAAAAGAATTTATCAAAATTAGATAAAGAATGAAGAAAATTTCATTTAGGAATTTTCAATATGCTTTTATAAGGAAAAAATAGTGATAGGGAAAAGATGATAGAATTTTTCTTCCTTAATTCCACAGTTTGGGAATTTAATTCTATTGTATGGAATCCAGAGTGTCTGTGCATATGGGAAAAACGCTTAGTGTAGGCAAGGTGGAGAAATGGAATGGTCTTTTAGTCAAGATAGTGGAATGTTGGCAATCCAAAAGCATGTTGATGCCACTGGGAAAGTCCTGGGCTTCAAACGCAAGGGATTTTCTTTGAGCTTATGGCAAGAATCAGAGGAAGGAGGAGGCGAGTAGGAAACTTATTCTGGCGTGTTGTAAGCTTTTCCTTTAGACTGTCTGGGTTGATAACCTACTGAAAAAATAGACATTAGACTTCTCCAACAGACAGCTGCTCTCATGAATGTAAGCTCAACGCAGTTCTCCATCTCAAAGGACTAGTACTCAGTGTTTGAAAAAAGAGGCACTGTGAGAAAGGAGGGTTCTGATGTGGCTGAAAAAATTACGCCTGCGGCCATGAAAAGAACCGGCAGGAAAAGAATAGTGCGCCTATTTGCACTCGTTATCAAAAGTAGAAGGAGGTTTGTAAGAAAAGAAAATTATTGAATATTTTAATTGATTATGGTAGATCGATTAAAATTATATTTTTTAGAAAAAATAATGCAATATATAGACTAAGGGATTAGAAAAAGTTCTTTTTTATTCTTTATGATTGTTAAAAGACCGACGCTTAATTTTTTTGAAAAAACCTATTTGCCTGGCATTCTTCAGGGTTTGGGAATTACTTTAAAACATTTTTGGGATAGAGTCAGGGGAAAGACAAAAATCACTCTTGAATATCCTGAAGAAAAACCTCAGCTTCCAGAGGGATTAAGGGGAGCTCCGCTATTAGTTAAAGATGAAGAGGGAAGGGAAAAATGCGTCAGCTGTCAACTTTGTGAATTTATCTGTCCTCCAAGAGCCATTCGAATCATCCCTGGAGAAATCCCACTCGAAGATAAATATGCAAAAGTAGAAAAAGCACCTAAGGATTTTTTTATAGACATGACTAGATGCATTTATTGCGGACTGTGTGAAGAGGTCTGTCCAGAAGAAGCTATTTTTCTGCTTCCTAAAATCTATTCTTTATCTGGATATAGCAGAAAAGAGCTTATCCACGACAAAAAGACATTATATGAGCTAGGAGGCATTTATGCTCGACCCATTAAAAAATGGGAGAAAAAATGAAAAAATATTATGGGACTTTTTTTTTGGAATCAGTCGAAGTGTTTTCTTGTTGATTTTTATTTTTTAGTTTTTAGGATTTTCAATCCTTTTTATTATCGAAGTTGATCATGGAAAATTTCTTTTTTTGGACCTTTGTTCTCGCAATGATTGGCAGTGGGATTGGAGTCATTGCCAATAAAAATCCTGTGGCATCCGCCATGAACCTTGTCTTAATGATTATCTGTATTGCCGGGCTTTTTGTACTGCTGGGTGCTTATTTTTTGGCAGCCGTACAAGTGTTGGTTTATGCAGGAGCCGTCATGGTGCTCTTTTTGTTTATTATCATGCTTTTAGATTTAAAAGCTGAACAGCAAGCTAACTTTAGGATGCTGGGTATTATTGGAGGGTTTCTGACTGTCTTATTGCTTGGGATTGGGTTCTTTCTGGCTGGAAAGAATATAACTTCTTTAGTAGGTAAAACGGACAACGTGATTCAAAACAACAGTATAAAGGCCTTGGGAGAACTACTTTTTGGCAACTATGCTCTGGCCTTTGAAGCTGTTGGAGTTCTGCTTTTAATTTCAATGATTGGAGTGATCATTTTGAGCAAAAAAGACTTGGATTAAAATGAGGAAAAACTGTCTTTGTGATAGAATCGGCTGAGAGATCTTGAAAGAAATCTAATGATAGAATACGAAAACATTTAAAAAGGGCGTTTGTTTTTTTATTAAGTTTAGCCCATTAACCATAGTGGGATAGAAAAGAAGATGCAAATTGGCTTAACTCATTATTTGACGGCTAGTGGTATCCTTTTTGCGATTGGCCTTGCAGGGATAATCTTAAGGAGGGATATGATCATTATCTATATGTGTTTGGAGATTATGTTAAATGCAGCAAATCTAGCCCTTGTTGCTTTTAGTCGATATAATTCTAATCTTTCCGGACAAGTGCTGGTTTTTTTTGTGATTACGGTAGCTGCTGCTGAAGTTGCTGTAGGCCTTGCCTTAATTGTTGCACTCTTTCGTGTCAAGCATTCTACCAAAGCCGAAGATATCACTTTGCTGAAGTTTTAGAAGTCCTATAGGAAAAAATGAATACCTCCTCGTTATTAGCTTGGGTCTTATTACTTGCTCCCTTGTTATCGGCTTTTATGATATGGGCGTTTTTAAAGCCTTTCCCTTTTTTAAGTCAGCTAGTTTCTGTAGGGGCTTGTGCAATTAGTTTTCTAATTGCCATAGGAGTTGCTCTTGGATCGATTCATGAACCGGCTGCCATAAATTGGATAGACATTGGTGGACTTACTATTCAGCTAGGAATGGTTTTCGATTCGCTTTCGAAAGTCATGCTACTGGTCGTAACGGGAGTTGGGCTCATGATTCATATTTATTCAATGGGCTATATGGGCGAAGACCCTGGCAGAAGTCGATTTTTTGCTGAGCTTTCTCTTTTTATGCTCTCGATGCTTGGTATCGTTGTAGCAACCAACTTTATCATGATGTATATATTTTGGGAGCTTGTTGGAGTCAGTTCCTATCTTTTAATTGGTTTTTGGTTTGAAAAACCTTCTGCAGCCAATGCGGCTACTAAGGCCTTTTTAGCTAACCGAATAGGGGATTTTGGCTTTCTGTTAGGCATTATCATGTTTTGGACCTTCACAGGTAGCTTGATGTTTGATCCTTCCCTTTCTTCCTATTTTAAGGGACACCCCTTAGTGACGATAATGGGGCTTTTGCTTTTTTGTGGTTGCGTCGGCAAGTCAGCTCAGATTCCTCTTCATGTTTGGCTTCCAGATGCTATGGAAGGCCCTACTCCTGTTTCTGCCTTAATCCATGCGGCAACTATGGTTGCTGCAGGTGTCTATATGCTTTGTAGAATTTTCTTTGTATTAGAACAATCGGAGCAGGCGCTGGAAGTTATTGCATGGACAGGAGGGATTACTGCTCTGGTGGCTGCGCTAACGGCTACGCAGCAAGATGACATAAAGAGAATATTAGCTTATTCTACCATGTCACAGCTAGGCTATATGGTCATGGCCGTAGGTTCTTCTGCGACTATCGCTGCCATGTTCCATCTTTGTACTCATGCTTTTTTTAAGGCCCTTTTATTCCTCGGTGCAGGATCTATTTTGCATGTTTTGCATCATGAGCAGAACATTTGGAAAATGGGTGGATTATGGAAAAAAATGCCCGTGACCTTTGTTACTTTTTTTATTGGGACCTGTGCGCTTGCAGGCATTCCTGGATTTTCTGGCTTTTATAGCAAGGATACGATCCTGGAGATGGTTGGTGAAAAAAACAAAATGCTCTTTTGGATTGGTTTATTTACGGCTGGGCTTACCGCTTTTTATATGACAAGGTTGTTTGTCGTCACTTTTTTGGGAGCTCCTAAGTCGGAAGTTGCTGAACATGCCCATGAGTCACCTTCTGTTATGGGATTGCCAATGATCATTCTTTCATTCTTTGCTTTGGTTGGAGGATATTCTGTGGTAGGGATTGAAAAGGCCTTTGGGACTGCTCATGAAGCTATGTCGGAGGCATCAAAACTTAATGTGATGATTTTCTCAGTACTTGTGGGGCTAACTGGAGTGGGGATAGGGGCTTTTGCTTATTGGAAAAAACAAAAAGAAATCGTCATCTTTCCATTGTTTAAAAATAAGTTTTATTTCGATGAACTGTATGATTTGACCCTACTGAAACTCCAGCAACTTGTAGCGGGAGTTTTTGCTTGGCTGGATGAATGGATCATTGGCTTTGGGATTGTCAGAGGCTCAGCTTTTTTGGTAAGTGTGGGAGGAGAACTATTAAGGGTTTTTCAAACCGGCAATATCCGCAGTTATGCTTTTATTTTTGGCGTTGGAGCTGCAGCCATATTAGTCTTTTTTCTAGTCAGAAGTTAAGCCTTGGTAGGTAAATTGTGTGGGATGAGCAAGGTAGAAAAAAGAAAGTTGGTGGTGATTTTGAAATGGAAATAATCGGAACCACAGTTATGGGAAGTTTTTTGTTTTGTAAACGAGATCATGGAAAGAGGTTAGCATGTCATTTGTAAGCGTTCTTCTTTTTGTTCCCTTATTGGCTTTTATTGCTATAATTCTTAGAGTACCAGCCCGTCAAGCTGCATTAGGAGCTAGTTTGCTAAATTTGCTCGTCAGTTTGTGGATTTATTTCCAGTATGATCCCAAGATTCAAGACTTTCAATTCGTTCAAGATGTCCGTTGGATACAACTCCCAGGACTCCCTGAAATCCACTACCATGTGGGTGTAGATGGCATGAATCTGCCTCTTATTCTTTTAACTACTATTGTGACACTGGCTGCCATCATAGTTGCTCCTGAAGGGATCAAAAGGGAGTCGGAATTTTATAGCTATCTTCTTGCTATTTCTCTTGGGGCAATTGGTGCCTTTGTTTCTTTAGATCTCTTCTTTTTTTATATCTTTCATGAGTTTGCCCTTATTCCAACATTTCTTTTGATTGGAATTTGGGGATCTGAAAACAGGCAGTTTGTGAGTCTTCAAATTACCCTTTATTTAATGGTGGGTAGCTTGGTTCTCCTTGTTGGCATTCTTGCTTTGCTTGTATTGCTCCCACAAGAAGCGAGGACTTTTGATATCCCTAGGCTCCTTGACTATGCAAAAGCCCATCCTTTGCCTATAAGCAAAGAGGCTGTCCCTTTTGCTTTTTTGCTTGTTGGCTTTGGCACATTGGTTTCTCTTTTTCCTTTTTATACATGGGCGCCAACCGGTTATGCAGTAGCTCCGACTCCTGCAGCAATGCTCCATGCTGGAGTGCTAAAAAAATTTGGGCTTTATGGACTGTTAAGGGTGGCTATTCCACTGCTTCCTGGAGGATTGGAACATTGGAAAAGCTGGTTGTATATACTTCTGCTGGGTAACATTCTCTACATAGGGTATGTGACGATTGTCCAAAAAGAGCTAACAACGATGTTGGGCTATTCTAGTGTTATGCATATGGGCTATATCTTTTTGGGGCTTGCAAGCTGGAATAAGATAGGAATCAGTGGAGTAGTAGTTCTTATGGTAGCTCATGGGCTTTCGATCGCCTTGCTTTTTGCGCTGGCAGGAGAAATTAAGGAGAGAACTGGTGAAATAAAGTTTAGTGAACTTGGCGGACTAGGCCAAAGAATGCCATTTGTTTCTGTAGCCTTTGTTTTAGCTTCTTTTGCTTCGATTGGGGTCCCTGGGCTGGCGAATTTTACTGGGGAGCTACTAATCTTTTTGGGTCATGGCAAGCTCAACCGTGGATTACTGCTTTGGCAATTTGGGGAATTGTCATATCGGCTGTCTATCAACTTCGGGCCGTTCAATCCGTTTTTTTTGGTAAACTCCCCGCGCATTTGAACGATGTGGAAGACCTTCAGGGACTGACCAAGAAGTTCCCTTATCTTTTGCTTATGGCTTCTCTTCTCATTATTGGAATGATGCCAAGTTCTCTTCTTTCAGTTATTAAACCGACCGTAGAACACTACTTCTCTGCAAATTGATTTCGATAGAACACAATGAAATTTTTGGTAAAGACAGAAAGCGAGTCCTTTTATCTAAAGAAGTTAACAAGTTATTAGTCTGGATTATCTACGATGAATGCGTTATTTGTTCTTTGTAGTCCCGAATGTTTCCTGACCCTGTCTGCTTTGTTTCTGCTCTTGTGGCAAGCCATAGCAAAACCTAATTATAAGAGTGTGGGCATTCTTGTCTTGGCTTCTTATCTGATCTCAGGAGTTCTGCTGCTTCCTTTTGTTGATAATCAGGGTATTTATTGGAATGGACTGTATGTCTGGGACAAAATGGCAGTTCTGTGGAAAGTGTTCTTTTTGATAACTGGATTCCTTGTTACCTACCTAAGTTTGGAAAGCAACAGTCTTATTACCAAAGGGAGAGCAGAATTTTATACTTTGCCCTTATTAACTACTGCTGGCATGGCTTTGTTAGCCTCAGTGAGGGATTTTATTCTTCTGTTTGTTGGGCTTGAAATTGTCACCGTTTCTTTCTATGTATTGGTAGCTTTTCAAAAAGAATTTCCTTCGGCTTTGGAGGCAGGGGTTAAGTATTTGGTCATAGGAGCTTTGGCTTCTTCTTTTCTTGTTATGGGTATAGCTTTTGTTTTTGGAATCACAGGTTCGACTCAATTTGATGAAGTAGCACGCTTTGCTCAAAACAACCCAGTGAGTGCTCCTTTAGTCCTTGGTCTTATATTTGTTCTAGTTGGTCTTGGGTTTAAAGCCTCAGCTGTGCCTTTTCATGTTTGGACCCCTGATGTCTATCAAGGAGCATCTACGCCGATCACTTCTTATTTGGCGGTTGGATCCAAAGCTGCTGGATTTGTTGTTCTACTAAGAGTTTTGAACCTTCCTTTTTATGACCAAAGTTTTCAGAAGCATTGGATCCCTTTAATTGTTCTAATGGCCCTCCTCTCCGTTATTTTAGGTAATCTGGCAGCTATCCCACAAAGAAATATAAAAAGAATGCTTGGCTATTCGAGTATTAGTCATGGGGGTTTTTTGCTTATGGGGCTATCTGCGCATAATACAATTGGATGTGCGGCTGTTATTTATTATTTTTTTGCTTACCTGGTTGCTATTTTTGCCGCTTTTCTTGTTGTTATTCTCCTTGAAAAGAATCAACCCAGTGGGGTTTCCATCAAGGATTTCAATGGCCTTTATCAAAAAAACGGGCTTTTAGCCTGGTCAATGGCCTTTGCTATGATTTCCTTAGCTGGGCTGCCCCCTTTAATGGGTTTTTTTGGTAAACTGATGGTATTTCTTGCGGCTTGGGAAAGTGGGCAGCATCTGCTAGTGATTATTGGTGCGCTCTGTGCTGCCGCTGGCTTATATTATTATATAGGGGTGGTGCGAGCCATGTTTTGGGCTGAACCCGAAACGGTTCAAAGGATTGTGTTAAGCCCAGCCACTAAAGTTTTGCTGTGGATTTTGAGTATTGGATCCATTTTGCTTGGATTTTATGCCGAACCAGTTATCAAATTAGTCGGAGCCGTTTTGTCGTAAGTTTTGGGGCAGTTAGCTCAGGCGGCAGAGCATCTCGTTTACACCGAGAGGGTCGGGGGTTCGATTCCCTCACTGCCCATGAAGATTATGAACTGAATTTTTATTGTAGAAACTAAAATGAGCACATGTTGATAGGCTTATTCAGTTACAGTTGATAAAACATGTTGTTAAACTTGATTCGTGATCAGCATTAACTACAATTTCCGTCCAAATTATGCAAACATTCTTAATCAATTCATCCATCGGAATTTCTATCGGTTTTAGCTTGCTTGGCATATTAGTGGCTATCATTCTCGCTTTTCGAATTCGATCCCTAGACAGTGGAAATGAAAGGATGAGGATGATTGCCGGAGCTATCGAAGAGGGAGCAAAGGCTTATCTTAACAGACAGCTTGTTACCATCCTTGGGATTGCGGCAGTGCTTTTTCTGCTAATCGGGCTTTTTAAAAATTGGTGGACGGCTTCGGGGTTTTTATTGGGTTCGTTTTGTTCATATCTTGCAGGACTAATAGGGATGCGCGTGGCGGTTCAGGCTAATGTTAGAACAGCTCAAGCTGCTACTCAGAGTAAAGATAAAGCATTACATGTGTCTTTCCTTGGTGGCTCGGTCACCGGATTGCTTGTTGTTGGACTAGCTCTTTTTTCCGTTGGTCTATTCTATGCTCTCTCCTTACATTATCAAGGAGTCACAGAAACTTCTTCTTCCCTTGTTGGTCTTGCCCTTGGAGCAAGCCTAATTAGTGTTTTCGCTCGGTTGGGAGGAGGGATTTATACCAAGGCTGCCGACGTAGGAGCGGATTTGACGGGGAAAATAGAACAAAACCTTAATGAAGATGACCCTCGGAATCCTGCAACCATTGCTGATAATGTCGGCGATAATGTTGGTGATTGTGCAGGAATGGCCGCGGATGTTTTTGAAACCTATGTGGTGAGTCTTATCGGAGCAGTACTTGTTGCCGTCGTTGTCTTAGGCGGAGATCCTGCTGCGACGGCCTATCCCTTTTTAGTAGGTATGGTTACAATTTTGGGGGCTCTTTCTGGGATTTTTTATGTAAGCGTATCGAAGGCTCCTCCAGCAAAAGCGCTCCTTAATGGTGTTATGGTCAATGGTGTGGTGTCTTCAGCCCTTTTCTTACCCCTCTCCTATTTCCTTTTCCCTTCTAATTGGCTAAATATTTTTGCTTGTTCGGTTGTTGGTGTGTTGATGACTGCTGCTATATTCCTCATAACCGATTACTATACGGCAACCACACGCAAACCTGTACAGATCATTGCTCATGCCTCACAAACAGGACATGCCACAAATATCATTGCAGGGTTGGCTACGGGAATGGAAGCGACAGCTTTGCCCGTGCTTTTTATTGGAGCTGCAGTCATGTTAACCTATTGGCTTGGAGGTTTGTATGGGGTTGCTATTGCCGTGCGCTGCATGCTCAGTATGGCTGGTATTGTGATATCATTAGATGCTTTCGGTCCAATTACGGATAATGCTGGAGGCATTGTAGAAATGAGCCAATTGCCGAAATCAGTGAGGCAGATCACAGATGAGTTAGATGCTGTTGGAAATACGATGAAAGCAGTAACGAAAGGCTATGCTATTGGTTCAGCAGGCTTAGCTGCCTTAGTCCTTTTTGGCTCTTACGTAGAAGAACTCAAGCATTTCAGCTCTGCAACAATTGCGCAAGAACTTCAGTTTAAGCTACAAGATCCCAAAGTGATTATAGGCCTTTTTATCGGAGGACTCCTTCCTTATCTTTTTGCTGCTAGAAGCATGTCCGCGGTGGGGAGGGCGGCTGGGAGCGTCGTTCAAGAAGTTCGACGTCAGATTAGAGAAATTCCTGGTATACTGAAAGGAGTCGATAGACCTCAATATGGGCGGTGTGTTGATATTGTGACAAAAGCGGCATTAAAAGAAATGATTTTCCCTGCGATCTTGCCTCTATTGGCTGTATTGGGAATAGCGATTATCCCTGGGCTTGGTCCTGTGGTATTAGGTGGAGCACTTATTGGTACTATTGTCACCGGTTTATTTGTTGCTATTTCAATGACTTCAGGAGGAGCAGCTTGGGATAATGCGAAAAAATGGATAGAAGAAGGGAACTTTGGAGGGAAAGGATCAGAAGCGCATGCGGCGGCTGTAACTGGAGATACGGTTGGCGATCCTTATAAAGATACTGCCGGTCCAGCCATTAATCCAATGATCAAAGTAGTGAATGTTTTAGCCATTCTGATTATTCCCATTTTTGCAAAGTACTGGCATCTTTAGCAACCGCTGAGCGCTTATGAGCAGATGCAATAAGCAGAAAGTTCCCTTGCCACCTATGCAGATGGGTGAAGTAGATTTGTAGATAAAAGTCACCAAAATATTTTTATGCCAGGTTACTAACATGGCTTATGAAAGAGGAAGAGATGCTAGCAGGGGTATTTCTCACTCTGCTTTCCATCTGATACTAAAAATACACAAGACTAGTTCTAGTTGTTTGAAAGGTGTTTGGATTGAAGAGTGACTAAAAGAAGCAATCCTATGAAAAGTCTGCTAGCATTCAAGCCGGTGGATCCTTTAACCGGGAGCTAGGAAAAGATCTGAATTATTGAAGCTTCTATGTGGGATATTGTCTAGCTTCCCTAAATAAGGGATCAGTGGGATAAATTAAATCCTGTCTTAGGAACTAAAGCAAGAAAATTAGAAGCTGAAAGTAACTGACCCTATTCTGCAGACTTCTGCAGAATAGGGTGTTAGATAGGACAGTGGTACAGGCAGCTCTATTGTATAGCTGAGCTAAGGCAGTCCTTAGGGAAAGGACTGCTCCTCTATTTTAAATCGGATCAAATTCCAATTCATTGTATTAGATTTTGGAAGGTTTAAATTGAACCAATTCTTTGAGTGAGGCGGATTGATCATTATTAACTAACTTTCTAAAACGTAAGAAAATAGCAATGGTGCTACAATGGTCGCATCGGATTCGATGACAAATTTCGGAGTGTCCTTCCCTAATTTTCCCCAGGTGATTTTTTCATTTGGAGAGGCACCACTATAGGAACCATAGCTAGTCGTTGCATCGCTGATTTGGCAGAAATATCCCCATAAAGGGACATTCGGAAGTTGCATATCCTGATGTAACATGGGAACGACGCAGATCGGGAAATCACCGGAAATGCCACCTCCAATTTGAAATAGTCCTAAAGAGTGGTTTTTGGTTGTTTGGAGATAAAATTGGGCAAGCTCCATCATATACTCTATACCACTTTTTATTGTCATAGGATCTTTAATATGGCCTTGAAGACAATGTGCGGCATACATATTGCCAAGAGTAGAATCTTCCCAGCCGGGGACAACTATGAAAAGGTTTTTTTCCATAGCTGCAAGTACCCAGCTGTCTTTTGGATCAATTTGATAAAAAGGCTTTAACTTTCCTGATTTTAAGATTTTCCAAATAAATTCATGAGGAAAAAATCGCTGTTTTTTCTTGTCTGCTTCTATCCATTCCTCAAGGATTACCCGTTCAATCCGTCGCATCGCTTCCTCTTCAGGAATGCACGTATCAGTGACACGATTGAGATGCTTTTCATATAATGCAACCTCTTCATCCGCACTGAGTTCTCTATAATGAGGAATCATTTGGTAGAAGTTATGGGCCACAAGGTTGAAAATATCCTCTTCTAAATTAGCCCCTGTACACGAAATGGCATGCACCTTATCCTGCCTGATCATTTCTGCAAGAGAAATTCCTAGTTCAGCAGTGCTCATAGCTCCCCCAGAGCAATCATCATCTTTCCCCCCGATTCGATATGTCGCACATACCCTTTCGCTGCTTCTTTAAGTGATGCGGCATTAAAATGTCTGAAATGATGATCTATAAACTGCTTTATTGTTTGAGATTTCATATTTATACTCCTAAGTATCGAAAGAGAAAATGGATTCTATATAACAAATGGAAGATCTTTCATTTTAATGAATCGGAATTTAACGTAAAACCAAAAGTAAAATAGAAAAGAAACTTTTTTAACACATTCAATGACCATCCTACCTGTCCAATGAAGCTGCTTCAAAAGTAAGAAAAGAGTAGAAATTAAAAGAATGAACAAGACATGCAGATAGAGCAGAAAATCCGCCGACAAAGCCAGTTATTCAACCAAAGAAAGCAGGAAAATCTTTTTCAGTGCAATTTGCAAGAAAGAATCTTTCAGATTAGCTTTAAAAAGACCGCATCCGGTCTTTCTCCATTGTATTTTTCCTGTGATGTTTCCATTAACAAGCCTGATCTGCTTTTTGGGACTACTGCGTTAAAAAGAAGAAGCCTTTTGAGCTTTTGCTTATGCAATTTCTCTCTATCCCTTGTCCTGTTTCTTGCAAGAATTGAAAAATTATGGTATTCCATCCACTTTCTGCTAGGCTCACAAAAGTCATTTACCTTAAGGATGACTTGCACGAGGTTCTAAGTGAAATACTTAGAGTAAGAATACTAATTCAGGCATGAACTCTCCATTGATCGGACAAACGGTAACTTCCAAGAGCAAGTCAAATTTGGCTCTTTCCTTTTTTTGTTTGCCGAAAGAACAAAGATGGGCCATGACCGTCTTTTATGCCTTTTGTCGGGTAATTGATGATATTGCCGATTCAACAGTTCTTTCTACCCATGAAAAAAAGGAAGGGATCCTTTTTTGGAAAAAAGAACTAGAAAAAATTTATTCTTCAGTTCCTTCTTCCCCATTGGGCAAAGAACTTAGTCAAGTCGTTCACAAATGGAATCTTCCCCAGGAAATTCTTCAGGAGATTATTCTTGGCGTAGAAATGGATATAGAAAAAAGAAGATATAAAAATTTCGACGAGCTTTCGCTATATTGTTATCGAGTTGCAGGAGCGGTAGGATTGGTGAGCATTGAGATTTTTGGTTGTCGCCATGCTCTTAGTAAAGACTATGCGCTGGCTCTGGGGACAGCTTTCCAACTTACAAATATTCTGCGAGATGTTCCCAAGGATGCCTCTTTTGGTAGAATCTACTTTCCTTTAGATGAGCTGGAAATCCATGGGATTAGCGAAGAAGACATCCTTACTTTGAGATGGAGCCCAAAAATCCGCGATTTTTTTAGACTCCAATATTTTCGAGCAAAGCATTACTTTGCTAAATCTTCCAAACTCATCCATCCATTGGATAAGCCAAAACTGCTGGCAGCAGAGATCATGAGTTCTGTCTATAAAGCCATCTTAGAAAAAATAAAAACAAAACGGTTTGATGTGTTTCATCATTCGATTCGCTTAAACAAGGCTCAAAAGCTTGCTTCTATACTCAAGGTTTTATTCAAGCATGCTTTTGTTCCTGACTCAACTCTTCCTTCGGGACCTCCAAAAAAGATTGTGATTCTTGGAGGTGGTTTTTCTGGAGTATCTGCTGCCTTAGAGTTGATCTCCCTTGGTCATGAGGTAATCCTGTTGGAATCAAAATCAAAATTAGGGGGAAGGGCAGGAAGCTTCCTAGAGCCTCAAACCAAACAAATAATAGATACTGGTCAACATATAATGATGGGCTGCTATCACCATACTTTAGAATTTGTTGAGAAAATAGGCATCAGCTCAAAGCTATTATGGATCGATCCTTTAAAACTTAGTTTTGTTAGTGAAAAAGGTAGTTCAGTGCTCGAGGCTGGAAATCTTCCAGCCCCTTTCCATCTGCTTGTAGCACTCCTCCGTTATTCGGAGCTTTCGGTTAGCGATTGGTTTAAAGCCTTTTTTTTCCTCCTTTCTGTTATGCTTCATGAAAAGCCCTCTGAAAGAGAATCAGTCTCCGATTGGCTAAGAAGAAAGAAGCAGAGTGTTTCATTAATTCGCTCCCTTTGGGAGCCCCTCTGTGTGGCTGCATTAAATTTGTCAATAGAGCAAGCTTCAGCAGAGCTCTTTTATTCTGTACTGAAAAAAACCATTTTAGGCAAAAGAAAAGATCTTAGTCTTATTTTTAGTCGCGTAGGATTAAGTGAGCTATTTTCTAATGAGTTCGAACGGCTTATAAATGCTTGTGGAGGAAAATTATTTTTTAGAACTTCTGTTTGGTCTCTTGAATTTGAAGAGAACTATTTGAAGTCCATCAAAACTGTCGATGGTAAAGAGTTTGCATCCGATTCCGTTGACTATTTTTTAAGCGCCCTTCCGTGGCATATATTGGGCAGTTTGTTGCCGAAAGAATCGTCCTTGAGAAAGAACTGTGAGTTTATCGAACAGTCTCCAATTCTAAGTTTGTATTTTTGGGTTGATCGACCTTTTACGGATCAACCTGTTATAGGGTTTTTAGATTCTCCAGTACAATGGCTTTTTTCAAGAAATCTAATAATGGATAAAGAACTATTGTCTTTTCCTTTTTATTCTTATGTAGCAGTAATTAGTGCTCCTCCAAAAAATATCCTCAGTTTGAGTTCTAAAGAGGTTGAAAAAATCATTTGGAAAGAAGTTAACCGGCTAATACCCCGCTCAATCGAATCAAAGCTTTGTGGTAGCTTTCTTTTTAAATCTCTAGGTGCTACCCCTAAATTTGATCCCACTTCTTTAAAATATAGGCCACACCCTCAGACAGAATGGAAAAATTTTGTTATTGCAGGGGATTGGACAGACACGGGACTGCCTGCTACAATAGAAGGAGCTATTCTCAGCGGCAAAAAAGCAGCACGATTAATCGATTCTTTAACTCCTCTTTCAAAATTGACTTTAGCTGGTATTAGTAAGGAAAAAAAAGTTTAAAAATATACTCTTACAGTCCCTTGGATCCAGAAAGGAAGTTGAGGAACAATATAATCATAGTTAAAATTTCTAGCTGCACTAAAGCCTGGGGCACCTGGTAACCAATAATGTTCGTTGGTGATGTTATAGAGGTAGAGGCTAGCTTCCCATCTTTTTGAGCTGTAGAAGATTCTAGCATTGAGGGTATACCAGGAGGGGATCCGAGTGGAATAGGTATAAAAGATGAAATTCCCACTTTCGGCCAAAGCCCAGAGGGAGATGCCTAGGCCGTTATCGAACTTATAAGTGGCCATTATGTTCCCGTAGTTATGAGGGAAGCCAATGAAAGGGTAGTTGAGAGGAGATTCATTGACCAATGGGTCTACGGGTAGGCCATAGAGCTTAGCAACAGAACTAGAATAAGGTTGTGAAGCTAAAGGTCCTAGCGGGAGTCCCTGCCAGAGCTCTTGACCTGCGATGAAGGCATAACCGAAGTTCAGCCAGAAGTTTTTGTTAGGCTGATAGTTGGCGTTTAGCTGTGCGCCTTTGATGGCAATTTGAGTGGTAGCTATAGGGCCTCCGGGGATGACTTGAGCGGGGATATAGCCTGTTTGATAGTAGCCAGAGATGCCTAAGAAAAGTTTATCATGGAGCAGGCTAAATTTGGTGCCAACTTCATAGAGGAAATTGTTTTGATGGTAATACGCGGAGGGGAATTCTGGGGCGAAGCTACCGAACTGGGAGAGGAGTGTGGTTTGGCCGTAGAAAAAGGTGAAGTAGCTGGTCATCCAAGGGAAGGGCTTGTAACTGGGGCTAATAGTAAGCTCAGGTTGAACGATGTTCATGGAGGTAGAGGTATAAGGAGGGAGGCCAAAAGAGGGGGCAGCTTGAGAAATTTCAGCGGGGGTGCCAGGAGGAGGGGAGGCTTGCACAAAAAAAGCATTCATTCTTCCAGCAAGCATAAGGCTCCATTGGTCGGTAAAATTAATCTGGTGCTGATAGAATGGGGAAAGGGTAGAAAAGGTGTCAGCTGTGGAAAGATAGTTAAAAACATTATAGTACATCCCTGGGTGTCCAGGAACAGGAATATCGGTCAGATAAGGATTTTGGTAGATAGGGCTGATGGCCGCCGCAAAAGGGACAATGGGGGTGAAATTGTTGTAAGTTAGCGGTTGAGTCAAATTCCAGATATTGACAGGTTGATGCCATACCCCAGCGTATTCTTTGTCAGAAAAAAAGCGAAATTCGATACCCCCGTCAATCTGGTTGTGGAAAGAAAGAGAAGAAGAAAAAAGATCTTCTTGCCCTTCTTGAGGATAGGATTGTGACGTTTGGCCTTTAGGCAAGAGATCAAAAGAATACCGCCATTCTAATCGATTATCAAAATCGTATCCAGAAGGGAGGACTCCCCAAAAGTCCGATGGGATCGCTTGATCAATAAAAGAATTATAAAATTCAAAAAGAGAATTGTTAATAACAGAAAGGTCATCATTTATTTTTAAAGTTTCTATGCATTGCGCTACATAATAGAGTTGTCTATCTCCATCTTCTGGGTTCTCAAAAATATTGCTTCGAGGACTAATCTCTACCTGAGGTCCCCAAGATACAGCATAACCAGCTCCAGGGGGAGCTGTTCCCAGACCTTGATGAAGTATTCCAGTAGGTCCATACCAACCTAAAAGACTGCCTGTTTGATAGAGTCTATTATTAATAAGTGCTTGATCTGGACGGTTGATTCCAGCAACCGTATTTAGATGGTTGTCATCTAGTTCGGTATTGAAATCGATGGATAAATTTTCATAAGGCTTTGCACTTAAAGCTAAATACCAGCATTCTCTATTAAGATAAGCTCCATCATAATAGTTGTAGGGGGCATAGCCATCCTGCCCAAAATAATCGAACCGGTAAGCAAGTTTGTCACTAAGGATGAGGCCTCCTAAATCGATGTTCCAAAAATTAGTCTGATACATCCCTACGGTATAATCGGCACTGCCCCTAAATTTATCAAAATAGGGTTGTTTGGTTACTTCGTTGGCAAATCCGCCTGCTAATTCTTGGGGGCCAAAGACAATGCTGACGGGTCCAGTGACCACATCCAAATTATCATAGGCATTCATGTTCATAAGCGGCCCATATTGGGCAGACTGACTAAAACCAACGAGCATCCCATTTCTATAGACAGTTGCGGGCAATCCCCTAACAATGGGTTCCCCAGCTGGACTCCCTGTAATTTGAGAAGGATTAACTCCTGGGATAAAGGCAGCGAGATCATTTGTTGATTGCGCGTTTATTGTGTTTAATTCCTGTCGGCTAATGGACTGTATTGTTCTGGGGATATCGATAATTTTCATTGCTGGGCCAAGAACTTCTGATTGTTTGTTTGATAAGACTACATTTTCTTCTTCAGGAAGTTCTTCTTGCGCTGTCACGGTAACTGGAGCAAGCACCATTGCGGGGGGAGAGGAAAGCATAACAGAAGGAAAGATAGAGGATTGTTCTTGGGGAATCGTTTGAGCGGTCGAGGTGGATGGAGAAGATGGAATGGTTTGTTGGTCTTTGACTTTTTTAGACTGATCAATATCGGGATTAGAATGGTTTGAGACAGGGTCTGATTGGGATTTTGAGTTCTCAAAGAAGAAAAAAGAGAAAAACAAAAGAGGAAGCAAAAAAATATATTTTCTTTGGCAACAATCAGTCATTATTTCCATTTATTATATCCAATCAATATATTTTCAGACGACTCCTGTTTTTTTCTAATGTTAGACAGATAAAAGATTGAGATTGACGGCTTAGAAAAAAATAGTAAGGCTTCCTTGGATCCAAAATGGAAGTTGTGGCACGATGTAATCATAATTCATAAAACGAGCTGCACTAAAGCCTGGGGCACCTGGTAACCAATAATGTTCGTTGGTGATGTTATAGAGGTAGAGGCTAGCTTCCCATCTTTTTGAGCTGTAGAAGATTCTAGCATTGAGGGTATACCAGGAGGGGATCCGAGTGGAATAGGTATAAAAGATGAAATTCCCACTTTCGGCCAAAGCCCAGAGGGAGATGCCTAGGCCGTTATCGAACTTATAAGTGGCCATTATGTTCCCGTAGTTATGAGGGAAGCCAATGAAAGGGTAGTTGAGAGGAGATTCATTGACCAATGGGTCTACGGGTAGGCCATAGAGCTTAGCAACAGAACTAGAATAAGGTTGTGAAGCTAAAGGTCCTAGCGGGAGTCCCTGCCAGAGCTCTTGACCTGCGATGAAGGCGTAACCGAAGTTCAGCCAGAAGTTTTTGTTAGGCTGATAGTTGGCGTTTAGCTGTGCGCCTTTGATGGCAATTTGAGTGGTAGCTATAGGGCCTCCGGGGATGACTTGAGCGGGGATATAGCCTGTTTGATAGTAGCCAGAGATGCCTAAGAAAAGTTTATCATGGAGCAGGCTAAATTTGGTGCCAACTTCATAGAGGAAATTGTTTTGATGGTAATACGCGGAGGGGAATTCTGGGGCGAAGCTACCGAACTGGGAGAGGAGTGTGGTTTGGCCGTAGAAAAAGGTGAAGTAGCTGGTCATCCAAGGGAAGGGCTTGTAACTGGGGCTAATAGTAAGCTCAGGTTGAACGATGTTCATGGAGGTAGAGGTATAAGGAGGGAGGCCAAAAGAGGGGGCAGCTTGAGAAATTTCAGCGGGGGTGCCAGGAGGAGGGGAGGCTTGCACAAAAAAAGCATTCATTCTTCCAGCAAGCATAAGGCTCCATTGGTCGGTAAAATTAATCTGGTGCTGATAGAATGGGGAAAGGGTAGAAAAGGTGTCAGCTGTGGAGAGATAGTTAAAAACATTATAGTACATCCCTGGGTGTCCAGGAACAGGAATATCGGTCAGATAGGGGTTTTGGAAAAGAGGGCTAGTAGCTGCTGCAAAAGAAACAATGGGACTGAAATTACTGTATGTAAGAGGTTGAGTCAAATTCCAGATATTAATAGGTGAATGCCATACTCCAGAGTATTCGGTATCTGAAAAATATCTAAACTCAATGCCTGCGTCTATCATATGATGCAAAAGAAGCGAGTGGGCTTTAGTAGATTCTTCTGCAGTTTCTTTTAAGCTATCCGTTTCTTTTTTCCCTGGAAGGGTATCAAACTGGGCTCTTAGTTCTAGTCTATCATCAAAATCATAACCGGAGGGGAGTATCGCCCAAAATGTTGATGGAATAGCTTGATCGATCAGCGTGCTGAAATATTCGAAAAGGGAGTTATTTACAAGAGAAAGATTGTCGTTAATCTTAAGATTTTCAATCGCTTGAGCCACATAATAGGTTTGATTTGTTGCATTTTCTGGGTTTGCAAATAGATTGGTCCTTCTGCTTATTGGAACTAAAGGTCCCCAGTTGACCGCATAGCCAGCCCCAGGAGGCGCAGTGCCGATACCAGGATGGAAAACCCCTGGAGGTCCGTACCAACCAGCCCACGTCCCAGTTTGATAGAGGTCATTATCGATCAATGATTGGGTGGGCCTATTCAGGCCAGCAACGGTATTTAAGTGATTCAGGTCCAGTTCGGTATTAAAATCAATGGATAAATTTTCATAAGGTTTGGCTCCAATATTCAGATAGAAACATTGTCTTTGAAGATAAGCTCCATCATAGTAATTGTAAGGGGCATAGCCATCTTGACCGAAATAATCGAACCGATAAGCAAGCTTATCCTTTATCACAGGACCTCCTAGATCGATATTCCACATATTGGTTGAGTACATGCCAACGGTGTAACTGGCGTTGCCTCTGAATTTGTCGAAATAGGGTTGTTTGGTCACCTCATTGGCAAATCCTCCCGCAAGCTCCTGAGGGCCATACACAATGCTGACGGGTCCAGTGACCACATCCAAATTATCATAGGCATTCATGTTCATAAGCGGTCCCCATTGTGCGGATTGGCTAAAGCCAACAAGCATGCCATTTCTATACGTTGTGGCGGGTAATCCTCGGATGACAGGTTCAGCCACAGGGCTTCCAGTCATTTGCGTAGGGTTAACTCCAGGTGTAAAAGCAGCTAAATCATTTACTGATTGTGCATTAATGGTATTCATTTCTTGCCTTGTAACCACTTGCACCGTTCTTGGTGTTTCGATGATTTTCATGGCAGGTCCAAGAACACCTGTTTCCTCATTAGTAGAAACCACATTTTCTTCTTCAGGTAATTCTTCTTGTGCTGTGACGCTTATTGGCAAAAGGATAGGTAGATTAGGTGGAAGCTTTGCTTCTGGCCCAGAAGGCGGAACTGTGGGAGCTGTTTCAGAGGGGGGAGTAGGAGAAATTTCCTCTGGATGAGCGCCTTCTGTAGGTGGATGATTTTCTGGGGGAGGCTCGGTGGATTCTTGTTGAGAAGGTTGCTCAGTCGAAGGAAGTTGGGATTCTTCAGCAGAGGGTTTTCCTTGAGTGTTAGGAGGCGGTAATTCTTTTGAAGGCTGAGAAAAAAGACTGAGTGAAAAAAAGAAAGTGACGAACAAAAAAACACCAAGGGCAAAAGGGTTTATTTCTTTTAGATAAACCATAACATGGATCGAAGTAAAATCGCCTAAGGCATTTCATTGAGATGACAGAAAAATTTCAAGAATAACCTTTTTTACCCGCTGCCTACGCTTTGTTATTCCCTTCAAAGTTTTTTTATGCAAAACAACCTGCTGAACTAAAATTCTAATCCTCCTGCTCGGGAACTAGCCTAAAACCGGTTACTTAGTCAAGCGGAACTGGACAGGGACAACTGCCTGAGATTCCACTGGGACATTCCCAGACATTGCCGGATGAAATCTCCATCTTTTGACAGCATCCATAGCTGCGGAATCAAGATCATGGAATCCTGAACTCCTATAGATGCTCAGAGAAGAAACGGTACCTGCAGGAGATATCTTCACCCAAATATAAACGACTCCTTGTTCTCCCTTTTTCCGGGCTTCTTCAGGATAGATGGGCGGAGGATTTTTGAGATAATCCGGCATGGCCATAGCAGTAACACGCTGAGAAACAGGCTGTTGAGGTTTGGGTGCTGGTTTTTTAATTGGCTGAGTCTTCGGTTTTTGTACGACTGCCTTTACCATGTCATCAGGATGAATGACGGGTTGCTGTGGGGATTCGGTTTTTGGTTGAGGTTGTTGTGGTTCTGGCGAAGGGACAAGTTCTATCATGGATGGAGGCAGCGCAGGTGGATTCGAATTTGATTTAGGAAAAAGAGATAATCCAAGCCCAAAAAGCAGAATGGCGTGAAAAATAACCGATAATATCCATCCCCAAACTTCAGAATCTATCTGAATTTTATTAGTGAAATTTTGGTATTTTGCAATCGCATGTGAAAACAAGCCATGCTCCTCGTGGGCTAAAGGCGGCTCAGCAGTAAAGTAAGTTTTTGTTTGATTTTTCCAAAGCACTTTTATCATTTGACACCCCCTTTCTCCTATTAATTTCTTTTTCCTTCCTTCGACCTTAGGAAGGATATCTGTATGAACAAATTAATCTATAGAAGTTTAATTTAGCGAAAACCGTAGTTTAATTTTTCTTAAAGTTGTAGGATAGGGAGCAAAAAAAATATTAGACCAGTCTAAAAACAATAGCAATGGGAATAAAGGGTATCAGGGTAAATTGTTTTTGGGCATGGCATTGTTATGGCACTGCTATTTCGAGCCGTCTTGTCAGTACGAACTATGGACTTGATAGGGTTGAGAATAATTGCCAACAGATAGATTAGGTTTTAGTTATCCTCGGAAAAATGGAAAGCTTAGCACAATATAGGGAATGTAGCTGTTTGTAGCGGATCGTCATGTTACCATGAACTGATACGAGTGCTTGAATAATTCTTTTCCCAAGCCCTAAATTGCCAGGTCTTGTCTTTGTTGGTTTGATTCTGTTGAAAACATAGAGTTGGGCGCTGTTCGCGCCTATTTTTTTCATTCGTATCGTAATATCTCCAAAGCCATGCTTCATGGCATTGGCCATTAAGTTATAAAGAATCTGTTTGAGATAGGCTCGATCGGCTTCAATAGAGATTCCAGCTTCTTTTTCCACATGGATGTGACGGCCTTCGTTTTCACAAAGAAGTCTAAAGCCTTCGATAATGATTTCTGTAGTTTTCTCAAGTTCCATTTTTTCCCAACGGATGGTCAGGTTACCTTTTTCAGCTTTAGTTAAAAGAATAGCTCTTTCCATATGCTGTTGCAGCCGCTCCAGTTCAGACTCAATCGCTTCAGCGATTTCAGGGTCCATTTTTTCCAGTGATTTTTCTAATCTAATTTTTGCAAGGGTTAACGGCACTCGCAGTTCATGAACTAATTCAGCAGCTTCTTTCCCAGACTCTTCAACGACCTTTTGAATTTTAGAAAGCAGCTTGTTGATTTCATTGACGAGAGGTAAAAATTCTTCGGGATAACGATCGGCTTTAATTCTTTGCCATGGGTTATGTGGGTCAATAAGCTCAAGATCAGAACGCAGTTGTCCAATTGGTTTACTTAACAATTTTGCAAGAGCATAGCCTGCGACCCCAAAACTGACAACCATTGCTAAAGCATAAGAGGCTTCCCAGCGGACTAATTCTCTTCGATGCTCTTTGGATTGAAGGAACCGGGCTTCTTTTGCGGCAGCGATCCAATGGAAAATAGCGGATAAGAAAAGAAAAATGAAAGAAAAAACAACAGTAAAAAGATGCCAGCGTCTTAACATTTCATTTATCGGTTGGATGCTTTAAAATAAAACCAACTCCTCTAATCGTATGGAGCAGGGGAGGCAAGCCTGGCAAATGAATTTTTTGTCTTAAATGATTGATATGGACATTCACTAAAGCAGTTTCTGAATCAAAACATCTATCCCAAATTTTTTCTGTGATGACGGCTTTATTAACAGGGTTGGGAGCTGATTCGAGTAAAAGTCGCAAGAGCTCAAACTCTCTATTAGTCAGTTCGATGCTCTGGCCAGCACGAGTAACCGTTCTACGGGTAAGATCCATTTCCAGATCTTCGAATTTGAGTACCGAAGGAGTAATAGGAGAACGTCTGCGCAAAAGAGCCCGAACCCTGGCAAGCAGTTCTATCGTTGAAAAAGGTTTGGTTAGATAATCATCAGCACCCGCATCTAAACCATGGACGCGGTCGCTTACTTCGGATCTGCCAGATAAAAAAAGAATGGGAATAGAGATCCCCTTTCGACGAATCTGCTTCACAATGCCAATACCATCCTTTGCCGGCAACATCAAATCAAGGATTGCTAAATCATAAGAGTAATTTTCTAAAAGCCATTGAGCCTCTTCCCCATCTTCACATTCCTCAACACTATAACCTTCAGCTTGCAGAGCTCCTTTGACATGCTTACGGACTTTTTGATCGTCTTCTACAATCAATATCTTCATTCTAGATAGAAATATGCTTCAAAAAAGTCGAAATTTCAGCCAACCTTTTTCTTGCTTAGGGCATAATACGCTGCGCCATTCTTCGTAAAGCCTTAGAGCGATCAGCGGCATCGATAACAACTTCTATAAGCCAGAAGGAATCTCTGGTTTCAATGGCTCTTTCAATCGCCTTTTTCAGTTCTCTATTTGTTTTTACCACGCAAGATTTTCCACAGCCTAACAACTCAGTAATTTTGCTATAATTCCAATTCATGAGATCGTTGAATGGTCCATCTAGAAAAATCCGTTCAGTAGAATATCCACTGTTATTCAACAACAGGATAATGGGATGGAGCTTATATCGGCAGGTAGTAGAAAGCTCAATACCAGTCATTTGAAAAGCACCATCTCCACAGATGACAAAAGGAATAAGATGAGGTTTTGCTAATGCTGCTCCTATAGCAGCAGGAATAGAAAATCCAACAGAAGCATAGTAGGCGGGACTGATGAATTCAGTGCTTTCATGGATAACCAGATCTATGGAACCAAAAAGCGACTCGCCAACATCAGCAATGACAACAGTTTGCGAAGATAAAAAGGTGTTGACGATTGTAAAAAAAGAATTAACTGATACGCTTTGATTTTCATCGATCCGATCGATGGAAGGGATGGAAGGATGGGGAAGATTCTGAGGAAGTGTCTTTCGAATGTTTAAAGACAAAAGGCCTCGGACGAAGTCTTCAAAGCGAACATCTTCAAAGGTATGGTGACGGATCATCAGCTTTTCGCTTGTCGCATAGATACATTTGCCCATATCTAATACCGATCGTGTTGAGCCTAAAGTAATGTCGGTCATAAACACTCCCAGGAGGATCAGACAGTCGCTTTTTTCAAAAAAGGCGCATACCTCTTCGCTTCCTGTTGCTCCTTCATAAACGCCGATATAATGAGGATGGGTTTCAGCTATAACCGATTTACCCAACAGAGTGGCGCTTACGGGAATGCCGGTTGCCTCGGTTAGCTGCTCGAGCTCCTTTTGCAGGCCAAATCTCTGAATTTCCACATCTGCCAGAATTAGCGGCTGGGTGGCAGCTTCTATCATTTGCTTTGCTTCCGTTAGAGCTTCCTCCAAAGCTTTTGGATCGGAATGAAAATCTCCCGAAATAGATACTTCATCAGGCATAGCTATTTCAGCAGTTGCCATATCTCTAGGAATTTCTAAGTAGGCGGGTCTTTTGTATTGAAGTGCCAGCCAAATGGCTTTTAGGATCTGCTCTCCAATGTCTCGAGGATTTTCTAAAATGGCTGCATACACAGTTAAAGCTTCAAAAACCTTCAACTGGGTGTTAAAATCTTTTACCTTATGATGGAGGAGAGGATCTTTTTTTCTTTCACTTATGCCTGGTGCTCCGCTGATGACAAGCACGGGCGATTTTTCCGCATATGCTTCGGCTATTGGATTGGTGACTTTGAGTCCTCCTACACAGTAAGTGATGCAAACAGCGCTTAGCCCATTGAGTCTAGCATAAGCGTCCGCAGCAAAACCAGCTCCTTGTTCATCACAGGTATTGATGATCTGTAGACCTTCTTTGATAAATGTATCAAGAATTTTTAGCGAATAGTCTCCAGGCACTCCAAATACATGTAGAACCTTGTGGGCCAGCAGTTGTCGAGCGAGATATTGGGTAGTTGTCATGCTTATGTTTTATCTTAAAAATCGATTTTTTAGGAATCTTCTTTTTGGTTTTTCACACTTTTTCAAGTCTATTTGGAGGGAATCACTATTCCTTTAAGAAAAGGAGCGGTAGGGCTATTCTGGATTTCAGCTAAGGCTTCAGGCGTTCCTGTTCCTATGATTTTACCACCCTCTTTCCCTGCTCCTGGACCAAGCTCGATGACATAATCGGCTTCGGCGATAACATCAGGATGATGTTCAATGATCACAACGGTGTGTCCATATTCCACTAAGCTCTGGCATAAATGCAGGAATTTTTCAATATCGGCTAAATGAAGCCCAATAGTCGGTTCTTCCAAAAGATATAAGATTTTGGGTTCTTTCTGTGCGCCCCATTCAAACATTTTTTGAATGCGCTTTTGCTCCATGGCGATGAGCTCTTTGGCTAGTTTAACCCTCTGAGCCTCTCCTCCTGAAAGAGTGGGAGTAGGCTGACCAAGACATAAATACGAAAGACCTATTTCACAGAGGATTGAGAAGGGTTTTCTTAGTTTCTCGATAGAAGAAAAAAAATGGCAAGCTTCGGCAACGGTCATATGGAGCACTTCAGCTATTGATTTTCCCTTATACAGAACTTCAAGGGTTTGTGGATTATACCTTTTACCTTCACAAGACTCGCAAGGAAGGTAGAAAAGAGGAAGCAGAGGCATACTGATCTGAATTGTTCCATTGCCTAAACAATCAGGACATCGGCCTTCTTTAGAGTTGTAGCTAAACCGGCTTTTAGTATATCCGCGTTGTCGGGCCAGTGGGGTTTGTGAAAAAAGATCCCTAATGCTATCAAACAAACCTAAATAGGTTAAAGGGGTTGATCTAGAGTTCTTGCCTATGGGCATCTGATCAACAAAACAAACTGAACTTATGGCTTCGATACCACTCAGACGCTTCCAGCAGCCTTTTGTAGTGCTCCTATGTGATTTGCTGAGAGCCTCTTTCACAGCCATAAAAATACCATCTCTAAGCAATGTGCTTTTGCCTGAACCACTAACGCCACAAATGACAACGAGTCGTCCAAGTGGTATTTCCACAGTTAAATCATGAAGATTATTCGAACAGATCCCTTCAATCTTAAGCCAAGCTGTGTTCTTCTTGCAGCTTCTTCGTTCTCTGCCCATCAAAGGATGCTTCATTGGTTTGGAGAGATACTGGGATGTCAAAGAGTTTTGAGAACGAAGGAGAGCCTGATAATTTCCTTGAAAGACAACTTGTCCCCCTTCTGATCCAGCTCCAGGACCTAGATCTACGATTTTATCCGCCCTTTTCATCGTCTCTGTATCATGTTCGACGATGACAAGGGTATTGCCTTTAGTTTTCAGCGCTTCAAGACTATTGAGCAGTTTTTGGTTCTCGGTTGGATGAAGTCCGATGGTTGGTTCATCGAGGATATAAAGGATGCCTTTGAGATTAGAACCGAGTTGGGAACATAAATAAATTCTCTGCAGTTCTCCTGCCGATAAAGATTGAGAGGATCGCTCCAAGCTTAAATAATAAAGGCCTATGTTGCAAATAAATTCGAGTCGTTTGACAATTTCTGGAACGATTTTTTCTACAATCTCTTTTTGTTTTGCTGATGCCACGATTGAGCGCATATAGCCGACTAGCTCCCCAATAGGAAGCGAGCAGAGGAAGTCAATGGTCGGTTTTGTATTTTGTAATGGCCAAGGAAGAAAAACTGATCTAGCCAGAGCGTTGAGTCTTTTCCCTTGACAGTCAGGGCAAAGCAGCGGCTGTTGCTCGGCCTGGTCCTCTTCCTCTTCCATTGTTCCCTTGCCCAGACAGGTTGGACACCATCCTAAGGGAGAATGGAAAGAAAATAGTCTTGGATCAAGCTCATCGAAGCTTTTCCCACTTTGGGGGCAGTGAAATTTAGTACTAAAAAGATAGTCTTTCTGATTTTTTGTATCGCATAAAATGAGCGTTTCTTTTCCTAAACTCAAAGCCAAGGCAACATTTTTCTTTAACTCTTCAAATGAAGTAGTTTCGTTGACATTACCGATCCAAAGATCAATGGTATGACTCTTAAATCGAGAAAGGCTGGGAAATTGCCAGCAATCATACCACTGTCCATCTATGCGAAAGCCTGCATAGCCCTTTTTTTGAGCCCATTTCCCAAGCGCAACATAAATACCTTTTCTTTCTCTAATCAGAGGAGCTAAAATTCGGTATTCTTCTTTTGAGCAGAGTCTGAAACGAATCGCTTTTAAAATATCTTCCTGACTTTGTCGTATGGCTTCTTCTTTTGTTTCTGGATCAAAGGGAATGCCTGTTTTGGCAAAAAGTAATCTAAGGTAGGGATAGATTTCAGAAAGGGTGCCGACGGTACTCTTAGATCCAGGTCTGTTGGATCTTTGTTCAATTGCTATCGATGGAGGCAGACATTCTATATCGTCCACCTGTGGCTTTTCAAGAGATTGGATAAATTGTCTAGCATACCCTGAAAGAGAATCTAGAAATCTTCTTCTGCTCTCAGCAAAAAGAACGTCAAAGGCCAAGGTCGATTTTCCTGATCCGCTAATTCCAGTAAGAACAGTTGTTTTGGCTAATTCGATTTCCAGAGAAATGGACTTTAGATTGTGATGACGGGCTCCGCGAATGAATAGAGATTGGCCTCTTGATGAGAGAAAGGAAGAGGGGGTAGGAAGAAAAGAAGGGGTTGCCCTAAGCTTTTCTTTCAAAAAGATCCCTGTAAAACTTTCTTTTGCTGCAGCAATAGTTTCCGGAGGGCCTTGGGCAATAATCTTCCCTCCATGCTTTCCTCCTAAAGGTCCAAGGTCGATCACCCAGTCGCTTGAGAGAATGAGGTCCAAGTTATGTTCAACAACAACCAACGTATTCGCTGCATCAACAAGTTTTTGTAAAAGGCTAATCAGCCGTTTGACATCATCAATATGTAGCCCTGTTGTTGGTTCATCTAGAATAATAAGTCTCTGCTTTGTATGGCTTCTTGTTTTCTTGTTGAACAATTTTTCGGAAAGGATTCCTAGAATCTTTAGTCTTTGAGATTCTCCTCCAGAAAGCTGATTGAGTGGATGACCAAGTTGCAGGTAATCAAGCCCGACTTCTTCTAAAAGAGCAAGTAAAGAGCTTATTTTTTTATGAAGAATAGCTTGTCGAGAACTATCGGCAACCTGCGGTTCAAAAAACATTAAAGCTTCTTTTGCTGTCATTCTCAAGATTTGATCGAGGGATTTCCCATGGTAGTGAATGGCAAGGATATAGGGTTGAAATCTTTTGCCTTCGCAGACAGAACAAGGAACAAAAACGTCAGAAAGAAATTGCATCTCTATTTTTTCGTAGCCAAGCCCAAGGCATCTTGGACAGCGTCCTTCACCTGAATTGATAGAAAAATGGCTTTCTTCTAGGCCTTGAATTTGAGCCGCTTCAGTTGAAGCAAAAAGTTGTTTGACATAAGGCCAGATGCCTAAATAAAGAGCTATATTTGATCTTGGAGTTTTGAAAATAGGTGATTGATCTATTTCAATAACTTCTTCTATATTTTCCCAACCTGTGATTATGGCTCTGTCTGTGAAGAATGGTCCTGGAGGAGGATTGATCTCTTGTATTCTGTGGAGACTATAAGCGATTATCTCCTGGACAAGACTGCTTTTACCACAGCCACTGACGCCTGTGATGGTGACAAATAAGCCGATGGGAATATCCACATCAAGCTCTTGCAAATTATGGATGGTAGCTTTGCGAATTTCTAAAAATCCGGATTGGGGCTCTCTCCTTTTTTGGGGAATAGAGATTGATTTTTTTCCACTGAGATAGGCTCCAGTTAAAGAAGAAGAGCTTGAACAGAGTCCTTGCAGGTCTCCAGCATAGATGACTTGGCCTCCTTCAGCTCCACTTCCTGGCCCAAGTTCTACAATATAATCGGCATGCTTAATAACCGTCTCTTCATGTTCCACCACCACAACGGTGTTGCCTTGATCTCTAAGCTTTTGGATCAGTTGGATAAGCCTTGAACAATCTTTAGGATGCAGCCCTATAGTTGGTTCATCAAGAACAAAGAGCGTATTGGTTAGTTTGTTGCCTAAACAGATAGTCAAATTGGCTCGTCGTGTTTCTCCTCCGGAAAGTGTCCGACTCGCCCTATCCAGAGTAAGATAACCCAGTCCAATGTCGTTTAGATAGCTAAGCCGACTGAGGATTTCTTCTTTGATCCTCATTGCTGCTTGATCAAAGGCTGGAATTTCCACCGCCTCAACAGTATGGATCAGTTCGTTTATGGGTAACTGGAGCAATTCTCCGATGGAAAATGCTGTTTTGCCAGAATCAATTTTGTAGCAGAGGGTCTTTTTGTTAAAACGGCTTCCATTGCATTCTGGACATTGGGAATAGAGACGATAGTGAGAAAGAAAAACCCGAATATGAGTCTGATAGGTCTTTTTCTCAAGAATAGAAAAAAACCCTTTTATACCACACCAGCAATCTTCTTCCACTAGAATTTCAGCGGACTCCTCAGATGCCTCTCCATGGATAAGATAGTCCCATTCGGCTGCTGTGTAGGCCGAGATTTTTTTTGAAAGAGAAATTTTTCTTTTTTTAAGCATTCTCTCTAAGAAAACCTGCCAATGCGCAAAATTTGGGGATTGAAACGGTCGAATTGCTCCCTGAGCAATGGAAAGGGTTTTATCTGGGATTACTTTATCATAGTCGATTGTAATGATTCTTCCGAAACCGTGACAAGTAGGACATGCCCCTTTAGGATTGTTGAAAGAAAAGAGAGCAGGGAAAGGTTCCTCAAATTCTATATTATCAATAGGACAGATCAACTGATCGCTAAAAACAAGACTTTCCTTCTCAGGAAGGAGGACGATCATTAGTCGACCTTTTCCAGATTTAAAACTCTCATCGAAGATTTCTAAAAGTTCTGTTCTCTTATGAGGCTCGGTTCGTTGGAGACTATGAACCACGAAAAGTTCTTGGCAATTGAACTCCGTCTTCTCTAGAATTTCTTCATCGATCCGATTTATTTTGTTTTCTAACCAAATTTTTGAGTATCCCTGGGATACAAGCAATAGGCAGGCTTCTTTGAAAGGAGTATGTGCAGAAAAGCGGACGGGAAAACAGATAAGGAAATCTTTTTGGGGATAAGCGTTATAAAGAAACTCTGTCAGTGTCTTAGGGGAGGATTTTCTTATTTTTTGATGGCATTGAGGACAGAGAGGATAGGCAAGCCTGGTGTAAAAAAGTTTTAAATAATCAGCAATGCCAGTCATGGTAGCGACCGTACTCCTGGTATTGGCACTCGTTTTATCTTGTTCAATGGCAATAGCAGGCAAAATGCCTTCAATGGCTTCGGCTTTTGGTTTTTCAGTTCTTAACAGAAATTGTCTTATGTATGGAGGAAAGGTTTCGATGTAACGGCTCTGGCCTTCGGCATATAGTGTATCGAATGCCAGCGAAGATTTGCCTGAGCCACTAAGACCAGTAATGACAGTCAGAGCTTTATGCGGGATATCTAGATCGATGGCTTTTAAATTATGAGTACGGATTTTTCGCAACCTTATCGATTCGGTCTCATTCATATCATCCGTTATGTACTATTTTTCTTATGCTTTTTACTTGCTATTCCAACGAAGTCCTTACAAATGATAAAAGGCTACGCTACGAGTGGAAAGGAATCAAAAAAGAAAATAAACTTAAAACTTTCATTCATACTATTAACCCACTAAAAGCATATAATGAAAGAAGCTTCTTTTCCAAAGAACTTGTGGGAAGAACCCTTTCTTAGAAGGCTATTATTTGTCCCCCTAGCTCTAGCTCTTTCTAGCTGTGCAGTTGGTCCAGACTACCATAGACCAGCAGTTGAAACACCTTTGGCTTTTAAGTGGGGGAACAGCCCTAATGCTGAAAAACCTTCAACAGGCCAAGACAATGTCTCGGTAATAGAACAGCAGACTGCTTCTGGTAAAAGGCTGGAAGGGATCCGTTGGAAAAAAGCGCTTCCACAAGATGCGATTGCTAAAGGAGAGTGGTGGAAAATTTTCAAAGACCCTCTTTTGGATCAATTGGAAGCGCAACTGTTGGTTGGCAACCAACAGCTCAAGGGTATCTATGCTCAAGTGGTGGAGGCAAGATCTCTTGTAACTCAGTCACTTTCCAATTTTTTCCCTCATATCGGCTTTTATCCTTTTTATTCGCGCTTACGATTTTCTCAAAACCAACCCTTTTTCTTTCTACAGCATCCAGTGGTTTCACCTGTTTTTAATCCGGCTGGTACTCAGCAGATCGGTTTTACTCAATTTCAGGTTGGATTACCCATTTATTGGAACGAATGGGCTTTGCCTCTAGCTGCATCGTACGAGGCTGATATTTGGGGAAGGTATCGGCGCGAATTGGAAGCAGCAAAAGCCTCTGCTCAAGCCACACAAGCCGCTTATGAGTCCCTGCTTCTTACATTGCATGCAGAACTTGCCACTGACTATTTTTCCATTCGTTATATAGATGCCCAATTGGCTGTTTACCGCTATATGATAGACGTTTTTAGGGATAATCTTTATTTAGTGCAAAGCCGCTATGATGGAGGGCTAGCCAATGAGCTTGATCTGGCTAGGGCTAAAACTGATTTGGCTAACCTTCAGTCTCAGTACATTGGATTGGAAAACACCAGAGCCCAAATTGAAAACGCCATTGCAGTGCTTTTGGGCAAACCTGCTTCTTCTGTAAAGATTGCATCCCATCCAATTTCTGGATCCCCTCCCGTATTGCCCGAATATCTTCCTTCGGATCTTTTACAGAGAAGACCCGATGTCGCTCAGGCCGAAAGACAGATGGCTGCGGCTAACGCTGACATTGGTGTGGCTCTTGGTGCTTTCTTTCCTTCTGTAAATCTTTTAGCTTCGGTAGGCTTACTAAGTTCTACTGTAGAAATGCTTTTTAATGGCTCAAGCAGGTTTTGGACTCTTGGTCCGTTTGTCAGTCTTCCTATTTTTGAAGGAGGTCAATTGGTGGCTGGCCTCCAACAAGCCAAAGCGGCATATCAAGCGGCTGTCGCCAATTACAGACAGGGGGTACTGGTAGCCTTTCAGGACGTCGAAAATGCTCTGGCCGCTTTAAAGATTCTAGAAGCGCAGCAAGAGGCACAACAGCGAACAGTCGCTTTTGCTAAAGATCAGTTTGACGTATCCTTAGTTCGATTTAAAGAAGGATTGGTGAATTATATTGAAGTGGATACAACCGAACAGGTATGGCTAAATGCGCAACTGCTTAATCTCCAAATCCTGGGAGAAAGATTTATTGCAACAGTGGCATTGATTAGAGCCTTGGGAGGCGGATGGGAGGATTATAGCATGCGGCCAGTTGGGGCAAATCCCAAAAAGAAGCCTGCCTCGAAATCCTGAAAGTGGATAGGAGTTTTCTATGGCTAGAATGATGTATGCGGCTAGCGAAAACGATCCGAATATGCTTTATGCCACTCAGATCCGGGTTCCTGATCCTTTTCTTTGGATTGCAACGGAAACAAAAAGTTATGCTTTCTTTAGTAAGCTTGAGATTGATCGAGCCAAGCGAGAGGCTAGGGCCGATGTTGTGCTTTCCTATGAAGAGGCTAGCGGCATTAAGGAGGAAAAACTCTCTGCTTCACTTCTAATCCAAGAAATTTGTCGAAAACTTCGGCTTCGACAGCTCACCGTTCCTTCTAACTTTCCTCTAGGTTTAGCGGAAGCGCTTAGAAAAAAGGGGTTAAAAGTTATCCCTAAACAAGGCGAATTTTTTCCCGAACGCTCCGTGAAGACCCAACAAGAAATAGAAGCGATTATCAGAATTCTTCGTGTTGCAGAGAAAGGGATGAAAAAAGCCGTTGAAATCCTTAAGGAAAGCGAAATTAGCAAGGATGGATCGCTTTGGTGGCAAAAGAAAGTTTTAGACTCCAAGACACTGAGAGACGAAATAGAAATTGCAATGATGAGAGAGGGGGCTTTGGCCAACAACACTATTGTGGCCTGCGGAAAGGAAGCTTGCGATCCTCATGAGATTGGGAAAGGTAAACTCCTGGCTCATCAGTCGATTGTCATTGATATTTTCCCAAGAGATAAAACTACAGGTTATTTTGGCGATCTGAGTCGAACGGTGGTCAAAGGCACTCCTTCTAAAGCCCTTCGTGATCTTTACTTAACAGTTCAGGAAGCTAAACAGTGGGTTATAAGCGTTTTACGGGAAGGAGCCAATGGAAAAAAAATCGAGCAAGAAATCCGACAGAGGTTTGCTAAAAAAGGCTACCCTACAGAAATCCGAAATGGCCGATGGGTCGGTTTTTTTCATGGATTAGGCCATGGGGTAGGGCTTGAGATCCATGAGCCACCTAGGTTTAGAAAAGCGGTTTTTAAAACCAACCAGGTGCTCACGGTCGAACCAGGGTTATATTATCCAGAAATCGGAGGAGTGAGATTAGAGGATATGGTCGTTATCAAGAAAGAGGGAGTAGAAAATTTGACTAAAATCGAAGAAAAATTAGAAATTGATTGAAAAGCGTTCGATTGTACATAAAGCTTTATAATACAAGATGAATATGTTTTTATTTTGGTTGCCTCCGCTCCAAGAAAATGAGCCAAAAGCTCCTGATGAAGCTCCCGAGCCAAGCGCCCCTTCTCCGCCAGCACTTCCTGGTTTCCCTGGCCCAACAATGCCTCCTGGCGAGCTTCCTTAGATTCCCTAGGAATAGGCAAGTAAAATCATCATTTCCGATTGACTCTCCATATCAACCAGAATCCTAGGGTTTGGAAAATAATATTGGGTAGCCAAATAATAAGCTCTGGGAAAAAATTTGTTTTTGCTTTTAAAGCATCAGCCAGAAGAACGATGACATAGTAAGAAAGTACAATGAATAAACTTAAAGCCACCCCAATGGAAGTTTCTTTTCTCTGGACTTGAATAGCTAGCGGGGCGCCTACAAGAACAAAGGTAAAACAAGAAAGAGAAAAGGCCAATCTTTTCTGAAATTCGGTCAATACAGGGGTTGGATTAGAAGTAAAACCGAATAAATCAGCTGCTACAATTTGTCGACCTATCTCATCCAGAGTGGAAAGACCAATGCTTTTTCTGACTGCTAACCGATCGAATAGGGTGGCTAGTGATATTTCATAAGGCAATTGGGTGGCTCGCGAACCGGGCATGACCAATTTTACATTTTGAGGGTCTGCAATGTTCCTTTCTTCTTGTCGCGCATTCCAGAGAGTCAGTAGAATTCTTTGGTGAGCTAGATCCGGTTCGATATCAGCTTCTGAGGCTCGAATAGAGCGTAAGGGGCGAAGCTCAGCATCAGTTTCCCATATGTAAACATCTTGGAGTCTAGCTCCTATGCGGTTATTGGCGTATAAACGAAAACCATCAAACTGGTCTATTGTTTTGCTGCTTTTGAAAAAAGATAGAGGGTTGTGAAGCATGACATCAGAGAAGATTTCTTTAAAGGCATGCCGGCTTTTAGGTCCAATGTAGGCATTGATGGCAAAACTAAAAATGCTATAAAGGAGCGCAAACCAAATAATGGGAGCCATGACCGCGCCAATGCTAATCCCAGCACTTTTTAAGGCAATCAGTTCTCTGTCTTGAGACATTTTGCCGAATAGCAGAATGACGGCAATGAGAAGTCCCCATGGTAAAGTAAATGTCAGGACAAAGGGGATCAGTGATAAAAGGAGTTTCAGGGAAATCCACAAAGGCACTTCGTTATTTACAAGAAGATCTGATAAATCTCGGAAAGCATTGGCAATGACCAGAAAAAAGGTCAAAATGGTGGTAGTTATAAGAGAATTTTTAAAAAGTTCTAGAAAAAGAAATTTATAAATTGTTCTCATGAAAGATGAGAATAAAATAAAACAATAGAAAAGGATTGATACAAATTATCGGTAGTAACAGACAAAATGCAACCTAAAAGAAAAAAGTGAGGGAAGAGTATGTCATTGCAATTACAAATTGATCAGCAACTAAAAGAAGCAATGAAGAAAAAGGAATTGGAGAAAATCTCCACCTTAAGGCTACTCAAGTCGGCGATTAATTATGCTGCTATCCAAAAGTCCCAAAAAGAACTGACAGATCAAGAAATCATTGGAGTCATCTCAAAAGAGATAAAAAAAAGGGAAGAGTCGATTCTCGAATACACAAAAGCCAATAGAACTGATCTAGCGGAAAAAGAAAAGATGGAAGTAGCGATTTTAAAAGAGTTTTTGCCTGAAGCGATGTCCGAAGAAGAAATGGAAGCCCTCGTGAAGAAAGTCATTGAAGAAACGCAGGCCAAAGATAGAAAAGAGATGGGCATGGTTATGAAAACGGTGATAGCTAGAGCTGGCGGTAGAGCGGATGGAAAGAAGCTTCAAGAACTGGTAAAAAAATATCTGGGTTAAGACGCTTTGCAGAGGGAAAAGAATGGTGGAACCTATCTCGAAAAAACGGATCTGTGGATCGCCATGAATATGAGCCAGGAAAGAATCTGGTTGATTCTTGCTACTGTTCTTGAATTTTTTGTTTCTCTTTATGGTTTTTTTATATTAGGTGCTAAAAAGCGGACAGGGGGAGATAAGTTAAGTTTTATTCTTCTTTTTGTCGCTTTCTTTTTAGAAACCCTTTTTTTATATTTGAGAGGCATTTCTATCAATCATTGTCCTATCACCAATTTTCTGGAAACTCTAGCATTCCTTTCATGGGCTTTTCTGCTTATTTATTTTATCATCGGCTCAACTTATAGAATCTCCATTCTAGGTTTTTTTACAGCTCCGACTACCTTCTTGATCAATCTGATTGGTTTGAGTGGTCGGCCTGATACTCCCAAGCTGATGCCTAAATTAGGGTGGATGCTTGAAATGCACGCGGCTTTTTCGATATTAGCTTATGCGATTTTTGGAATCGCAGCCCTTGCCGCAGTCATTTATCTGATGGAAGATAAAGAACTCAAAACCCATAAACTTTCTTCCTTATTTTTTTGGTTTCCGCCTATAGGGGATCTTTTTTTTATTCAAAAAAGAATTTTGTTGATGGGGCTTGTTTTGCTGACAGCTGGACTTGTAGGAGGCATTTTAATATCCCCGAAAAGTTCTTGGGATTGGGTAAAAATTAGCTGGTCGATTGGAATCTGGTTATTTTACCTTTATCTGGTTTGCTGCTCTTTTCTTTTTCATCCTGGGATGAAGCGACTATCTATCCTATCGATTGGCGGCTTTTTATTTATTTTTTTAACATTTTGGGGAATAAATTATTTTAGTCAATTTCACAGATTTTAAACACCATGAAAATTCTCTTCGGGGGCGGGCTTTCTTTTGATACTTCCTCCATTGAATTACGTGAACAGGTAGCATTCCGCAGCGAGGAATATCCTCAGGCGCTCTCCATGATGAAAGCAATGATGCAACTAGAAGAAGCGGTTTTGCTTTCTACCTGCAATCGAGTGGAATTTTTTGCGGTCAGTAAAGATCCTGATCAGGCTTCAAAAAGTTGGAGTGAATTTCTAAAAGTATACCATAAAAAGCAACTACCATTTGAATTATATTCTCATTTTTACAAGGGCAAAAATTGCATTGAGCATCTTTTTGAACTTGCCAGTGGTTTAAAATCAATGGTTGTGGGGGAGACCGAAATTTTAGGCCAACTAAAGGAAGCGTATCTGATTGCAAAGGAGCAGGGTATGGCTGGTAAGTATTTAAACAAGCTATTCCAGTCTGGCTTTGCCGCAGCTAAAGCCGTACGATCTGCGACATGGATCACACGGGGGAGCATTTCGGTGAGTGCTGTGGCTGTTGATTTAGCTGAAAAACTTTTTGGGAGGCTCTCTGGTTGTTCTATAATGATTGTTGGTGCCGGAGCCGTCAGTGAGGCTACTGCCAAGGCTCTTCAAAAAAAAGGGGGTAATATTATTCTAGTAGCCAATCGCACTTTTGAGAAGGCGCTCTCTATAAGCCAAGAGATAAAAGCCGAAGCCATTCCTTGGTCTGAGTTTCCAAATCGAATATCCAGAGTGGATATACTGATTAGCTCTACGGCCGCTCCCCATTATGTAATTACTAGAGAGAAACTGGCCCCCCTGATGGGGATGCGTGGGGGCAGGCCACTTTTCCTCATAGATCTTGCTGTTCCTAGGGATATTGATCCGGCAGTTCAAGATTTGGATGGAGTCTATTGTTATAACATTGATGATTTGCAGTCGATTGCTGACCAGAATCTAAAAGATCGTCTGGCCGAGGTAGATAAATGCAAAAATCTTATAGCGCCGCATATCGAAAGGTATTATCAATGGATGATAGGATCATTAAATGCTACAGAATCAGGTTTTATTAGAAATTTCAGGATCGCGTGAACTTACTTGTTATTGGAACACGGGGAAGCCCCCTAGCTTTAATTCAAACTCAGAGTATTATTGACCGTCTGAAGAAGGAATACCCCGATCTAGAGATAAAGACAAAAATAATAAAGACGACAGGTGATCAATTGTGTGACTATGAGCATTTAGAAGCAATCCAGCAAAGAGGAATTTTTACAAAGGAAATAGAAAAAAATTACTCGAAGCTGAAATTGATCTGGCTGTTCATAGCCTCAAAGATTTGCCTGTGGAAATGCCCCAAGGGTTGGAGATTGCGGCCATACCACCAAGGGAAGATCCAAGAGATTGCTGGGTAAGCCTTCATTATCCGCATCCTGATGGTCTTGAACCTGGGGCCATCGTGGCTGTAGGTAGTCCCAGGAGGGCGAATCAACTCTTAAGAAAGAGGCCAGATCTACGAGTGGTTCCCATTCGAGGCAATGTCGAAACACGGTTAAAAAAGCTTAGAGAAAATAAAGAATGGATGGGAACCATTTTAGCGATGGCAGGAATAAAAAGGCTTGGGATAGATTTATCTTCTTTTTTTTGCACTCCCCTCGGACTGGATTGGATGCTGGCTGCTCCAGGTCAGGGAGCCTTAGCTTTGGAAATACGACAGGGAGATAAGAGGGCGTGGGATCTTGTCCAATGCCTCAATGATTTTCCTTCGGCTTGTGAAGTGTGTGCTGAAAGATCCTTTCTTTATGAACTTGGAGGGGGGTGTAGAACGGCTGTGGGGGCCATGGCAAAGGTAGAAGGATCTAAGTTAGTCCTCTATGGGATATGGTGGCCTCAAGGCAGCCTGCGACCAAAAGAGGGGAAAGTTGTTGGCCAAATTCGGGAAGCTAAAAAGATAGGACAAGAGTTAGCCTATTTGTTGAAAAAACTGTAGTTCGGATTGGGAAAAGCACAAAATGAAGGATAAAAAGATTGGAACGGTTTTTCTTGTTGGCGCCGGCCCTGGTGACCCATTGCTTTTAACACTCAAGGCCAAAGAGCTCATAGAGAAAGCGGATTTTATATTCTATGACTATCTCTGTAATCCAGAAATTTTAGATTGGGCTTCCAATCATTGTAGAAAAGTTTATGTCGGGAAAATTGCCGGCAAAGCGGCTTATTCACAAAGGGAAATAGAACAGTTGCTTATCTCTAAAGCGGCTGAGGGAAAGAATGTCGTCCGATTAAAAGGGGGGATCCTCTTTTGTTTGGTCGTGGAGGAGAAGAAGCGGAAGCTTTGAAGCAAGCTGGAATTCCTTTTGAAATAGTCCCAGGGGTAAGTTCCGCTTTAGCTGTCCCTGCGTATGCTGGAATCCCTTTAACCCATAGGAATTATGCTTCGGTACTGACTATTGTCACGGGTCACGAAGATCCAGCTAAGAAATCTTCGGCTATAGGATGGGAGACGGTAGCCAAATTAAAGGGAACAAAGGTCATATTAATGGGGGTGGAGCGAATCGGGGCAATAGTCAGTAGCCTGATAGAGGCTGGCATGGATCCTAAGACGCCGCTAGCTGTTATTTCGTGGGGAACTTTTCCTTATCAAAAGGTGGTAGAATCTACCCTAGGGGACATATTGACAGGAACACATGCTTCATTTGCTCCGCCTGCTATCATTGTCATTGGAGAGGTGGTTCGGCTTAGAAAAGAGTTGCAGTGGTTTGAAAATAAGCCCCTTTATGGGCAAAGAGTGGTAGTGACAAGAACCAAAGAAGCTTGCTCAAGACTAGCAAAGCGATTGATTGAACTTGGAGCTGAAGTCTTGGAAATTCCGACAATTAGAATTGTCCCTCAGCCATTGGATGCTAAGCAGAAAAAAATATTAGAAAATATTGATGCCTTTTATGATTGGCTTCTCTTTACGAGTCCAACAGCAGTAGACATATTTTTTGATCAATTCCTTCGGCTTACTAATGATATTCGACAACTCGGAAAAGTAAAACTGGGAGCGATTGGAAAGGCAACCGCGCGAGCCATCGCCTCTTTCCATCTTCATGTGGATGTGATCCCAGAAAAATTTACTTCCATGAGCTTGGGGGAATGTTTTTATCAAAGGCGCATAGAGGGGTTACGGTTTTTACTGCCGCGAAGCTCTTTAGCCGATGATAGCCTAGCCAATATGTTACAAACACAGGGAGCCAGTGTCGATCAATGGTCTTTATATGCTATTGAACCCGAAACCGAGGACGTCCGTGGGCACAGAGAGAGATTTAAACATATTGGGGCCCATTGGATTCTATTTGCTAGCGCCAGTTCAGTTAGATATTGGCATCAACTGAACCTCCAATGCCATGATACCTCTCTAATACCTAAAGTTGTAAGCATAGGACCTCTCACAACAAAGGCCTTAAAAGATTTTCAACAAGAAGTGTATGTCGAATCAAAAGAACATAGTATTGATGGGCTAATTGAGACTCTTCTTCAAGTTGTCAAACAAAATAGAGTTGATGACTAACAGTTTATACCTATAGCTTATGGAACCAAAAATAGAATTTTATGAACTTGGTAATGAAGCTCTCGCTGTGGGAGACTTAGAAAAGGCTAAATTTTATTATACAAAAAGTGTAGAGACTGATCCTTCATATTTCGAAGGATGGCAAGCTTTGGCAATGGCCTATTATAAATTAGGGGAATACGAAAAATCAATTGAAGCTAATAAAAAGGCTCTTGAAATACGGCCGGAGGATTCTATGGTTTGGACGAGTCTTTCCTTAGCCTATATGAGGTTAGGGAATAAGATAGAAGCAGAAAAAGCTTCTTTTAAAGCGAGAATTTTTTCATGGAAAAAATCTTCCTAAGGATTTTATATAAAAGTATTTGATAAAAATGAGAAACATCATAAAATAATGTTGTTATACTTAATTAAATAAAGAAATTTAAAGTAAATAACAATTATATGAAACTCAAACATCTTACGAGTGCTGAAGTAAAAGAACTAGCCAAGCTCGTACAGGAAAAAGAAGAACTTCAGGAAAAGGTTTCTGAAATTGAACGCAAGATACAAACTCTTTGGAAAGTAGGGATAAAAGTTCCCAAGAAAAGAATCGAGAAAACACGAGTATCAGTAAAAAGAAGGGGACCAGAAAAAGGGAGTATTCCAGGACATCTTAAAAACTCGATACTGGAGGCTTTAAGAAAAGCTGGGAACGAGGGATTGACTGTAAAAGAACTTTCTGAAAAGCTTGGAGTAAAGATAAATAATCTTTACAGTTGGTTTTATACAACCGGGAAGAAAACGCCCGGACTTATAAAAATAGGTAAAAGCAAATATAGAATAGAAGAATCTACTGTCGAGCCTGAGGCAATGGAAAAATCTGAAAAAGACGAAAAAATTAAAAACCAAAAGTAAAAATATTTCCCATTTTAGTTTTTTGATTCCCTCTCTCTCTGTTTTATTTTTTTTTTTGTTTGGTCTTGACCTAGGTTCACAGCAAACTTGGAAAGGGATAAGGCACTATATGCATTTCCAAAAAACTATGTACAGAAGAAGCAATGGAAGGAAAGGTGTTCTTTCTTTCTGAGGAAATAGGCGTTGCTTTATATTAAGATGGGCTAAAAAGGGTTGAAGAAGCTTTTTAAGAAAAACAAGCCCCTATCCAATGGGGGTGGGGCTTTTAAGATCTTTAAATAACAATCATTAGAAGTGCGCAATACATTTCCTTCTTTTCTGAATTCTTTTCTAAGGAATCCCAAAGCAACCGGTTTCTCATAGCCAAAGGAATAACAACTAGAAGTTAGCCGGCCAACGGCTTGATTTTGGTCGAATAACGGCGCGCATTGGGGAACATTGTCATCAAGGCAAAGGAAAAGAGTTAAAAGATGGTTCACTTGTCCTAAGTGATGGATCCTAGAAATAATTTCTTGGCCAACATAACAACCTTTTGTAAAGCTGATTGCTTCTTTGTTAAGAAAAGCTTCCAAAGCTATAATATTCGCCGTTAGCTCAGAGCCCCATCTAGGAATCATCGCTTCGAGTCGTAAACTTTCCAATATCTTGGGAGGTATTTCCATACAACTGAAATTTTCAATTCCAGTTTGCGTCCATATGTCCCATCCAGGAATACCAAATCTTTTGTTAAAAAAACACAATTCGAAGCCTTTTGGTGACTCTAGACCAAAATAATGATAGAGTCTATAGGAGTTATCTAGCTGTTCGATCGAAACTTTGTCTGCGACAAGAAAACTTGTTAATCGCTTCTCCGTACTCTCTTTGATCTCTTTTGGCGCATCGATATAAAATGCCTCTTGCTGATTGGCTATCCATAGTTCGCAATCGATCCTTCCTTTTCTATTAAGTGCTGCCGTGTGTAAAGATTGTCCTACAGGTAGAGAAGAAAGATCAGCTGGGATTTGTCCATTTAAATATTTTGTCCTGTCTTTGCCATAAACCTTCCAAAGACTCTGATCCCTTAAAGAACACCATCCAGGCTGTCCTTGGACTAATTTTTCATAAATACTTTTCTCGTTCATGGCTAGACACTTCAATGAATAGGTTCAAAAGAGTCGCTGCTTGTTTGCCTTCATCTGCTGATCTATTGCAAGCAATAAACTTTTCTGAACAAAAGAAGAGTAATTTTTTTAATTTAAATAACTAAATGTTATGCGTCAATCTT
Organism: Methylacidiphilum kamchatkense Kam1; assembly: GCF_007475525.1. Lineage (NCBI taxonomy): Bacteria > Pseudomonadati > Verrucomicrobiota > Methylacidiphilae > Methylacidiphilales > Methylacidiphilaceae > Methylacidiphilum (ex Ratnadevi et al. 2023) > Methylacidiphilum kamchatkense. The sequence continues at coordinate 2,010,858 of NZ_CP037899.1, read as the reverse complement.
TGAGCCAATAAAATAAGCGGCATGCCGCATGCTTTTGGGACAGATAAGGGGAAAGTCGAGGTAATAGCTGTCCTTAGGTTCAAGGTTTTGTAGAGGACTACGGGCAAAGAATAAATAGAAAAGTGCCAAATATCGTTGTCAATACTAATAAAAAATATTAATTAATAGGGTGGGTCCTCCTGCTTTGCTCGTAAAGGAGATAGTTCTATACTTCTGTCAGAAAGAACTAATAGAAAGGATTTGAAGGCGGCTAATTCCTGTAGATTGCGTGCAGGAGCTAACACATAGTATTCTTATGCTAAGAAGAATATATCAAGTCCGACTCTACTCTAGCTTATAGCCATGAAAACTGATCAGTTAGAAGTTGATAATTATTTCATGGGAAAAGCCTTAGAGCAGGCTATAGAAGCTTTTGAAAAGGGGGAAGTTCCAATTGGAGCAGTAATTGTGCGGGATCAAAAGATTCTAGGCATGGGACGAAATCGGGTAGAGGAATGCTGTGATGTAACAGCTCATGCCGAAATTGAAGCCATCCGTAATGCGCAGCTTCTTCTTGGAGATTGGAGGCTCACAGCAACGACTATGTATGTCACCAAAGAGCCTTGCTTAATGTGTTATGGCGCTATCCTATTGAGTCGCATTGCAAGAGTGGTATTTGGTATTGAAGACCCTAAAAAAGGAATATTTCAACCTCGCACATTTTTTTTCAATGGGGGAAAAAAATTGGAAATTACTTCTGGAATTAGATCTGAAGAGTCTTTGGAGTTAATGAAAAGGTTTTTTTTTGCTCTAAGAAATAAAAAAAGGGAGTTGCCACTTTGCGATATTGAGATTAGTTAATGTCAATAGCATGGAAGAAAAAACAGTTCATGACACGGGTGAAAAAAATCTACTAAAGGATATCAATTTGCTGTTTCAAAAAAAGTTCCATGAGAATCTCAAGCGAAGCTGCTTGCCGACTTACTCTGTTAAATTAAGATATTGTCCAACCAATGGTATCTTGCCTAAGGAGCTCGTAGAGATTCCAAATACTGACCACCTTCATTTCTTTAATGGCTATGTCCAGAAGGCTATTGGTTATACCATTGAAGATCTGGCCTTGGAAAATGGGGAGGAGGGTGGGGAACTAACTCTTCTTTTAGATGGAACAAAAAATTTTGCGAGTCATAAAAAAAGATATGAACAGTTATCTAAAAAACTGGATCGTATAAGGATATGGAGTATCCATCCGTTAGAAGGCTTGCCTTCTAATATCGATTTGATTCATCCAGTACATCCACGGTTAGCAAAGTATCGGTTTTATTTGTTTAGGAATTTGAAAATTGAGGTGGTATTTGTCTGCAAGCAGCTGAACAGGGCCACTGACATTGGTTCTCAAAAGTTCATTGGTTTTTGCAGTTTTGATCCTTTTATTGTTCATTCATTACGCTGGAAATTTTATCTTCTAAGTTCGGGAATCGATAAAATCGTCAGCCATTGGGAAAAACTTTTTCTCTGGCCCTCTTTTCGGATTCAGGAAATCGAAAATTTTATCAATACTAAATTAAATTCCTATTTTACTGAATAGTCTTGCTTTTTTTCTCATTTAGTGTAGGAATCGGTCTTCATGGCTGCGATAACCCCATTTTTTACTAAAGAGCTTCGGTTCCATTTTTTAGGAATATGTGGAACGGCTATGGGAGCTGTGGCTTCGATGCTCAAAGATATGGGTTATGTCGTAGGAGGATCAGATGAAAATGTTTATCCGCCCCTATCGACCTTTTTGAGCCAGAAAGGAATAGTGGTAGCGGAAGGATACAAAGCAGAAAATCTTCCAAAGGAAGTGGATGGAACCCTAGTTGTTGTTGGAAATTCGATCAAAAGAGGTAATCCAGAACTGGAAGCGGTTTTAGAAAAAAAATACCTTTTTGTGTCTTTGCCTGAAATATTGAGATTTTTCTTTCTTCATGGCAAACAGAATATCATTGTCACTGGAACCCATGGGAAAACCACTACCACTTCCCTACTAGTATGGCTATTTGAATCTGCTTCCCTTAATCCCTCCTTTTTTATTGGAGGTCTTCCTAAAAATTTTGCTTCCGGATGCAGATATACCCAAAGTGACTACTGGATTTTGGAGGGGGATGAATATGATACAGCCTATTTTGATAAAAGGAGTAAGTTTCTCCATTACCTTCCTCAAACAGTTATTATAAATAATATTGAATATGATCATGCAGACATTTTTCCGAGCCTAGAAGATATTTTGCTTTCCTTTAAAAGACTTGTTCATTTGATTCCAAAAACAGGCCATTTAATCATTCCAGAGGACGATCCAGCCATTGCGGAAGTCGCCAAAGGCTCCTTTGCGCCGGTCTATACCGTAGGATTGGGGGAAAAGGCAGACTTTCGGATCAGTGAGATTGCCTACGAAGAGGCAGGTAGTAACTTCAAGATGCTTGGGGAATCATTTTTTTTACCCATGCCTGGGGAATATAACGTTAGGAATGCAGCGATGGCCATTGCAGCAGCCACCCTTTATGGCATAAGACCGGAAGTAATCGCCAAAGCATTGAGGGGATTTCTTGGAGTCAAACGTCGGCTAGAAGTATTGGGGGATGTTTGTGGCATCAAAGTCTTGGATGATTTTGGTCATCATCCAACGGCCATTTGTAAAACAATTCAAGCGATTCGGCAACGTTATCCTGGAAGAAGGATTTGGTCAGTATTTGAGCCTCGGAGTAATACAACTCGAAGAGCTGTTTTTCAAGAAGAGCTGCCCCATTCTCTGTCTTTTGCTGATGGAGTCATCGTTAGTGAGGTAGCTAACAAAGAAGGGATTCCTCCTACCGAAAGACTGAATCCAGAAAAAATTGTTCAGGATATTAATCGCAAAGGCATCCCCTCGTATTTCTGTTCTTCGCCTGAGGATATCCTGGAAAGGCTTCGGAAAGTATTGATTCCAGGAGACGTTGTAGTGTTTTTCAGTAATGGCTCTTTTTATGGTCTTCCTTTTAGATTATTTGAAATGCTAAAAAAATTGAGTGGTGGATCCATTTGACCACTATAGTGGGACAAAATGACGCAATTATGCCCTCCTAAAAAAAAAATATAAAAATCTACTATTCAAATATCTCCTTGTATTCGAATAAGATCTAAATTTATTTTTTTTATGGCATACTTTTTGCTCCAAAAAAAGCATGGCACACGTATTAGGCATCGATTTAGGTACGACGAATTCCTGTATGGCGATAGTGGAGGGCGGCCAACCGGTGGTTTTGGAGAATTCCGAAGGGGCTAGGACAACACCATCAGTGGTGGCGTTTACAAAAAGTGGAGAGAGATTAGTAGGTCAGGCGGCCAAGCGACAGGCGATCACCAATTCTAAAAATACCATATATTCCATAAAGCGGTTTATCGGAAGAAAGTTTAGCGAAGTTCAAGAAGAAATAAAAAGGGTTCCTTATAAGGTCATAGAAGGCAAGAACGGTGATTGTGCGGTAGAAGTAGAAGTGGGAGGGGAACGAAGAATCTATACGCCTCAGGAAATTTCTGCTTTCATATTGATGAAACTGAAAGCGGACGCTGAATCCAAACTTGGAGAAAAAATTACCCAGGCGGTTATCACAGTTCCTGCTTATTTTAACGATAGTCAGCGTCAAGCTACCAAGGCTGCCGGTGAAATTGCTGGATTTGAAGTATTGAGAATTATCAATGAGCCGACGGCAGCTTCTCTTGCCTACGGTCTAGATAAAAAGAAGGACGAGCGGATCGCCGTTTACGATTTAGGTGGAGGGACATTTGATATCTCTATTTTGGAGATTGGGGAGGGAGTTTTCGAAGTTAAGGCGACCAATGGGGATACGCATCTTGGAGGCGACGATTGGGATGCGGCCATAATGGAATGGATTATTCAAGATTTCAAAAAAGAAACAGGTATCGATTTGCATGGTCAACCTGACGCAGTTCAAAGGATCAAAGAAGAGGCTGAGAAAGCCAAAATAGCCTTATCCTCAGCCCTTGAATATGAGATCAATTTGCCCTTTATCACAGCTGATCAAACAGGTCCCAAGCATATTCAAAAGAAATTGACGAGAGCCAAGCTAGAGCAACTGACTGAACATCTTGCTGAAAGAACGGTTCAGCCTGTTCTCAACTGTTTGAAGGATGCAAAATTAACGGCTGCCGACATTGATGAGCTTGTGCTAGTTGGGGGGATGACCAGAATGCCGAAAATTATCGAAACGGCTAGACGGCTTATAGGCAGAGAGCCTCATAAGGGAGTAAATCCTGATGAGGTAGTGGCTGTTGGAGCAGCCATACAAGGAGCAGTGCTAAAGGGACAAGTGAAGGATGTGCTGCTCTTAGATGTTACTCCCTTGACTCTTTCTATTGAAACAGCTGGAGGCATTGCGACTCCTATGATTCCCAGGAATACGACGATTCCTACTCGCAAATCCCAAATATTCAGCACCTTTTCAGACAACCAGCCAAGTGTAGAAATAAGAGTGCTTCAGGGAGAAAGGCCAATGGCTAGAGACAACAAGCTGTTGGGAGTTTTCCATTTGGACGGTATTCCTCCGGCTCCTCGAGGAGTGCCGCAGATTGAGGTTACCTTTGATATTGATGCCAATGGAATTCTTCATGTTTCTGCTAAAGATTTAGGAACGGGCAGAGAGCAAAAAATAACGATTACAGGCTCTAGCGGACTTTCCAAGGAAGAGATCGAAAGGATGACAAAGGAGGCCGAAGCTTATCGAGAACAGGATTTGAAGAATAAGGAGAGAGCTGAGGCGAAGAACAATGCGGATAATGCCGCTTATCAAGCAGAAAAGCTCTTAAGAGAATACGGTGATAAAGTCGATTCAGCTAAGAAGCTGGAGATTGAGAAATGCATTGAGAAAGTTAGAGAAGTTATTAAGGGGGATGACACGGATGCTATCAAGAAAGCTATGGAGGAGCTCAATGAAAAAGTCCAAGCCATTTCAGTAGAAATGTATAGAGCGGCTGCATCCAAGTCTTCTTCGAGTGCTCCTCCGCCACCAAGCTCAGGTGGTGAAAAATCCGATGTAATCGATGCAGAGTTTGAAAAAGTTGACAAGGATAAGCCTCAAGGGTCCTAGTGCGGAAGGCTTGATCTCTATACTGGGAGATAAAATAAATCTTTAGATGAGATCAAAACAATGGTTTTGGAACTAACTTGAAAAAAGGAGGTAAAGATGGTTGAACCTAAAATTCGCCCTTTAGGTGAGCGGGTATTAGTCAAGCTCAACGAAGAAAAGGAAGTAAGAAAAGGAGGAATCATTATCCCGGATACAGCCAAAGAAAAACCCCAGGAAGCAACGGTTATTGCTGTTGGTCCTGGAAAGTTGGATGAAAACGGGAAAAGGATTCCTATAGAGCTAAAAAAAGGAGATAAGGTTCTCATTAGCAAATATGGTGGAACTGAAGTAAAAATCGATGGAGAATCCTTTCAGATTCTTCGCGAAGACGATGTTTTGGCCATCATTGAAGAATAAACAAACGATAAACTATTAAAAGGAGGTAACCAATGGCTGCCAAACAATTGATTTTTGATGAATCTGCTAGGCATTCCCTTTTGCGTGGTATCGAAAAGTTAAGTAAGGCGGTTAAATGCACGTTGGGCCCAGCAGGACGCAACGTTATACTTGATAAGAAATTCGGTTCCCCTACCATCACAAAAGACGGTGTAACTGTTGCCAAAGAGATTGAATTGGAGGACCCATGGGAAAATATGGGTGCTCAATTAGTAAAGGAAGTCGCTTCAAAAACAAGTGACGTTGCAGGGGATGGAACAACAACAGCCACCGTTCTTGCTGAATCGATATACAAGGAAGGGTTGAAAAATGTTACAGCAGGGGCTAATCCAATGGATCTTAAGCGGGGAATTGACAAGGCGGTCCAGGCTGTAGTCAAGCAACTAAAAGAAATATCCCATATTGTTAAAGGAAAAGAAGAGATCAAACAGGTAGCTACGGTATCTGCAAATTGGGATACTTCTATAGGGGAAATCATTTCTGATGCCTTAGATAAGGTAGGAAAAGATGGAACAGTAACTGTCGAAGAAGCCAAACACATTGAAACAACTCTGGAAGTTGTAGAAGGCATGCAATTCGACAGGGGATATATTTCTCCATATTTTGTCACAAACGCTGAAGAGTTAGAAGCGGTATTAGAAAATGCTTATATTCTGATTCATGAGAAAAAGATTTCTAGCCTCAAGGATCTATTGCCACTGCTAGAAAAAATAGCCAAGGCGGGTAAGCCACTGTTGATTATTGCCGAGGATGTGGAAGGTGAGGCTTTAGCTACCCTTGTTGTCAATAAGCTAAGAGGAACTTTGCAGGTTTGTGCTGTCAAAGCTCCTGGATTCGGTGATAGAAGAAAGGCAATGCTTGAAGATATTGCCATATTAACAGGTGGACGCTGCCTCACAGAAGATCTGGGCATAAAGCTTGAAAACGTGCAGCTCGAAGATCTTGGGAGGGCTAAAAGAATCGTCGTGGAAAAGGAAAATACCACGATCATCGAAGGTGCTGGAAGCAGAAGTGAAATTCAGGGAAGAATCAATCAGATCAAGAGGCAGATAGAAGAAACCACTTCGGATTATGATCGTGAGAAGCTCCAAGAAAGACTGGCTAAGCTGGCTGGGGGTGTTGCAGTGATCCAGGTTGGAGCTGCCACGGAAACTGAACTCAAGGAAAAGAAAGCTAGAGTAGAAGATGCTCTCCATGCAACAAGGGCTGCAGTAGAAGAAGGCATCGTCCCAGGTGGTGGCGTTGCTTTGTTGAGATGCCAGAAAGCGATCGAGGAGCTTTCTTTGAAAGGGGATGAGAAAATCGGCGCTGATATTGTGTATAAGGCGCTAGAATATCCTCTGCGAACCCTAGCTTATAACGCTGGATTAGAAGGGAGCGTTATTGTTAATGAAGTGAAAGCTAGAAAAGGGAACGAGGGCTTTGATGTGGCTACACATAAATTTGTAGACATGTTTGAAGCTGGTATCGTCGATCCGACTAAAGTTACCAGAACGGCTCTTGAAAATGCCGCTTCTATTGCTGGCTTACTGCTTACTACGGAGGCGATGGTTACTGAAATTCCTGAAAAGGAAAAGAAACCAGCGGTCCCATCTGCCGGCGGTGGAATGGGTGATATGGAATATTAAGTTAATAGATTCTAAAAACAAGCCAGGACGAAAATCCTGGCTTGTTTTTTTTTGTTATCATAATTCTGTTTTTTTAGGGTAAAAATGGGAATTTTTTTGTTCAAATGAAAAATAATTTCTTGGAAAACTAGTCTCTAAAAATTCTTTTTTGATAAAAATCCAGAAACATAACCACATCGAAGCTGGTAATGCACAAAGGTTGAGAATTGGAAGATCGATTAGCGTGAGGTTGTAAGCGTGGTGCATAGATGTCCTTCCTCTATTGCCTAGGATCAAGGGGTATCGTTTCCAAAACGTATCGCAAATGACTTTTTCGTGAATCCTTTGAGGTAATATTGTTCATGGACATGGGCCAACATTGTCTAGTTACTCTTATAAGCATTAAGGGCCGTTCCGAAACGGCAGAGGATTCTTCCTGAAAAGATCATACGGCTGGCTCTATGGGCTAGTAACACATCTCCTTCAGGGAATGGGGGAATTTCGTTCATCTGGTAAAGTTATAAAGAACAAGTTTGAAGAATAATGCTTTTATTTTTTTTATTACCATATAACTAGAAATAAGAAAATGTCTTTACTCTTTCCATTCAACCGGTGGATTTATGTGGAGGAAAAATGGGTCAATTTTCGTTGGAGTATATGATTCTTAGAACAAGGTTCCTTTTTGGTTTTTACTTTTTTTGGTTTCTCTGTTGGGTCCATGCTCAAGTCGACATGAAAGATATTGAGGAAATTCTTGTAGATAAAGAGCAAACTCTACAAGGAAAGGCTAGAAAAATCTGGGGAAGAGATTTGTTTGTAGGGTTCTTTTCAGGAGGCTTTTGGCCATCTAGAACATCTACTTCGGCTTACTTTTCAACAGGTAGAATGGAACACGCAGAGGGATATACTCAGCCCCATGCAGGATATTTTGGGGGGCTATATTTAGGATACGATTTTAAAGAAGCTGCTATCGGCCTTTTTTCTGACAAAGGGTGGAAAGCAATTCCAGCCATAGCCTTGGTCTTAAACTATGGACAGATAAGTTCTTCTGGTTTCTCTTATAATTCCTTTTCAGCGACTCCATCGTATAACAACGGTACCAATCAGTCTTTTATTCCAGAAATTGCTGGCGTCGTCAATTTTTCTAATGCCACTCGATTTGTTCCTTTCATAGGGCTAACTCTTGGGGTGGCGTTTAATTGGCTTATCGATGAAAGTATTCTTGGACCACATGCGGAGGAACTTCTAGTTCCTGGACAAAGTTCGTTTGCTCTGGCTTTTACCTCCAAATTGATTGGAGGATTGGCTATAAGACTTTTTCCACATTGGGATTTGATCCTAGCCTATACCACTAGGTACATTGCTCCAATGGATTTTACCTTTCAAGGTTCTCCGCAGGCTGGATTTCATACATTAGTTTCTCACTCTGGCTGGTACCAGGATTTTGAAGGATGGGGTGCCATTCAATACAATTTTTGGCCCTAAAGATCAAAGGAAATCAGAGTTGCTAGCTAATGGCATTAATCTGAGAAAAAACTCTTAAAACTCTGCAAACTTGTACATTAGCTAGTGGATGATGGGATTTTTGCCTACCGCTTCAAGAATTGTCCCTAGAGATTTAATCCAATTCACATTGTCTTATGCAGGAGCTTCTACTGTTCCACTGCTTCCCCTTTTTTAATAGACTAGGAAAATAAAGACTAGGAAAATAATCCAGATTCTCATCGTTTATTTCAGATGAGGATACTGGTATAGTAAAACACTATGAAAAGACAAACTATGGTTTCTTTATGGCTGTCCCTTTTTTTATTTGTTGGCGGTTTTTTAATGAACTCCCATGCTCGATCATCCACTGTTTCAAAAATAAATTGTAACTGCGCTGCTAAGTGCGCCCATGCTAAAAACTGTTTTGGTTTTAAGACAAAATGCGATCATGGGAAAAAGCGCTAAAAGGCAGTAGCTAACGGCCTTATCATAGAAAAGGGACTCGTAGATAATCAATCTAAAGAGGGAAGATAATCCTTTTCTAAAAATAAAGTGGCATGAGATTTAAGGAGCTCTATTGCCTTTTCAGGCTCGGTCTGTGGCAAGCTACACTGGCCTCTTGCACAGATATAGGCAACAGGATATCCTGGATAAACTGAAAGAAGATTAGAATAAAAATCTATAGATTTGAAAGTTCTGGGCACTCCTTGGCGAGGATCAAGAACTAAAAAGATCCGATTCGGAATGAGCACACTGGATAAGGCATTGTAGAAGGCTCTTGTTTTTAAGTCATCTTTTTCTCCCACAAGAATAATTTCGACGGGTGAAACTGAGTATTCCAAATAAACTCCTAGGAAATAAGGCAATGCGGTTGGAAATCTTTCTAAGATAGGCCATGCGCTGTTAAACAATTCTTCTAGCCTTTTTTTCCATTTTTCTTCTCCGGTTATACTGAAGAGCTTCAAGAGAGCGTATGCCGATAAAGAAAGAGTCGCAGGTTCTGCTCCATCATATTCTTCTCTTGTTTGAATGATCGTTGCCGCCGTTTCTATGGCTCTAGAAAGATATTGATGTCTGTAGGGATCAGCAAATTTTTCTTCGAGCAGCTCTTGAAACACTTTTGCTTGCAGCAGCCATTTTTCATCTTGATCGGCTTCGAAAAGGTCAAGTAGGGAGGCGGCAAGAGAAGCATAGTCGGAAGCAAAGCCAGGGATAGATCCTCTGCCTTGGCGATATATACGGTAAAGGATTTTATTATCAGGATCCCAAAGATGCTCGAGAATAAAATTTGCTGTTTTTTTAGCTTCGTTTAAATATCGACTGTCAGCTAATACCATGTAAGCCTTTGCCAGAGCAGAAATCGCATAACCATTCCAAGCAGTAATGATTTTATCGTCTAAAAAAGGCTTAGGTCGTTTCAACCTGGCTTCTTTTAGGGCAGTTTTTGCTTTTAAAACAAGAGCTTTAGTTTCTTCTATTGGCATTTTGAGCTCTTCGGCTAACGCAGAAAGTGGTTTAGAAAAAAAGAGCATGTTCTTTGACCGCATTGATGGCTCAGATCCTAATCCTTCTGAAAGATTGCCTTGATCGGTGGCCCCAAAGAATGAAGCTAATACGTTACTTCGTTCTTTACCTGTCACCCCCTCGAGAATTTGTTCAAGTTCTTCCATAGTCCACAAATAATAAGCTCCTTCAGCTTTTTCTCCCGAAGAAGTTAGGCTGTCAGCATCTTCGGCAGAATAAAAACCACCAGCAGGATTATAGAGATGGCTAAAAAGATATTCGAAAATAGCAGTGGCCGTTTCTTTGAAAAGAGAGTCATTAGTTATTTGGAAAGCTTCCAAATAGGCTATAGCTAGATGGGCTTGATCATAGAGCATTTTTTCAAAATGTGGTAGTCGCCACTGTGCATCTACTGAATACCTGTGAAATCCTCCTTCCAGAATATCATGGATACCTCCGCAAGCCATTTTTTGAAGAGTAAAAAGGGCCATCCTCATAGCCTTATTTTGGAGGGGTTCTGGGAGTTCTTTGAAGGAACCAGCCCTAAATAAAAAATAGAAAAGGCTAGGACGTGGAAATTTCGGAGGAGGAGAAAAGCCGCCATGTACGCTATCAAAATTCGCCCAAAGTTGTTCTACTGTTTTTCTTGCTATTTGTGTTAAATTTGGCTGGCTTTCAGTTTCTATAGAACAAAGGATACTTTCCCGCATTTTATTAAGTATTTCCTGACCCTGTTGTTGAAGAGCCGATCGGTGAGATTGCCAAAGATTGGCAATTTTTTTAAGCAAATCAATAAAGCCAGGTCGTCCCCATTTACTTTCTAGAGGGAAATAGGTGCCGCCAAAAAATGGCTCTAAGTCTGGTGTCAACCAGACACTCATAGGCCATCCTCCCTGTCCACAAAAAGCCTGGACAAATTCCATGTAGAACTGATCAATATCAGGCCTTTCTTCTCGATCTACTTTTACTGGTATAAAAAAAGCATTGAGCAGTTCAGCAACTATTGGATTTTCAAAAGATTCTTTAGCCATCACATGACACCAATGACAGGTTGAATAGCCAACAGATAGAAAAATTGGCCTGTTGAGTTCCTTTGCTTTTTGGATAGTTGCTTCCGTCCATGGCTGCCATTGGACAGGGTTGTGGGCATGTTGGAGTAAGTAAGGACTTTTTTCTTTGCTTAGAGTATTCATGAATGAGTGTCAGTTGAAAAAGAACAGTTCTTAGAAACCAAAAATCAGTTCTTTATTTTTTAATATCTTCGGATAATTCTATTAGAAAGTCAATTTTCCCAAACTATCTGTTCAAAGAGGAGCTACATTTTAGATTTGAAAAAGAGAGGGAGGATAAGAATGGCTTGGCGGATCGATCGCCTCTCTTTATTTTCCTTTCTGTTCCTATGGATACCTCTTCTTGCCTTGACCAATGGAAAAGAAAAAAAGAGAGGGGAACTTTTTTTGACAGCAAGCCAAGCGGAGCTCATAGGAAAAAAAATCTGGGAAAATGAGTCTGGTGGAAAAGTATCCGGGTTACTGGCATGGAATGTGGGCGAGGATTTCGCTTCTTTGGGTATATGTCATTTTATATGGTACCCAGCCGGAAAGAAAGGTCCTTTTGAAGAAAGCTTCCCTCGCTTCTTAGAGTTTGCCCTTGAGAATGGAGCTAAGCTGCCTAGGTGGTTGACTCCTCAGTCCAATTGCCCTTGGTCTACGCGCGCGATTTTTTATGCTGCGGAAGGAGGAAGGCAGATGGAGGAATTAAAGCTTTTTTTATTAGATACTATTCCTCTTCAGATTCAGTTTGCGATTCTGAAGCTAAAAAATGCTTTGCCCAAAATGTTGGCGCTGAGTCCTGCAAACGAAAAGAAAAAAGTGGAAGAGAATTTTATTTTGCTTTCTCAATCTCCAAGGGGGGTATACGCTTTGATAGATTATGTGAATTTTAAAGGGGATGGAACTTGGCCTACCGAGAGGTATAAAGGGAAAGGATGGGGTCTTTTACAAGTTCTAGAAGAAATGGATGGGGGCGATCCGGTCGATGCATTTTGTCAGGCTGCTGAAAATGTGCTAAAGAGAAGAGTAAAAAATGCACCTCCTAGCCGTCATGAGGAAAGATGGCTCGCAGGCTGGATCAACCGCATTGAAACTTACCGTCATTAATTCCATCAAGGTCATGATAGTGTTAAACAAGGGAAGACAAAAGACAAAGACCTTTTTTTGGTCGATCTTTTGGAGTCTTTTGTTATTAGCCTTTTCTATTCAAAAGCTTTGTGCATGGAACCTTGAAAAAAAAATTGATCAAGTGGTGCCTCTTATTCAAATGATGAAAAATCGCTATAAGGATAATGTTCCAGAACCGATCTTTCAAGAGGCAAAAGGCATAGGGTTTATCAGTCTCTACCAGGCTAGCTTATTCATGAAAGAAAGGCAAGGAGTCGGATTAATTATAGTTCGGCTTCCTGAAGGACGTTGGTCAGGCCCATTGGCAGTAAAGGTATCTGGATGGGACTTGGGACTCAGCGTCGGTTTCCTATCTGCGGATCTATTGTTGGTGATCAATACCCAGGAAACAATTGATTTGCTAATCAAGGGGACCAAATGCAATATTGGAGTTGGGCAGAGTGCTCAACCGGGATTAGTCGAATTAACAGAAGACCAAGCCATTTCTCCGACTGCTGCCGTTTATGTCTATCTAATTTCTAAGAAAAAGTTGAAAGGGATTGCCATAGGCAATATTGATCTGGTAGCTGACCCCGAAACAAACTGGAAATATTATCAAACCAAATGCATACCTTATCAAATCCTTTCCGGAAGAATTGCCGTTCCTGAAAGTGGTCAGCGATTAATCCAGGCGCTCTTAGAGCCCTATCGAAGTTTGCCAGTAAAACCAGCAGAAAGGGTTGTAGCTTCTCCGCCCTAAGCTGCTTTGATTTTTTCTTCTAGCTAGCCGAAGGTGGCTTTTCTTGACGCATGGGAATTTCTATTTCCATTGTTGTTCCTTGGCCAAGGTTACTCTTTGCCCTGATTTTCCCTCCATGAAGTTCAACAATTTGCTTGGTGATCGAAAGGCCTAATCCCGTACCCCCTTCTGTATTCCTAGACTTGTCACCACGATAAAATCTATCGAAGATAAAAGGCAGGTCTTTTGGAGAAATGCCAATACCATTATCTGTAATTTTAAGAACAAAGTATGGATCATTTCTCTGCGCTTCAATGAACACTTTTCTAGGGGGAGAGGAGAATTTGACGGCATTATCAATCAAATTATAAACAGCTTGTTGGAACCAAAAAGGATCAACCTCTATGGGTGGCAAGTCTTTTTCAATAACCAGATTGACCTGACATTCTTTTTGCTGGAAAAGGGGATGGAGCTCTTGAAGGGTTTCTTCCAGGAGATCTTTTATTACGAAAGCGGAGGGCTCAATGATCAGTTTGCGTGATTCAAGCCTGGCCAAAAGCAAAAGATCTTCGATTAAAGCAGAAAGTCTAACGCAATGTTTTTTTAGAATTTCGTAAATCCTTTTAGTTTCCGCTTTTGATAGTTTCGGATTTTCTATTAAAGTTTCGACATATCCTTTAAAAATGGACAATGAAGTCCGCAGCTCATGGCTCACATTAATTATAAATTCTTTTCTTGCCTCTTCGAATTTTCTTCTTTCCGTAATATCACGGAAGACGAGAACCATTATATTACTCGCTATTTCTGTATTTTCATTCACCACAGGAACAGCATCCACAACAAAATATCCAGTTAAATTGCTGCTATTGTCTATTCCAAGAACTTCCTGCGATAGGGGTTTTTGATTTTCAAATGCCTTTTCGATGATCCGTTCAACTTCGGGTAATTGGATCAATTCAAGAAGTTTTTTGCCTTGAGGATTGGTCGTTAAGCCTAAGATGTTTTTGAAAGAGTCATTGGCTAATTTTATGAAATGATTGCGGTCAATTATAGCGATGCCTTCGGTCATCGATTTTAAAATAGTATTTAAATTAATTTCTTCTTCTTTGGATGTGCGTATAAGAGAGTGAAATTCATTTGAGATAGCTTCAAGATTCCTCGATATCGCTGAGAGGGATGGATCTCCAGAAAGCAAAAAAGAAGAGGGGATCTGTTTATTCCTTATAGATTGGGTAATTTTTTCTATTTTCCGAATTTTAGAGAGCCAAAAGTTCTGTCGAAGAATAAAGAGAGTAAGGAAGACTCCGGTTAAAACAAAAACAAAACTGAGAGTAAGCCAAAGCATAATCCTAATGAAGTGCTAAAAACTGATCAAACAAGCAAAGAGCACAACAGCCTTAAGTTGTTTTTTTATACCTATAACCAATGCCTCTAACTGTTCTAAGAAATTGCGACGCTCTCCCAAGCTTGTCTCTGAGCCTTCGGATATGGGTGTCGATCGTACGCGTATCAATAGTCTTTTCGTATCCCCAGACTTCCTTAAGCAATTGTTCTCGGGTTTGGACTGTCCCTTCTTTTTCCATCAGAGTAGAAAGCAGCCGGAATTCAATAGGAGTCAGCTCAATTCTTCTCTTTTTATAGTAAGCAACTTTATCAATCGGATCGAGTCTGATTTGATCGTCATGTTCGGCTTGCCCAACGGGGCTTTGGATTTCAAATCGTCTACGGAGGACGGACTGGATTCTTAAGATAAGTTCCCTAGGGCTGAATGGCTTGGCAATGTAATCATCTGCTCCCAACTCCAAGCCTAAGATTCTATCTGATGGATCAGACTTTGCTGTTAATATCACAATCGGGATAGCTGACGTATCGGGATCTTTTTTCAAGTACTTACAAACATCAATCCCAGAAAATTCAGGAATCATAAGATCGAGAACGATCAGATCTGGCAATTGTTTTCTAGTAACTCGAAGGGCTTCCATTCCTTCTTTTGCCACAACCGTTTCAAAGCCCTGAGCTTTAAGATGCATACAGATCAATTCCGACACATCTTCTTCGTCTTCGACTACTAGTATTTTTTTCTTTTTTTTATCCGTACCCATACTAACTATGTATGCGGTTCAAAATTAATCGAAACAAAAGGAAAAAAGAGATGTTCTTTGAAAGAATCTTCCGTTGGCATTAAAATATAAAAAACAATACATAATAAAGAGAAAAATGTATAAAAAACTCTTTTTTAAGATCGCTTTTTTTAAAGAAAATGTATAAGAACAATGCTGTATTAATTTTTTCCTTTAATTGAATGCAAATCTAGGTATATTAAAGAAGGCTTTCTTATCGATCTCTTTTTTCATTGAATTTTCTTAATGTTTATATTGTTTTTTTGCATTAAACCAATCGAACGAATACTATGTCGCTAGATTCTTCTGATCTTTCTACTTTGCCGAAAGTTGAAGTTGGCTACGATGCTTCCCAAATAGAAAAATTAGAGGGCTTGGAAGCTGTAAGGAAAAGGCCTGGGATGTACATTGGCCCTACCGATGAAAGAGGGTTGCATCATTGTGTCTTTGAAGTCCTTGATAATTCCATTGATGAGCATTTAGCTGGCTATTGTAGCCGGATTGAAGTGACCATCCATGTGGATGGGTCGATTTCCATTTTAGATAATGGCCGTGGCATTCCTGTGGAGCCGCATCCAAAGTTTAAGATCCCTGCTGTAGAATTGGTATTAACAAATCTCCATGCTGGTGGCAAGTTCAAACAAGGCGTCTATAAATATTCGGGGGGACTGCATGGGGTAGGAGCAAAATGCGTAAATGCATTGTCGGAATGGTTTAAAGTGGAAGTTTTCAGAGACGGCAAGGTCTACAGGATGGAGTTTCGAAGAGGGAAAACTTCTCGACCATTAGAGGTGGTTGGCAAAACCCAGAAGAGGGGAACGTTGATTACTTTCAAGCCAGACCCTGAAATATTTACAACGCTTGATTTTAAAACGGAGATTATTGCTAAAAGGCTTAGAGAGCTTGCCTTTCTTAATCCGGGACTTGAAATTTTGCTTCTGGATGAAAGGACCATTGATGGGTCTAAACCAAACACCTTTCGATTCTTTTTTAAAGAAGGAATTGTTGAGTTTGTATCTCAATTTACTCAAGATCTCAAACCGCTTTGTCCTAAGCCGATTGTTATTCAAAAACAAAAAGAGGATCTGATCCTTGATTGTGTGCTTCAGTATACGGAAGGCTATACGGAACAGATTTTTTGTTATACCAATGGTATTCCTAATCCTGATGGAGGAAGCCATCTTTCGGGCCTAAAAACAGCCCTTACCCGATCGATCAATCAATACGGAAAAGCTAATAATCTCTTTAAAGAGAAGGACCCTCCATTGAGTGGAGAAGATGTCCGAGAGGGATTAGTTTGCATTCTATCCTTAAAGCATCCCAATCCAAGTTTTGAATCGCAGACGAAAGTTAAACTTGTCTCCCCGGAAGTCGAAGGCTTAGTCGCCTCTCTTGTTTATGAGGGGATGATGAATTACTTGGAGTCCAACCCTCAAAGTGCAAGAAAAATCGTTGAGAAGGCATTGACGGCGGCTAGAGCCCGAGAAGCAGCTAAAAAGGCTAGGGAAGCAGTTCGTAAAACGGCTTTAAGCGGTGGTGGATTGCCTGGGAAACTAGCCGACTGTTCGGTAAGGAATCCGCAAGAAGCAGAACTTTTTATCGTCGAAGGTGATTCTGCTGGTGGATCAGCAAAGCAGGGCAGGAATAGGCAGTTTCAGGCTATTCTTCCTATTCGAGGAAAACTAATCAATGTAGAAAAAGCCCGCTTAGATAAGGTCCTTAATAATGAAGAGATCCAGACGATTATTACAGCAATTGGAACGGGAATTGGCGAGGGAGATGGTGAAGGGGCTTTTCTATTAGAGAGATTGAGGTATCACAAAATCATTTTGATGACAGATGCAGATGTAGATGGTTCACATATTCGCACCTTGCTTTTAACCTTTTTTTACCGACAAATGCCTGAGCTTATCCACCACGGTCATATTTATATTGCACAACCCCCACTGTATCTTATCGACAAAAAAAAGGAAGAACAATACGTCCAGAACGACGAGGAGCTTAATAGAATTTTGCTTGAGCAGGGAGTAAAAAATGTCGAGCTTTCTATTGTTGGGGAACACAAGGTCTTTTGTGGGGAGATCCTGCTCTTGTTGTTGTCGAAACTTGAAAAACTTAGTCAATTTTGCAAATATCTTGAACTTCATGGCGTGGACTTCGATTTATTGCTTTCTAAAAAGGATCCCCAAAGCGGCAAACTTCCTGAGCATATTATTCGGGTTTGGGAAAACAATCAGGAAAAACTTTTCTTTTTCTTTGATGATAGAGAGTTGGGTCGTTTTGCTGAAGAAAATCCAGATCTTTTGCTTTTTGAAGCGGCTGGGATAGAAAATGGAGCATCGACGGTTGATGCCTCTGAGCGGCATGGAGCAGATAGCAAGCGTCGTGCGGCCTATGTAGAACTATTTGAAAGTCCCATTATGATGAAGATCCTCGATGAGCTTGCACAGCTTGGGTTTGAAATCAAAAGCTACAGATCCAAAGAGCATCCTCTCTATAGAATGGTTGTTAAGAAAGGAGAGAAAGGGGAGAAGCTGCTCGATATTTTTTCAATTGGACAAATTTTGGATGTCGTAAAAGAAAATGGCAGAGAAGGAGTCGAAATCAAACGGTTTAAGGGACTTGGAGAAATGAATCCTAAGCAGCTCTATGAGACGACGATGGATCCTCAGAAAAGAAAATTGCTGAAGGTTGAGATTGCTGACGCTATTGAGGCTGAAAAAATATTCATCACTCTGATGGGCGAAGATGTTGAGCCAAGAAAACGTTTCATAGAAGAAAATGCTCTTCAGGTAAAAAATTTAGATATTTAAAAGAAAACAATTCTTAGACTGATGGAAACTTATGGCGCAGAATTCTGAAAACAACGAGCAACTATCAATCAGAGATAACTCATCTGTTCGGATGGTAGATGTATCCGAGGAGATGAAGAGTTGTTTTCTAGACTATGCGATGTCGGTGATTATTTCAAGGGCCTTACCGGATGTAAGAGATGGATTAAAACCTTCCCAGAGAAGAATTCTTTTTGCTATGCACGAGCTAGGGCTAGCGCCTAACCGCAAGCATTTAAAATGTGCAAAAATTGTGGGAGAAACAATGGGGAATTTTCATCCGCATGGGGATCAAGCTATCTATCCAACGCTTGTTCATATGGCTCAACCATGGGCAATGCGGGAAGTGCTGATCGATGGGCAAGGAAATTTTGGTTCCATTGAAGGCGATCCACCAGCAGCCATGAGGTATACTGAAGCCCGACTTTCTCCTGCTGGAGCTTTGCTCATGGCGGATATGGAGAAGGACACGGTTGATTTTGTTCCCAATTATGATGAAACGCAAATGGAGCCAGCAGTTTTTCCGGCTGCCTTCCCTAATTTAATCGTTAATGGAGGAACGGGAATTGCTGTAGGAATGGCTACCAATATTCCTCCCCATAACCTTTCTGAGACTATTGATGCGTTGGTTGCGTTGATTGATCAACCAGGTCTTTCTGCTGAAGATCTTCTCAAATACATCCAAGGCCCGGATTTTCCTACGGGGGGAGTTATCTTGGGTAAGGAAGGCATTGTCAGTTATTTTACCACTGGGAGAGGTAGCCTGAAAGTGAGAGGGGAAGTGCATTTTGAAGAGTTAAGAGGGGGCAAGTCGGCAATTGTTATCGACGAAATTCCTTATAATGTCAACAGGGCTTCTTTAGTTGAAAAGATTGGGGAACTCGTTAACCAAAAGATTATTCCAGAAATTGCGGATATAAGGGATGAATCCGACGAGAATACTCGGGTAGTGATAGAACTCAAAAGAGATGCCATACCAAAGGTTGTCATTAATAATCTCTACAAGCACACGCCCCTACAGACCACTTTTGCGGTCAATATGGTGGCAATTGATCGATTACGCCCCAAATCCCTCAATTTAAAAGAACTCCTTTTTTGTTACTTAGATCATAGGCATGATGTCATAGTCAGAAGAACCCGCTTTGATTTAAACAAGGCCTTGGAGAGAGCTGAAATCCTTGAAGGATTCTTGATCGCCTTAAGCCAGCTTGAAGATTTTATTCGATTGATAAGAGAATCAACGAATCGAGAAGAAGCTCGGAAAAAGCTTTTAGAACTAAAATTTTCAACCCGTTTACTTGAAACCCTTGGCATATTCATTGCCCAGGATAGAATAACAGAGGAGGGAGTCTATAGCCTGAGCCTAAGACAGGTAGAAGCTATTCTGGATTTGCGTCTTTATCAACTCACTGGGCTCGAAAGGGGGAAAATAGCCTCTGAATATGCAGAGTTGCTTGAAAAAATTGAGCAGTTTAAAGAGATTTTGGGAAGCGAAGAGAAAATTTGGGCTCTTATAAAGCAAGAGCTTCTGGCAGTCAAAGAGAAGTATGGTAATCCTAGAAAGACGAAGATTCTCCAAGAGGCAGGGGAAGTTAGTTTCGAAGACTTAGTGGCAAACCAGCGTGTGGTCATCACTCTGACGCATAATGGTTTTATTAAAAGAACCAATCTTGATAATTATAGGTCCCAAAGAAGAGGGGGAAGAGGGGTTGTGGGCATGGCGACCCAGGAAGTTGGCAAAGAAGAGGAACAAGATTTTGTCGAAAATCTGATCAATGCTTCCACTCATGATTATTTGCTCTTTTTCACTACCGATGGAAGGGTTTACATTCAGAGAGTATATGAGATTCCAGAAAAAGAAAGAGCGAGCAAAGGCAAAAACATAGTCAATTTCCTTGAATTAAAACCTACCGAAGAGATCGCTTCGATGTTGCGAATCGTTGCCAATTCCGAAGTTTCAGACTCAAGAGAGACTTCCTGGGACAAAAACGATTATATTTTTTTCTGTACCAAAAAAGGACGCGTAAAAAAGACGCCCGTTGCCGATTTTCAAAATATCCGAAAAGGTGGCATAACGGCAATTAGTATTGAGGAGAATGATAAACTGATCGATTGTATGTTTACCGATGGGCAAAAGGATATTGTTTTAATTACCAAAGAGGGGCAAAGCATAAGATTTTCAGAAACCCAGGTTCGTTCCATGGGTAGAAATGCTGCTGGAGTTATAGGAATTAATCTTCGAGAAGGGGACGAAGTGGTGGGAGCTGCTGTGGTAGATGAGAGAGCAACGTTGCTTGTTGTGGGAGAAAAGGGGATAGGGAAAAGAACTTCTTTTGAAGAATACCGTCGACAGAAGAGGGGAGGCTATGGAATAAAGACAATGAAAACCACAGAGAAGACAGGCAAAGTGGTATCGGCCAGAACCGTTTTCGAAGAAGATGAACTGATGCTATTGACGCTCAAAGGCAATGTTATCAGAATTAAAGTAAAAGATCTTCGAAAGACAGGCAGAAATACCCAAGGGGTACGACTTGTTCAGTTGGATAGCGATGATAAAGTCACCTCGATCGCTCGAGTAGTTCCTGAAAAGAGGAAGGTGAAGAGCCTTTGCTTCCTTAATTGCTTTGATACTGTTCCTTAAGACTTTCTCCTTCCCACACAGGGATCGAGAATAGTTTTAGGGTCAACGTTCTCCCAAGCGCCGTGTCTTTCCCTCTCCACAGGCTCAAGACCGTAGAACTTCATAGAACCAAATCCTTCAGGCTTCCAAATGGCATTCCTTTATGTCCCTATGGCCATACCACCAGGGACTTGGCCACTGCTTAGTGTTGACATTCTGCCAGAGAAGAAAGATGCAAATATATACCTGCATCTTAGATGATAGGAGGCAACAAGCTGCAAGATTGGTCTAAGGTGCTGTTTTCTATAGCGAGGGGGAGCCAGCTGCTTTTTTGATTCTTTCATTGATAGCTTTTCCTAAACCTTCCTCTGGCAGGAGTAACGCATAGATTTTTTCTATGTTGCTTTTGTCCAATTCTCGAAGCATTTGAAAAAAATTTGCGGCTGCTTCGATCAGTGATCTTTCTTTGGAAAGATTTTTGACAACTTTGAATCCTGTCGTGTCTTCTTTTCCCCAGAAAATCAAGCCAGCATTTTTTCTTTTCCAGTAGGGAATCTCTGAGAGGGAGGAGATAATTTCCACCGGGACTGAAGGAGCATAGTGTTTAGGGAATCGGCCAGGTGCTAGGTTCCATTCTGTATTGGGAGCAGGGACGGCCAATGGCCCTATTCTCTTTTCTATTTCCTCTCTAGGGATGGCACCATATCGGAGCAGCAAGGGAGGGTCATGGGTAAACGAAATGACTGTCGATTCAATACCCACTGGACATGGCCCTCCATCAAGAATTAAAGGAATCAGATGATTGAATTCTTCGAAGACGGCTTGTGCGGTCGTAGGACTAATTTTCCCAAATCTATTTGCACTAGGCGCTGCCAGTGGTCTGCCAAGTTTTTCGATCAGTTTTAGGGTTAGAGGATGTTTGGGTACCCTAAATCCGGCAAAAGGAAGCCCTGCCGAAACAATATCAGGAATCGAATCTTTTTTTTCTAAGACCAGAGTGAGGGGACCTGGCCAATACATCGTAGCAAGAAATCTAGCTGGTTCTGGAAGGTTCTGAACAAAGGAAAAAACTTGGCTTGCACAATAGCAGTGGACAATTACCGGATCTATTTTCGGCCTTTTTTTAAGTTCAAACAGTCGGGCTACAGCTTCGGAATTGAGAGCATCAGCAGCCAGGCCATAGACAGTTTCCGTAGGGATAGCAACAACTTCTCCTTTCTGCAAAAGTTCTATCGCCTTTTCGATTGCATTTTCTATTGGTAAAGCAGATCCTTGATTTTTCATTGGATAAATAAATAATGTGAATGCCTTCCCTTCTTCATCTAAAGGAACAACAGGGTGTATTGGTTAAAAAAGAACTAAAAAGTATAGATTTGATTCTACCTTTGGTCATATTTAAAAAGAAAGTCTTTTTAAGAAAAACCAAGAATAGCATGGAATAATATTAGAGAATGAGAGTAGTGTTTATAGGTACAGGAGATTTTGGTGTTCCAAGTCTTGAAGCTATAGCCCTGGATGGAAGATATACCATTCCTGGAGTTATTACTCAGGCGGATCGACCTTTTGGTAGACAAAAAGAGCTTTTACCTTCACCTATCAAAAGAGCTGCCTTGAAATTGCATTTATGGGTTTTTCAACCTGAAAATATTAATTCAGCAGGTTCTATCCAACAAATTCAGTTCCTAAAACCCGATATCATTGTTGTTTGTGACTATGGACAGATATTGTCTAAAGAGGTGCTTGGGATTCCTTCTATTGGGATTTTGAACATCCATGGATCGCTTCTTCCTAAATATAGAGGGGCATCACCAATCCAAGCCGCCATAAAGAACATGGACAAAGAGACGGGGGTAACCGTCATTTGGATGGATGAGGGGATAGATACAGGTGATATTTTAACAAGTGAAAAACTATTAATTCGCTCGAATGACACGGCTGAATCCTTGCATAATCGTCTTGCCGAATTAGGAGCACGATTGATTATTCAGTCTCTAGAAGCAATAAAGGCTGGGAAAGCGCCGCGGATTCCTCAGGATCATGCACTGGCTTCTTATGCAAGGAAAATAAAGAAAGAGGAGGCGCTTATAGATTGGACAAAAGATAAACAGGAAATAGATGCAATGGTCAGGGCTTTTAATCCATGGCCTGTGGCTTATACTACGTTGAAAATAGGGGAAGAGAAAAAGATCCTAAAAATTTACAAAGTAATTATTTCTCATCGGGCTAGAGGGAATCCAGGAGAAGTTGTGCGTATAGATAAGCATGGAGTTTTAGTTGCTGCAGGGCGTGCTGGCGGTCTGTTGTTAAGAGAGGTTCAACTCGAGGGAAGAAAGAAAATGCATGCGGCTGATTTTGCTCGTGGGGCAAGACTAGCTATTGGCACGATTTTGGGACAAAAAGATGAGGATTAAAGCAGCTTGCACCTTGCTTGCAGCTATCAGCCTGGATGGCAAATTTCTCAGCACTGATTTTTCTCCTTCTTTGCTTTGTCATAGATTATTACCTTTGGAGGCTTTCCCAGTTAATCTCTTTACAGATCTTCCGGTTCATTTAGATCAAGAAGATCAAGACCAATTTGTTCGATTACAACCTATTAGTCTTAAAACTTTTAAAGAGATCATAGCCAGGAGTCATCCCTTTTTTCTTTTAGGTTCTCCTGAGGCCAATAAAATGGCTTTGCTAGCAGGAGTTGTCCAAAGGATTTCGTTGTTATGGATTCCTTCCTTTTATGTTGAAAGGAAGCAATGTCTCATTGGGGAAGTTGATTGGAGGAATAAAAAAATGAAGTGGCATTTGGAATGTTGGAGAGTTTTTCCCGAAGGTTGTGCTTGTCATTATAACATCGCTGATCCTTAAGTTGTTTTATTATCTTCTAGAAGTTGTGTTTCTGTTACTATATAAAAAAGAAATGATGAAACAGGTGGGTTTATTTTTATTAACGGCTTTTTCTTTTCTAGTTTGTAGCTCTTTTGTGGCCTTTGCTCAAAGGCCGTTTAGCTTACCTAAACAATTTTCCGTAATGCAAATTATTAAAGTCGGAGGAGGAGAAATTGTTCAAAAGATCTTTGTTGATGGAGATAAAATTAGAGTTGAAGGGCCGACGGGAGTGCAGCAGCAGATCAATATAATCCGTAAAGACAAAAAGACGATTTATACTCTTTTTCCAGATGAAAGAATTTATTTTGAACATCCTGTCAAAGAGGAAACTCCCCTTTTCGATATAACCCCAGGAGATCCTGCTGCTAAATGGACTCCTGTTGGTACCGATACGCTTCAAGGAGTGCTTTGCGATAAATATTTGATGGAATCCAAAGCGGGAAAAGCCACCTTTTGGATTGGCAAGGAGACTGGAGCACCGGTTCAAATAATGCCAGAAAAAGGAAATGTATTGGTTGAGTGGAAGGATTATAAAGTGGGGCCACAGCCAGAGGAGCTTTTTGTTGTCCCATCAAATTATCAGCAAATAGAAAACTATACAATAGATTCAGAAGAAAAAAATCAGACAGCCCCTTCTGAAAAACAAAAGCCTCCTATTCCTCCTTCTCCCCATGATGTCCAATAAAACTTTTTTTAATTTTTGAAGAGAATGATCTAATCAGCTCAATTGCTGGATAAGTGAATCTTTATTTTTCAGTTATTGTCAAAATTTTTTTTTTTAGAAAAGTGAATTTTTTTATCGCGATTTTTTCTTTTTAAACATAAAAAACCCTTCTGTATCCATCAAAAAGAGGAGCATATATTCCAAGTGTTGTAGAAAAAAACGCAATTTTTACTATTTATGAAGTTCCAAGAAAATCTGCTTTTTCTCTTAAACTTCCATTATTCGGTATTGGACTGATTTTCCTGTTAAATACCATCGACTATGTCTATCAAAGGCTCTTTGCCTTTACGAAAGGCCTTGATTACTCAACTCCACAATACCAACAATATTGGATGAGTGTCTTATGGGCTGAACTCATTATTGAGGCTTTGGTAGCTCTTTTTGTTGTCGTGTATTTGTGGCAGACAAGAGACAGAAACCTTGAAAATCTTTCCCCTGCAGAAGAACTAAAAAGATACTGGATTTGGGGATCGTTTGTTCTAATGTATGCTTTTGCTGTCTTTATTGCAGCTTATTATGCAGAGCAAGATGCGACTTGGCATCAAACTGTAATCAGAGACACAAGCTTTACTCCTAGTCATATTATTGAATTTTATCAAAGTTATCCCGTTTATATCATTTTAGGATTAACGTTGTTGATGTATGCTTTAACTAGGTTACCTCAATTTGCAAAAGCTACCTCCCTTCCATTAGTTATTTTAGTGGCTTCTCCTTTAATGATATTCCCCAACGTTGGTCTTAATGAATTTGGTCATACGCGTTGGTTCATGGAAGAGGTCTTTTCTGCACCACTCCATTGGGGTTTTGCAATTTTTGCTTGGGGGGCGTTGTCTCTATATGGAGTCTTAGTAACGGTATGTCCAAGAGTCTATAGTCTAATCGATCAAGTTTATTTAGGGGCAGAGGTACCTAGCGCCTCGACTGTTATAGAAAATCCTGAGGCTTGTATTAATCCCTTATTCTGTTCTTGTGAGAAGAACATTCTTCCGAATAAATAAAAAGGGTGAAAAATAGCAATTAAGAAGGAAGGAAGGAAGAGGGAATCTCCAATATGAATGAGCAACTCTTGACTCAGAGGGAAATCGAAGCAGATTTTGTCAGGAAACGCTTTGATTTGGCTGTCCTTTTGATCATTTTTCTTGCAACTGTAGCAGCTGCTTGGATTCATCAACAACTCTTTGCTGGAGACTGGTCTTTTTGGATCGATTTAAAAGATAGGATGTGGTGGCCAGTCATAGTTCCAATTGCGACTATCTGTTTTCCTGCTGCCGTCCAAGCAGCTTTATGGACTCATTGGAAATTCCCTGCAGGGGCGACTATGGTATGCTTTGGCCTTTTGCTTGGACAATGGTTGAATCGGATTATTAATTTTTGGGCATGGGCTAAGTTTCCTATTAATTTGGTCTTTCCTGAGACATTGCTGCCGCAAGCGATTGTTTTAGATGGGATCTTAATGACTACAAATAACTTTGTTGTGACTGCCTTAGTGGGTGGAGAGTTATGGGGGCTGCTTTTTTATCCGTCAAATTGGCCTATGATTGCGCCATACCATGTGCCTGTCCTGTGGGAAGGGCAACTCCTCAGTGTGGCTGATCTTATTCAATACCAGTATATTCGAACCTCAACACCTGAATATTTAAGAATGGTAGAAACTGGAACAATGAGGAGCTTTGCTGGCGGCGTGCTTGGAGTCTCCGCTTTCTTTTCTGGGTTTATATCTATCATTATGTATTTTATCTGGTGGTATATGGGCTATTTTTTCGCAAAGCCGATCTATCTCAAAGGTAAGAGGATATAACTCTATCAGACATAGAATTCAAAAGGGTAAACCTTTCGGTTTTAAGTATAAGACTTTCGGTGGCCTTCTATGTTTTCACATTCTTGAGATCTTAAATTGTAGATCAAAGTTTTTTTTCTATTTTTATCCTTTAAAAGCGAAGAATACCGCTCCTATGATGAATAGATAGGCAATCAAGAGATTCCAGCTAGGGGACTCTTTGAAAATGATCCAAGCAAGCAGGGTAAAGACTGCCAGAGTAATACATTCTTGAAGCACTTTCAGTTGAGTCACGCTAAAAGAATACGATCCAATTCTATTGGCTGGCACCTGAAAAATATATTCAAAGAAGGCTAGTCCCCAACTCATCATAATAGCTGTAGGTAAAGGTTTGTGTCTGAATTTCAAGTGCAGATACCATGCCAAAGTCATGAATATGTTGGAAATAATTAAAAGCAAGATCGTTTTCATGGGTCTAGCTGTATATTGGTTTTTTTTAGGCTGCATATCGTGTTCTCTGACTCTCTTCTTTCCAAGGAAGACTCAAAAAAGAAAGTTCTTAAAAAAACTAATCTCAGCCGTTTTTGTCTACAGGCAAGGAAGGAAAATAGAAAACAAACTTGCCATAGACTATTTCTCGTTGGCGATCAAGAATATTTTTTAGCCTTTTATTAGCTTATCTAAACACTGGCTATCTTCTAGCGTGGTTATATCTCCTGAAATATGCCCCTCACGACTGATTTCTTTTAGAAGTCTGCGAACAATTTTGCCACTTCGAGTCTTAGGTAATGCATCAATGAATCGAATTTCCTTTGGTCTTGCTATAGAGCCTATCTCTTTTACAACATGTTCCTTTAAAGCATTCTCTAAGTCCAATGACGAAGTCCATCCTTCTTTGAGTGTTACGTAGGCTATAAGAGCCTCTCCTTTTTCTGGATCAGGGACTCCAATGACTGCAGCTTCAGCAACTGCTGGATGACTAATGAGTGCGCTTTCTAATTCAGCAGATCCAATGCGATGTCCTGAGACATTGATCACATCATCGATTCTGCCTATAATCCAGAAATAACCTTCTTTATCTTTATACGCTCCATCCCCTGTAAAGTATACTCCTGGGATTCTACTGAAGTAAATTTTTTTGAAACTCTCCTCATCCCCATAGATGCCTCTTAACATCGAAGGCCATGGTTTTTTTATGACCAACAACCCATTTTTCCCAGCAGGCATGGGCTCCCCTTTTTCATCAACGACCTCAGGTTCTATTCCAAAAAGTGGAAAAGTGGCTGAACCAGGTTTCATTGGGGTAACCTTGGGCAGAGGGGATATCAAAATAGACCCTGTTTCCGTTTGCCACCATGTGTCTACGATGGGACATTTTTCTTTGCCAATATTTTTGTAGAACCATAAAAATACATCGGGATTAATAGGTTCTCCGACACTGCCCAATATTCTTAAGGAAGAGAGATCATGTTTTTCTATCCATTGGGTCCCCCACTTGATAAAGGATCGGATCGCGGTGGGAGAGGTATAGAATATAGTGATCTTGTATTTTTCGATTAGCTGCCAAAATCGGTCGTAAGAAGGAAAATCGGGAGCTCCTTCATAAATGAAAACGGATGCTCCGTTAGCTAGCAGACCATAGACGACGTAGCTATGGCCAGTAATCCACCCAATATCGGCCGTGCACCAGTATAAATCCTCTTCTTGTAGATCAAATACAATCTTCGAACTGAAAGCCGTTTGAACCAAATAGCCTCCGGTGGAATGGACAACCCCTTTTGGTTTTCCGGTCGTGCCACTGGTATAAAGAATGAAGAGGGGATGCTCACTGTCTAAGGGAACCGGCTCGCAAGTAGTTTCAACCAAACTAGCTTCTTCTTCCATCCAATAGTCTCTGCCATGGCACCACCCAATGGGGGCCCCTGTCCTTTTAAAAAGAAGGACTTTTTGAACTTGTGAGCTGTGTTTAAGCGCTTCGTCCACACGCTCTTTTAAAGGAATGATTTTGCCTCTCCGAAAGCCACCATCGGCGCTAACAATGATCTTGGCTCCACTATCAACTATTCGTTCAAGGAGTGACTTTGCACTAAATCCAGCAAAGACGACGCTGTGAATAGCGCCAATACGTGCACACGCAAGCATAGTGATGATCGCTTGGGGGATTAAAGGCATGAAAATGATCACCGTATCTGAGCAGTTGACTCCATGCCTTCTTAAGACATTGGCATATCTAGCCACTTCTTGACTTAACTCTTGATAAGTGTAAGAAATCCTTTCTCCAAATTCTCCTTCCCAGAGTATGGCAGTCTTATGTTTTCTATTTCCGCTTAAATGCCTATCTAAACAATTATAAGCTGCATTAAGTTTGCCTCCACAAAACCACTGACAATGAGGGAATTGGCCATCGAAAACTTTAGTCCATGGTTCGAACCAGTCGATATCTTTGGCTATTTTCTCCCAGAAAAGTTCAGGATGAGCAATAGATTCTTTGTAGAGGGTAAAATACGTTTGCATGGAATCGACTAAATCGTTCTGCGAGCATGGAAGTGGAGGATAGATTTTTTTAGTAGAGTGAAAATAGGAGTTGTCTTCTTGTATGAAATCCATGGAAAAATCCTTCTTTTTTTAAAAGAAAATTTACTATCCTTGTAAAGCAAGAAAAGAAAAAGAAATATTAACGGATATCGTACTTACGTAACTTAGCGTAAAGCAGGGGTCTTACAATTCCAAGTTTTTTAGCGGCAGCCGAGCGAGTGGGACATTCGGCAAGAGCTTTATGGATGAACATTTGTTCAAGTTCTTCTAAGGCTTTCGGAAGAGGTAAGTTGAAAAGATTTTGGATTTCTTTTATTTCAAGTGGATTATTAAAAGGCAGATCAATATCCATAGGCTCTATGGTCTTTTTTGGCTGAGTTAGACAAAGTCGAATAATTAGATTTTCTAATTCCCTGACATTTCCTGGCCAATGATATCTATAGAGTAAAGAAAGCGCTTTTTTTGATATCCGTTTGGGATTTTCCTTTGCATATTTAGCAATAAAAAATTGGACTAAATCAGGAATATCTTCTTTTCTTTCTCTAAGGGGAGGTGTATGGATGCGAATGACATTTAACCGGTAGAAAAGATCCTTACGAAATTGTCCACTTTGTATATTTTTTTCAATCGTCTCTTTGCTAGAAGCTATTATCCGAATAGATCTAGCTTTGGTGATTTTCTCTTCTTCAAAAAGGCGAAGAAGTTTTGATTGGAGAGAAGCTTCCAGTTCTTCTACTCCATCAAGAAAAAGAGTGCCCCCAATGGCCTCTAATTTTTTTCCTTTATGTCCCATAACCGTCCTCTGAGATTCTACACCAGCAAAATGGGCCCCGAAGATTTCATTCTCAGCTAATTCTTTGGGAAGGGATGCACAATGGATGGAAACAAAAGGGTGCATTGCTCTTGAACTGCTAAAGTGAATGGCTTTTGCAACGATTTCTTTGCCACTGCCAGTTTCTCCAGAAATCAATACTGGTTGATCAGTCAGAGCAGCGATTGCTATCATTCTTCGGAGTTCCTCTGCCAAACGGCTCTTACCGATGATTGCATATGGGCTATCTAGGGAAGCAGAGCGTCTCATTGCAGCGAAGCGTTTGAAAAAGGCATTGGATTAGCACTATACTTTGTAATATACGAAAATATTTTGTTGGAAATAGTAGCATGCAAATTATTAAGTCACAATACAGAGAGAGCATTGAGTTCTTTGTTATCTTGGTGGTAGCCACAGCCTTTTGAATTTCTTTTCCTTAAAAAAGAAAAAGCGATACGAGACAAAAGTTTCTTTTGGTTTATTTGTAAATGTTTTTTTTCGGCAGGCGTAGGATTATGGGATAAGATCAAACTGTGCTCTTTTCCCTTCTGTTGAATTGGGTCCAACCCAGAGAAAAAACCGGCCAGGTTCAATCTTTCTTTTCCCTTCATAATCTATAAAAGCTAAATCCTCGGAGGAAATAGTAAATTTAATTTTTTGTTTTTCTCCAGGGTTAAGAAAGACTCTTTGTATTCCTTTTAATTCTTTTAAAGGTCTTGAAATGGAAGCTACTGGATCACGAATGTAAAGCTGTACGATTTCTTCTCCAGGAACCGTGCCTGTATTTTCTATTTCTGTCTGGATCTCTAATGTTTGATGATAATTGATTCTGGAACGATTGAGAGTAGGGAAGCTGTAATGGAAAGTAGTATAACTTAATCCATAACCAAAAGGGAAAAGGGGGGTGGTGCTTTGGTCGATATAGCGGCTGGAGGGAAAGGAGCGGTTGGCTGGTCTACCGGTAGGAAGTTGAGCGTAATAAATAGGGATCTGTCCGACGGATCTTGGGAAAGTGATCGGCAACTTTCCAGAAGGATTGTAGAGCCCAAAAAGTATCTGTCCTAAGGCTTCTCCGGTTTCTGTTCCTAAAAACCAAGCTTGCAGGATTGCTTTTGTTTTGGCAATGATTCTTGAGAGATCCAGCGGCCTGCCGCTAAAGACTATGAGGACAACTGGGACTTTGGTTTCTAATAAGGCTTCAATAAGCTGCTGCTGTTGTGTTGGAAAGTCTAAAAAAGCTCTCGATGCAGCTTCTCCTGACATATTTGCTTTTTCTCCCACCGCTGCGACTATCAGTTGACTACTTTGAGCGATTTTGAGGGCTTGCTGATAATCCACCGTGCCATGGCGAAACCTATTGCAGCCTTCAACCACGTTGATTTTTGTTCCCCTAGGAGCATATCTTTTTAGGCCTTCAGCAAGGGTTATTACTTCATTGCCATCTCCAATGGCAGACCATGGGCCTAAATGTTCTTTGCGTTCTTCACTGAAAGGACCGATTAGAGCAATAGAGCGAATAGAAGGAGCAATGGGGAGCAGTCCATCTTCATTTTTTAATAACACCACGGATTTTTTGGCTGCTTCCAAAGCTATTTGCTTGTTGGTCTTAAGAATGGTCTGCCATCTATTTTGATCTATCTTTAGAGGATGTGGCTCTTGGGTAAAAAGTCCGAGCTTATTTTTAAGGGTTAGGACCCTCTGGACAGCATCATCAATCGTTTCTTCTTTGACCTTTCCTTCTTTGAGGAGTTCTTCTAAATATTGGGAATAAAGACCACTAGCCATATCTATGTCAATACCAGAATTTATGGCTATTGCCACGGCAGCTTTTTCATTTTCAGCAATCCCATGATGGACCAGTTCTCTGACAGCATTCCAATCGCTGATAACTGGACCCTCCCATCCAATGTCCTTTCTTAATAAGTCTTTTAGCAACTGTGAATTGGCGGCTGGCGGTAAGCCATTAATGGCAACAAAGGCTGCCATCGTTGCAAATGCTCCTTGTTTAAAGGCTTGGAGGAATGGAGGAAGATAGATTTCTTGAAGTAGCCTATAAGATATAGTTACTGAATTGTAATCTCTCCCACCTTCGACAGCTCCATAACCGACAAAATGCTTAGGACATGCAGCAAGGAGACTGGAAGAAGAAAGGTTCGTGCCTTGAAACCCTTTGATCCATGCTGATGAAAGGAGAGAGGCTAAAAAAGGGTCTTCCCCTGGACTTTCGGCTACTCTTCCCCATCTAGGATCTCGACAAACATCAAGCATGGGAGCAAAAGTCCAATGAATTCCAAAAGCTCTTGCTTCTTTAGCGGAAGCACGAGCTACTTGCTCAATCAGTTCTGCATCCATACTAGATGCCAAAGCAATCGGGATAGGAAAAATGGTTTTAAAACCATGCAGAACATCGAATGCAAATAGTAAAGGAATGTGCAAACGGCTTTTATGCGAAGCGATCCGCTGAGCTTCTTCAATTTGTGAGGGGTCTGTTAGGTTTAAAAAGGAGCCTACTTTTCCTTTTTGAATAAGAGTTTTTAGCTCTTCAGATAGCATGCCATCCTTGGGACTTAATTGAACCAACTGTCCAATCTTTTCTTCTAGGTTCATTCTGGAAAGAATAGCTCTGACATCGGATGGTGCGATCGGCTTAAAAGAGGATGAGGGCATTGCTAAAACAATAAATAAAAAAGACGAACTGGCAAAATATAGTCGTCGAGGCTCAGTCTGTCAGATGTTTTACAAAGGGATTTTAGGGGAATCCATTCCCTTTTATGCCTATCTTAAGAGGAACGAATCTTTACTTTAGCAAAGCTGCTTTTCTTACGTGTCCTATGGCCTGGGTCAGATTCATTGTCTCCATCCATAAATGGGTTGGCGTGTAGGGCTGGACCAAATTTTTTTAAAATGCTTGCTACATTGAAGTTGCGGCCTTGAATTGGCTATAAGTCCGAACATGGCCACGCTTCTACAGGAGTAAGTAGCTTGCCGGATGTTTGCGGTATGGGTAGGAAACCGTCTATTTTCCTGAAAACGATTTCAAGGGTCCTGTTCCAGGGAGAAGCTAATAACTATTTTTGGATCAGAAGTGGTTTTTTCCCCTGGGCCTTTTTCCATTTCCACAAAATGGGACAACCTGTAAAGGAAAAAGTTTGGCGCAGTTTCCCTTCAAGAAATTTTTTATAGGCTGCTTTGAGTAAGGTGAGATTATTGACAAAAAGAACAAATGTTGGACAAGGAGGCGCTTTTGAACTGTCTTTATCTTTAAGTTGTGTGGCGTAGTAAATTTTTAATCTTTTACCTTGAATGGGCTGTGGGGGGAATTGATGCAAGGTCCTTTGGAAAAATTCGGCAACTTCATGGGTAGGAATGCATTTTTTTCTTTCCTGGTCGACAAGAAGAATAGCAGTGAATAAGCTTTGATAATTCCATTTTTTTTCAGCACTGAGTGCCACTACAGGCGCATAACTTAAAAAAGGAAGCTCTCTTTGTATCAGTAGGCGACTTTCTTTCCCCCAGTTTCTCCGATCGAAGGAATTCTCTAACAAATCAATTTTATTGAGGACAATGATACAGGGCCGAAATGCCTTTTGTATTAATCCACCAATTTTTTTGTCTTGCAGGCTGATTCCTTTTTCAGCATCAATGACAAATAAAACGATATGTGAGCGGTTTATAGCATGTACAGTCCGACCAGCGATTTTGCTTTCTAAGCCTGGTTGCAGTTTATTTTTTTTCTGAGCCCTGCCGTATCGATCAGCGTGAAAGGAACGCCAGCGATACTAAAATCAACATCCACAGCGTCATGAGTTGTTCCCGGATGTTCGTCCACCACAAGCCTTTTTTCTCCAATAAGCCCGTTTATCAACGTTGATTTTCCAGCATTGGGTTGGCCTATGACGGCGATGCGGGTAGGAGGAGAAGCGGGCAGTTTTAAATCCTTTTGCTCTGTCTCAATGGAATTGGTCGCAAAGATGGAACGAAGAAGCTCTTCTATCCCTCTATTATGTGCTGCTGAAACTGGGAAAATGGTATCGAATCCAAGTGCAACAAAGTCCAAAGTGTTATTTTCCAGTTTAGGATCATCTATTTTGTTGACGACAACAAAGACTGGCTTTTGCCTTTTCTTTAAAAATTTTCCTATTTCTTGATCTAAAGGAGTGAGTCCAGTTCTGCCATCGACGACAAAAAGGATATGGGTAGCTTCTGTTAAAGAAGTCTCAATTTGCTCGAAAAGGGACTTTTCTAAATTTGTTTTTGGATTAAAGTCTAACCCTCCTGTATCTATGACCATTGCTTTTTGCCCATCCCTGTGAATAAAAGAAATGATTCGATCCCTTGTGACCCCTGGGATATCATGGACCAGGGATAGTTCTTTGCAACAGATCCTATTGAACAAAAGAGACTTTCCAACGTTCGGCCTTCCGATAATGGCAACGACTTTCATCCCTATAGAAGATTATCTTTTTTTGCAGTTGGAGAAACAGAATGATGTTGAGATAGTAGAATTTTTATGGCTCTGATAGAATATACTATACTAGAAAGTATAAGGAAAAGCGCACACAAATAGACCGAAATATTGGTTAGTTTTGCAATTCCAAGCAGAGAAAAACCCACTAGGCTAAAACTTGTGAATGTAGCCAATTTGCCAGTCCAATGCGGCTGAACTTCCATTTCTTTGTGTAGGGCTTTTAAAAAAAGAAAACCAAAAAGAAGGAAAAGATCTCTGGAAGCTATTAGAAGAGGTAACCATAAAGGAAT
Source organism: Methylacidiphilum kamchatkense Kam1 (assembly GCF_007475525.1). NCBI lineage: Bacteria > Pseudomonadati > Verrucomicrobiota > Methylacidiphilae > Methylacidiphilales > Methylacidiphilaceae > Methylacidiphilum (ex Ratnadevi et al. 2023) > Methylacidiphilum kamchatkense. Next base: position 1,976,775 of record NZ_CP037899.1, on the reverse strand, counting down.
TTTAGCTATTTTTGAAGCGTTGATGGTCGCTAAGGAAAACAGCATGACAAAAAGAAGTAATTTGTCAGCGATCGGATCCAGAATGGCTCCTAGCTTGCTTTTTTGTCCACAGTTCCTGGCCAAATACCCATCGATACAGTCAGAAAAGGCGGCAACTAGAAAAAAAATCAAGGAACCTGCCCGCAGTTTTTCATCCGGTTGGCTTATTTCATCACTCTTTTGGTATTGATTAAGGAAAAAGAGTATAAGAGGAAGGGATACAATTCTAAACAAGGTTATCCATGAGGCCAGCGTCATAAATCATCATTCATGTTCAAATAGCACTTTATGTAATCTATTCAAAACCTTCTCTTTTCCTAGTACTTCCAACATTGGATAAAGACTGGGTCCAACTGTTCTTCCCGTAAGCGCTACCCTAAGTCTGTGAATATAATCGGCAGTCTTTCTTCCATTTTTCATCGCTAGGCTCTTAATTGTTTCTTCAAGTTCCTTTGATTGAAAAGGAGAAATCTTTTCAAGATATGGGAAGACTTCTTTAAGGATATTCTTTCCCTTGTTGTCTAGGTATTTTTGCAACACAGCATCTTCGTATTCGATTTGCTCACTGAGCAGGGGTTTCATCCAATCAACAAGTTCTTTGCCCGTTTTTACTTTTTCTCTTACGATAGCAACAGCCCCTTTCAAAAAGGGGATATTATCATAATGGTCATCAATAAGACCTGCCTTCTTAAGCCAGGATAAAGCGTGGGGAAGTAGTTCCTCTAAGGGCATCGCTCTCATGTATTCTCCATTAATCCACAGCAGCTTTTGACGATTAAAACGAGCGTTGCTCCGATGAATCTGAGTTAGATCGAACTTTGCAATTGCCTCTTCAATGTCGAATATCTCTCTATTTTCTTTGATCGACCAGCCAAGCAAACACAAATAATTGCGGAAGGCCTTAGGTAAATACCCTTCATCAATATACTCCTGGACAGAAGAACCTTTATCTCGTTTGCTCATTTTTGAGCCTTCCGGATTGAGGATAAGGGGAATATGAGCATAAAGAGGTGACTTTATCCCCAAAGATTCAAAAATGGCAATATGTTTAGGGGTATTAGATAAATGATCTTCTCCCCGGATCACATGGGTTATCTTCATTTCACAATCGTCTACAACATTAACGAGGTGAAACACAAAGGAGCCGTCTTTTCTACGAATCACAAAATCTTTTTCTAGCGTACAATCAAAATAGATATCGCCACAGATAATATCTGGCACAATGATTCGCTTTCGAGGCATTCGGAAAAGAACAGCTCCCTCTTTGATATAGGCCATATCTTTATCGATCAGCTTCTTACAGTAAGCTTCGTAAATATCTTTTCTCTGGCTTTGAAAATAAGGACCAAATGATCCAATGGTGCTGCCATCAGGTAAAGGACCTTCGTCCCAATCTAGGCCTAACCAGCGGAGGTTCTCAAAAATGACCGATAAGGCTTGAGGGGTATTTCGGCTTGCATCGGTATCTTCGATCCTCAAAATAAAAGTTCCGTTCGTATGCCTGGCATAAAGCCAATTGAATAGAGCAGTTCTAGCTCCGCCTATATGAAGATAGCCGGTAGGAGACGGAGCGAATCGAACGCGTGGATGAGATGGAGTGGTTGAGGTCATGGCAGATAAGATAAGTTAAAAAATGATTCGTGCTCTAGTCTAAATTATTCTAGGAAAGCTCTTTTTAAAAATAAATATTCAGCTGTTTTCTTTTTAGAGTTAAAGGAAGTATTTTTGTGGGAATCAGTAAGTCAAGAATCCACTAGAGAAAGTGACAGCGGAACTGTCTCGAGGTTCAAACCATTGTTCATAATAGGTTCTTTTAAAGAAAAATGGTTTATCTTTGAAGATTTCCATAAGAAGGGCAATAGCACCCACACCATCAAAAAAACGAATATTTTTTTCCTTTTGAAGATGCGCAAGAAAACCTTCTAAATTTTGTTCTTCGACTTTTTTCCATAGTTCTTTTTCCCACGATTCTGTATCTTTGAGCAATACTTTTGTTAAGTCCAAAGGATGACCAAATCTTGGGCCAATATGGCATCCATCAATGCTAATGATAAGAGCTGCTTTTTCCCCATAAGCGTTAAGCACTTCACGAAGAGCGGCAGCAAGCATTCGCATCATTGAAAGGGCATCCTTGCCGTTGTCATAAATGATGAGATCGTGTAAGCCGCCACAGAGAATAGGGATAAATTCTAAAGGCTTTTGGATGCCCATCCAGTAACGCAAAGCTTGCATAAAAACGATAGGAAATTCGATAGAATGCTCTTTTTGATGTCCATAGGGATCAGCCAGAGAAAAATTGACGCTTCTTTCGATGAGCTCCACAATATCCGTTCTGTTATAGGCTCTTCCTAAAGGAGTTATATAATCTCTACTATCAATACTCCATTCAAGCCGGCTATGGTGTCCAACTCCAAGGATAATGAAAAAATCGGCTTCTGCCCTAGAAAACCAGTGAGAAAAGGCATGAGTATAGGCCTTGGGACTTACTTGAAAATCGATATGAGGAGACAAAACGGCAAGCCGCTCTTTTTTTTCTTTCCCGATCGAATTTTTTTCAGGCCAAGCGCAAGCGCCGGGCAGATCAAAAAAAGAACGGAATTTGGTCAGGCATTCTAGGGGATCAGAAGGATAGGAAAAGCCGTGGCAGCTTGCTCGAACAACACTCTTTTGCTTATTTAAGTTTTTCAAGTTCATAGGCAACGAAAATCAATAAAATGAAAAATTAAGGACTGTAAAGCTCCAGTTAAATAATCGTTCCATGAGGAACGACTCCGCCTCGTGGGATGATAACGATCCCATCTCGAATATAATAGAAATCACCATCGTAATTCTGAGGCTTGCCGGCAGGAGAAATTTTCACATTATTGCCAATCCGACTATTCTTATCGATGATGGTTTTTTCAATGAAAGAGTTATTGCCAATCCCTATTCTAGGAAGACCGTGGCCTTCTGCGCTTAGCGCCTGACTTTCTGTTTCGTAATAGTCGTTCCCAAGAAGCACGGTATCTTTGAGGCAAGTTTCTGGTTGAACAATGCTTCTTATTCCAATGAGAGAATGGGTGATTTTCGCTCCCGTAATGATACAGCCTTCCGCAATAAGAGAATTTTCGATTGTTGCATCGAGGATTTTGGAGGGCGGAAGATATCTGGGCCGAGTAAATATGGGAAAGTGGCTATCGTAAAAGTCAAAATTGGAATGGAGATGACATAGGTCCAAATTGGCTTGGTAGAAAGCTGAGATTGTTCCAATGTCTTCCCAATAGCCAGGATAAATATAAGAATAGACCCGATGCGTGCGGATTAACGAAGGAATAATATCTTTGCCAAAATCTGGCTCAGCGCCTACAAGCGCATTGGAAAGGGTCTTGCGATTAAAAACATAAATGCCCATTGAGGCAAAATAGTAAGCTGAATCCTTTGGTATGTGATAAAGACTTAAAAAAGGATCGGATATAGCAAATTCTTTCAGTACTTCTTTTTCTTTCGGTTTTTCCACGAAGGCCACTATTCGTTTTTCTTCATTGACCCTTAAGATTCCTAAGGCAGAAGCCTGTTTCATGGGAACAGGGGTGATTCCGACCGTCACATCTGCGCAGGTTTCAATATGCTGTTCGATCATTACTCGGTAATCCATCTTATAGAGTTGGTCTCCAGCAAGAATTAAGACCATATCATGAGGGTGACTGGCAAAATGGATAAGGTTTTGTCTAACCGCATCTGCGGTACCCTGATACCAGTAAGCACCTTTGGGAGTCTGCTGCGCAGCCAGAATTTCTACAAAACCTTGGGAATAGTCATCAAACCGATAGGTCTGCTGGATATGTCGATGGAGAGAAGAGCTATTGAACTGGGTTAATATAAAAATTCTTCTTAACCCAGAATTGATTGACAAACTTATGGGGATATCTACAAGACGATATTTGCCAGCAATAGGCACGGCTGGTTTTGCCCTTTCTTTGGTTAGTGGGAACAGTCTTGTGCCTGCACCTCCTCCCAGAATCACTGTAATGACATCCATGGGAGAAAAGGAAAAAAGGTGAGATCTATTCATAATGTTTGATATTTATTTTGATTTTATTTAAAAAAGATACGCCATGTGTGGAATTTTTGCTTACCTTGGGAAAAAGAAGGCACAGCCTATTCTGTTGGATGGGCTCAAGCGGTTGGAATATCGGGGCTATGATTCCAGTGGTATTGCCATTTTCGATGGGACTAAGATTGAGGTGGTAAAAAAAAAGGGAAGAATTTCTGAACTTATCCATCTTCTTGGGAAAAAGGAGTTGGACGGTAGACTGGGGATCAGTCATACCCGCTGGGCCACTCACGGTATTCCTAGCGATGAAAATGCGCATCCACACTTCGACCAGTTGCGCCATCTTTCGTTGGTTCATAATGGAGTTATTGAAAATTACCAACTTTTAAAGCAAAGATTAATCCATTTAGGGCATACCTTTCAATCAGAAACAGACACGGAAGTTTTAGCCCATCTTATAGGTCATTACTATGAGCTGGGAAATGAAGACGATCCCACTGCCAGACTTATCCAAGCACTCAAGCGTTCACTAAAGGAAATTAGTGGCACTTATGGGATTGCTTTGATCCATTCCGAGGTCCCCAACTTGCTTGTAGGGGCTAGAAGAGGTAGTCCCTTGGTCTTGGGAATTGGAAATGATGAGTATTTTTTAAGTAGTGATGTCACAGCGATTTGTCCCTATGCGCATAAAGTTGTCTATTTAAATGATGGAGATCTTGTAACAATCAACCCTGAGACTTTCGATATCCAGTCTTTAAATAAAACTAATAATGGATTTGAAATCCGGGACGTTGATCAATCTGAAATGAGTGCCAGCCTCAAAGGCTTTCCTCATTACATGCTAAAAGAAATTTATGATCAGCCCGAAGCGATTAGGAATGCTTTCCGAGGTAGATTAATCCAGGAAGAAGCAACGGCTAAACTGGGAGGACTGAATATGAGTCCTCAGGAACTACTCAGGATTGAAAGAATCCAAGTTATTGGATGTGGTTCTGCTAGGCATGCTGGGATTGTGGGGGAATATCTTATTGAATCCCTCGCACATATTCCGGTAGAAGTCGAATTTTCAAGTGAATTTCGATATAAGAATTCTCCGATTGATAGGCATACGGTGGTTATTGCTGTGAGCCAATCTGGAGAAACTGCTGATACCCTTGCGGCTGTCAAAGAAGCAAAAAGAAAGGGGCTTAAGGTCCTTGGGATATGTAACCGTGTGGGAAGCTCGATAGCCAGAGAAACAGAAGGGGGAGTCTTTATGCATGCAGGCCCTGAAATCGCGGTGGCGGCTACAAAATCGTTTACTTCCCAAGTCCTTATCTTCACGCTGCTTGCTTTATTATTAGGCAGATTGAGGTTTCTCTCTGCCAGAGAAGGCCATGAAATCGTAGAAGCTATTGAAGCGCTTCCGGATCAAGTGGCCGAAGTCATCAAGTTGGATCCACAAGTCCGAGAGTTGGCAAAAAAGTATGCCCATTCAAAAAGATTTTTGCTCTTTGGACGCCAGTTTCAATATGGAGTGGCATTGGAAGGTGCATTAAAGATAAAGGAAGTTTCCTATTGTAGTGCCGAGGGGAACCCTTCGGCTGAATTAAAACATGGGATTATAGCTTTAATCGATCAATTCACTCCGAGCATTTTTCTTTGTCCTAAAGACGGCGTTTATGACAAAAACATTAGTAATATGGAAGAAGTAAAGGCAAGAGGCGGACCGATTATCGCTATTGCGACGGAAAAAGACGATCTGGTTTCTAAAATTGCCGATGAGGTCTTATATATTCCCAATGCACAAGAGTATTTGTGTCCCATATTAACCGTTATCCCGCTGCAATTGTTTGCGTATCATTTGGCAATTATCTTGGGCAAAGACGTTGATAAACCTAGAAATTTGGCCAAAAGCGTTACGGTAGAATAAGCCGTTGATTCGGCTAGTCTTCTTCACCGACTTGCCGTCTCAAAAGATCCATTACTGAAGCTTGAATGTTCTTGCCCTCGTAGAGTATCTTGTAGACTTCATCGGCGACTGGTTTTTTTTGTTTAGAAAAAAGAGCGCTTTTGTAAACGGAAAAAGCCGTTGGATATCCTTCTATAACGGTTGATTCCATTGACAAAGCCTTAGTCAAAGGAATGCCAGAAGCTATTCTCATCCCAAGCCTAAAATTCCTACTTTTCATGCTGCTAGCCGTAAGCAAGAGATCTCCTACACCACTAAGACCAAAGAAAGTCTCAGCTTTCCCGCCTGCAGTCACTCCTAGTCTGGTCATTTCTGCTAAGGATCGAGTCAAAAGGGAGGCATGAGCATTGTCCCCTAGAGCCAGTCCATAGCAAAGGCCTCCAGCAATCGCATAAACATTTTTAAGCGCGCCTCCTAGTTCTACCCCCACCAGATCGGTGGTCCGATAAACGCGAAAGGTTCTCGAATGAAAAATATTTTGGAAAAATATTCCTAGAGCTTCTTTTTCAGATGCTACGACTGCGGCTGCTGGAAGTCCAGCAGAGATTTCTTCTGAAAAGGTAGGGCCCGAAAGAGCTCCTACATTCTCATTTTTCCATACATCTTTGATGATTTCCGTGACTCTCTTGCCCGTGGTGATCTCCAATCCTTTACTTAGACTTATGACTGGACACTCTGGATTAGGAAACCGAAGAAGAGTTTGTCGAATGTGCTGAACAGGAATAGCAATACAAAGACAGTCAAGTTGTTGTTCCCACGGATGATCCGTATGATGAAAGCCGAAAGGTTCATGGCCATTTTCTGCAAGGAGTTTTTTTATCGTTTTCCCCCACTTCCCCTGGCCTAGGATACCGATCTTCATTTGTTTTGTTTTGAAAAATTCAGTTTTGGTTCAGTCCCATTGAAAATTCTTTTTATGTTTGATCTATGTCTCCATATAGCAAGAAAAGAAGCGACAATGGAAAAAAAGAAGAATAAAGGATTGTTTGGATAGAGGATAAAGGTAAAGAAGGGAAAGAACAAAGCAGCACAGATCGAGCTGATCGATACAATGCGGGTAAAAAACAAGATACCGAACCAAGCAATCAGAAGCAGGAGGAACACCTTGGGCATAAGGGCTAAGAGGACACCGGCTGAGGTTGCTATTCCTTTGCCTCCCTTGCCCTTTAACCAAGGGGTAAAGTTATGACCAATTATAGAAGCAAGACCACAAATCAGAGCAAAAAGATCTGAAGAGGTTTGATGAACATCGAAATGAAACCGAATAAGAAAAACAGGGAGAAAGCCTTTTAAAAAGTCGAGCAAAAAAACTAAAAGGCCCCATTTCCAACCCAAAATCCTACCAACATTAGTGGCTCCAATGTTTTTGCTGCCCAACAGCCTAATATCAATCCCCTTAGCTTTGCCTAGAAGAAAACCGAATGGAATGGAGCCGCAAAGAAAAGAAAGGAGGATGCCACTAACAAGCAAAAGTGGTGAAATAGCTGTTGAACTCATAATGAGCCGACGCAATTAAAATGCTAGAACATACGTAATCGAAAGGGAATGGTTCATTAAAAAAGAGCATTCTTACACACTTTATGGTCTACAATCCAGTACTTTTTGTCTTAAAGCGTGATCAGCCAAAACCAGCTTAGTCATCGCTTCAACGATTGGAACAGCTCTGGGCAATACACACGGATCGTGTCTACCTCTTGCCCGTAAAAGAACTTCTTCTCCATCCACTGTCACTGTCTTTTGCTCTTTGGCTAAAGTGGCCACCGGTTTAAAAGCCACACGAAAAAAAAGATTTTCCCCATTACTTATGCCCCCTTGGACTCCGCCACTCCAGTTCGTATACGTTCTTACCCTTTTGCCTTCCATATAAAAAGGATCGTTATGCTCAGAGCCTCTCATTCTGGCCGCTTGGAAGCCAGAACCGATTTCAAAGCCTTTTGAAGCAGGTAAGCTAAGCATTGCTTTTGCTAAGTCAGCTTCCAGCTTATCAAAAACAGGTTCCCCTAGGCCAGGAGGCATCCCACGAACTACACAGTCAATCACTCCCCCGACCGTATCCCCTTCTTTCTGTGCTTTTTCCACTTCTTTTAAGGCATTATCAAAATTTTCTGAATCGGGCCATCGTAATATGTTCGATTCAATTGTTTCTTTGGTAATTTTATTAGGATCACAAAAGGATTTGACTCCATGAACCTCTGATACCCATGCAATAACTTCTAAGGAAGGGTAGAGGACTTCAAGGAGCTTTCCGCCAACCGCCCCTCCTGCGACTCTGCCTACAGTTTCCCTGGCAGAGGCTCTCCCACCCCCTTGCCAATTACGAATGCCATACTTGATTTGATAGGTATAATCCGCATGCGATGGCCTATAAATATGCTCCATCTCAGCGTAGGCTTCTGGACGGGCATCTTCATTTCTTACTAAAATTAGGATAGGGGTTCCTAAAGTCATCCCATTAAAGGTACCAGACAGAATTTCAGCAATATCTTTTTCCTTCCTCTGGGTAGTGATTTTACTTTGTCCAGGTCTTCTGCGATCGAGTTCCTTCTGGATGTCTGATTCAGTCAGAGGAATGTTTGATGGACAGCCGTCTACAACGACTCCCACTCCTTTGCCATGAGATTCGCCCCAGGTAGTTATGCGAAATAAATGTCCGAAGGTATTGGGCATATATATATGATGGTATCGTCCTAATAAATGTAAATGGCTTGGATATTTTAAGGCTTAAAAACCCATTCTCCTATTCATACTAGGTTCAATTTCTAATAATCGCTACAGAAAATCTTGAGCTAAAATTTTTTTTAAACACCGTTGCTCATAAAGGATAGGCATCTTGAGTTTATAAAAAAATAAATGGTAGTAAAGGGTCTCTTTCTTTCTATTTACTTTAAAAAAGATATAATTTAAAAAACGGATTTTAGGGTATGCCAAGACACATTGTACTTGTGGGGATGATGGGGGCTGGAAAGTCTAGCGTTGGATCCTGGCTTTCCCAAGAAAAAGCGATTCCCTTTTATGATTTGGATCGGATGATAGAAGAAGCAGAAAAGGCAACAATAGCTGAAATCTTCGCCACGAAAGGAGGCGAGTATTTCAGGAAAAAGGAAATGGAAATGGTTTACCAAGTCATTTCCTCTCCTCCCGGAGTGATTGCTACGGGAGGAGGGACTTTACTAAATCCATCTAACCTCTCTCTTTTAAAAGAGCATGGGTTTCTTTTTTATCTTCAAGCCTCTTTGGAACTGCTTTGGTCAAGGCTACAAGATAAAACGGATAGACCTCTTCTTTTTGGGAAAAATCCAAAAATGACATTAGAAAAGTTATTGAAGGAAAGAGAATCCCTTTATAAGGCAGCAGACATGGAAATTGAGGTTGATGGAAAATCAATTGAACAGCTGGGAGAACTTTTATGGAGTCATTGGATCAGAGCAACGGAGAAAAAAAGTGGCTAAGCCATTCGCGTATAGGCTTTGTTGGTTCTGGAAAAATGGCTAAGGCGCTAGTGCACGGGTTTTTAAGGAATAACAAAATGAGCTTAGAAACTCCAATATGGGTTTCTGGGCGTTCCAAAGGGAGCATTCAATCCTTTTTAGAAGAATTTGAGGGCCATAAAATCCATACCACCCTGGACAATCGGGAGTTAGTTAATCATACCGATGTGGTATTTTTATGTGTGAAACCACCCCAAGCAGAAGAGGTTTTACGAGAAATCAGTGCCCTAATGGCATCTAAAGTTTTCGTTTCGGTTGTCGCTGGTTTGACAATAAAAGACATTACCCAACTTTTATCCCATTGCATGGTGGTTCGAGCAATGCCAAATCTTCCTTGTCAAATTGGCAAAGGAGTGATCCCTTATGCTTTAAATAGGGATGAGGATACAAAGAATAGGAAGATGGTTAGCCTGATCCATTATTTATTTTCCCTACTAGGCCATCCTATTCTGATTAGTGAAGATCTTATGGCGGCAGCAACTGCATTAGTTGGGTGTGGCCCGGCTTATGTCTGTATGCTTATGATAGGGTTAATAGAACAAGCGAAAGCCTATGGATTTCCAGATTTGGAGGCGATTCAATTAATGAATGAGATGGTTTTAGGGACTCTTTCACTGCTAATGGAAACAAAGAGATCCCCTGAAAAACTCCTTTCTGAAGTCAAAACACCACGTGGAATTACAGAAGCAGCGACTCAAGTGATGGTTCGAAAGGGGTGGGAAGATATTTTACTGGAAGCGATAGAAGCGGCAAAGAAAAAGGCTGAAGCATTGGAAGTCAGCTTAAAATAAATAAAGAAAATCTGAGAATGAGCTTGACTTTTTATCCCATAACCAAAGAACTTTACGATTACGCCGTTTGTCATAGGACTTATGCTTCCGATCCTTTAATGCAAAAGCTTCGGAGCGAGACCATGGCATTAGGAGAAATTTCCGAAATGGCTATTCCTCCCGAAGAAGAAAGTTTCCTCTCGATACTGGTTGCAGCATGTAATGCAAAGACTGCGATAGAAGTGGGAACCTTTACAGGGATTGGTTCCATAGCCATTGCCAGAGCATTCCCCCAATATGGGAAGCTTGTTGGTTGTGAGATCAATCCTCAGTGGATTGCATTGGCTTATAAATGTTGGAAAGAAGCTGGGTTGGAGCATAAAATAGAAGCGAAGCTTGGTCCTGCATTAAAAACCATTCAAGAATTGGAAGAGGAGGTACGGTTTGATTTCGCTTTTATTGATGCGGATAAAGAAAATTATGAAAATTATTATGAATTGTTATTGCCTAAAATGCGACAGAATGGGCTACTTGACAATATGTTTTGGAGAGGAAGAGTGCTTTGTTCTGAAAAATCTGACAAAGATGCCCTTGTTTTGAATAGGCTCAACGACAAACTAAGCAACGATACCAGAATTGAATCGGTACTCCTTCCTATAGCCGATGGAGTTGTGATCGCTAGAAAGAAAAGCTAAAAGGAACTTTATGATTTTCGATGTAAACGACTTTGAAAAAGAGGTTATCGATAGAAGCAAAACTATCCCTGTTGTTGTGGACTTTTGGGCAGCATGGTGCGGTCCATGCCGCATGTTGTCTCCTCTGCTAGAAGAGTTGGCAGTCGAAGCGCAAGGAAAATGGGATCTAGCAAAAGTGAATGTAGATGAACAAGAAGCAGTGGCTGTAGCGTACGGAGTGAGTGGAATTCCCGATGTGAGGATATTTATTGATGGTGAGGAAAAAGACCGCTTCATTGGGTTACAACCTAAAGCAGCAATTAAAAGTTGGCTGGAGAAAAATTTGAATCAAAAGGCGCTGAAGATAAAATGGAAAACAGCCCTCGATTTATTTGAGCAAGGGAAGTTCCATGAGGCGCTTGTGGCTTTTGAAAAAGAAAAGGAAAAGCCAGAGAATCCCCAGGAGTTTTTAATCTATGCGAAATTCCTTCTTTTGTCCGATCCGCAAAAAGCGTTGGCAGTTCTTCAACCAGAAATGGAATCGGAAGATCCATTTTCCTATGAGGCAATCAAATGTCTTGGAACTTTGTTGCTTGGTGAGGAAATAGAAAAATTGGGTGAAACTGATGAAAAAAAACGTTTTGTGGAGGGCCTGGAAGCAATCAAAAAATTGGATATAGAAAAAGGACTGTTTCATTGGATTTCTCTGTTGCATATAAATAAGAACATTGGAGAAGGATTAGTCTTAAAGGCGGTTCGTAGCTTATTTCGATATCTTGGTCCAAGACACCCGCTTTCTCTAAAATACAGCCGAGCTTTCTCTACAGCTGTCAATGTTTAAGAGAGGGGAACAGAAAGTTCCCAATACAAACAAGAAGGCAAGTTTAAAATGGATTTGCCAAGCTTAGTTGCTCTATGATCTTTAGGATACGTATGGAGGGATAAAGAAATGGCACCAGTGGAATTAATCCTATCCTAGTCGACCCTATCAACGGAGCAGGAAGCATATTACTCTACTGGTTCGATATGGACGACCACATCGGTAATATTCATCGGGGAAGCACAGAGTTTATCTTTAACCTTATGACCGATAATATGTCCTTCTCTGACTGTTAGCGAGCCGGGTACCATCACATGGATATCCATCAGGAGACCTTGGCCACTTTTGCGAATCCGACATTTTTCAATCTTTATGACTCCTGGAACTTCTTCTGCGAGATTTCGGATTTTCTGTTCAATGTTCTTTGAGGGAGCCGTATCCATCATTTCAAGGAAAGAAGGTCTAATAAGATGAATACTGTTCCAAAAAATGATTATAGCTGATACGATCGCTGCGATACTGTCCGCCTGTTTTAACTCTGTAACGACTGCAAGAAGAATTCCCAAAAAGGCGGCCAGAGAAGATAATGCGTCGGAGCGATGATGCCAGGAATCAGCACATAAAACAAGACTGCCGGTATTTTCTCCAAGTTTCTTAAAGATTCTATAAAAAATCTCTTTTATAATGACGATCATGCCAATAGCAGGAAGGGTATAGAGGGAAGGCAAGGGAGTGGGAACCCATAAGTTTTTTATGGCTTCGATGGATACGAATAGGGTGCAAAGCATAAGGAGTATGGAGACAATGAATGCGGCGATAGGATCAGCTTTCCCATGGCCAAAAGGATGGTCAGGGTCAGGAGGAATTTGAGAAATTTTTATTCCAAACCATACAAGAAATGAAGAACCTATATCAGCCAAAGATTCTAGACCATCGGCTATTAAAGCAAAGGAATGGCCACTAAGCCCAAAAGAAATTTTTCCAGCAGCCAAAAGGAAATTGACCAGAATGCTTAAGCTAACAAAGAGGTTAATCTGCTTTTGTTGGTTCATTCAAGCAAAGGATTCGACTTGCCTGATATAAGCTTGCAATAGTTTAACATTTAGAAATAAGGTTTCATGTCCATTTTTTAAAAAAATTATGTTTATTTTGAGCAAATACCATGGTATGAAAAAATTTATAAATTACTAATTCTCAAGGAGGTAAGCATTGAAAAAGATTATTTTTGCTCTTGTTCTTGTTGCTTTTCAGGGCTCTTGGTTGTTTGCAGCTGAACAGGTAACTGTAAAAGGAGAACTAGTCGATTTGGTCTGTTATATCGATCATGCTGCTCGGGGTGAAAAGCACATGAAATGTGGCCGTACTTGTCTTAATGCTGGTTTGCCCCCTGGGTTGAAGGGAGAAGATGGAAAATTATATATTATTGTTGGAGAGCATAAGCCGATAGGAAAAGAAGCCGCAAAGTATGCCGACCAAAAAGTCACGGTCAAAGGCAAATTGGTCAGTGCCGACGGGTATCATTTGATTGAAGATGCTGAAATTATTCCTTAATTTCTAATTTCTTTGTCGAAAGCATTTTTAGTTCTTATTTTTTAACTTTAAATGAGGATAGGGTTGATTGTTTCCTTTCAACCCTATCCACAAAGCTTTATTAAAGCGATCTACATCCAATTTATCTTCTTTAGAAAAATCTTCTTCTGACATCAACGCGTTCCAGAACGCGCTGTCATGTACTGCATGTTGGATTGGTTTTTTATTCGGAAGAGGAAGATCGGTCGTGTTCAATATTTCAGGAACGATGGCAGTATAAGACCAGTTTTTTTGTTTCAGGTCAAAGATATTGCTCATAGGTTGAGAAAATTGGTCGTAAACGGATAATGGACCTATACCAAGAATTTTTTCAATGGTCTTGATAAGATTAATTGTCGTGTATCTAGTTGAGATAGTAATTCCTTGTTTAACATATGGTCCAATAATCAGAGCTATGCTTCGATGGGCATCCACATGGTCAACCCCATTTTGCGCATCGTCTTCAATCACGAAAATAAGAGTGTCATCTTTATAAGGGCTATGGGCGATCTTTTCAACAATGAGTCCAAGGGCATAATCGTTGTCTGCCATCTGAGTTTCTACTGTATCAATTTTATCTATTCCTTGACCAAATAATCCAAAATGATCGTGTGGAAGCCTTATGAGTTCCAGCGTGGGAAGATTGTGATTTTTTACGAAATCATCAAATTCCCTTTCCCATTCTTTAAACCTCCAAAAATCTGGGTATTTCATGTCGAATCCGCGGTAAAAAAGATCACTGACTTTAGCTAGAGAAGCCTTAGTTGGGAAAAATTGAACGATATTTTCTTTGTAGGGATTCCTGGCTAAAGGAATAAATGAGGGATGATCTTTGGGCAAATGATATCGAGTCAAATCTCCAAAAAACCCATAATTTCGTATGGAGATTCCTCTTCTCATGGCCTCATCCCATAGATATCCCAGCCCTAACTCTCCTTCTGGTCCATCGGGCGCAGAAATATCGCTATTTCCTGGGAGAATGTCTGGATCTTTGGGTAAAAGAGGGTCAGCTTTTTTTCTGGATTCAAAAGATGATTCCCCAATATTAATATTTCTGTTCATTCCTTCCCAATCATAACTGATGCCACGACCACTATAGTGGAGTGGAACAGTTTTTTCGGTGATGTCTAAGGACCTCGCTGCAGTACTCCAAAGCCAGCCATTGCCGCTCACTTCTCCACTATCAAGGAAGTTGTCTAAAAGGACGAATTGAGTGGCCAGTTTCCTGTGATTGGGGGCATAGGGTGCTAAAATCGCAAGATCTGGATCTCCATTACCCGATTTCAGATCGCCGAAAAGCTGATCGTAACTTCTATTTTCTTTGATAATATAAAGGACGTGATGCACTAGAGTGTGGAGCTTGCTAAATAGAGAAAGTGGCGCTTTGAAATCTTCTTTTAAATGATTATTTTCAATAACAGCTTCCGTAAGAGTTTTATAAGTGTTAGCTTTGAGTTGAGGAAAACTCAAAAGAGTCGAATAGTATTTTTGTAGGATAAATTGATTTTTCGATAACCACTTTTTAAAAAATTCGTTATTTAAAGCTATTGGTTTTTCCCATTGTTCGTTGTTTGGGCCAAATCGGCTTTTAAAATTACAGACATAAATCCATTTTCCATCGGATCGTAGGCCTACGGCAGAAGGATACCAGCCTGTTGGGATGAGACATAAGAGCTCACTTTTCGATTGAGGGTTGTTCTTTTTTGTGATCCCTTGAGCATAAGGGCTTAGTTTGATAAGTGAAAGACAGTTCATCCCGCCATTCGTGACATAAAGGAATTTTCCGTTGGGATCGAGTGAGAGGTTATTGGGAGCAGCTCCTTGGAGCAGTTTTCCGGAAGGTTGTCCCATTGTTGGGATGGATTCTATGACTTTGTCGATGCTTGTATCGATAATAGTTAGCCGGTCAGCATTATCTTCAGTAATATAGGCTCGATTAAAAGTGCTATTGACAATGATTCGATTTGGTTGGCCTTGAAGATACAGTCTTTTGGAAAGTTTCATGATGTTATTTTCGAAGCTTATGATGTCTATTTCTCTATCTCTAAGGCTTGAAACATAAATTTTGTCTTTGCCTATCCAAGCAATATCTAATGGATATTCCCCACCTGGAGTTCCGACATATCTAGGATCGATTTTCCCAGGACGTAGATCGAGTTCTCCAATTTTTTTCCAATTTTCCAAATCGATCATGCTAATGGAATCATTAGTAAAATTAGCAACCGCAAGGAATTTTCCATCTGGACTGACTCGAAGGCCAGAAACAACTGGTTTGGTCTCAATACCATTTCCTTTCGAATGATTAAGGCTCAGAGGAGGACGAGAAAAGGACCAATGTTGTTCAAAACCTTTAAAAGCATAAATGACATCGTCCATTCCGCCGGATACGTAAAATTCCCTCCCATCTGGATTCCAATCGATCCCCATAAATGAGTTGGGGATACTCACCGTAGCCATTTTTTGAGGGTAGCCGCGTGAGATATCGTAAATAAAGACATATTCTTTAGATTGCTCGGGAATGACTTGTCCATTTGGGTTAAAGTGCTTATTGTAGCCGCTTGTCAAAAGTAGAAGGGTATCTTCGATTGGGCTTATGGCTATGGCTGTAGCTCCAGAGACAGGGAGTTCACCTGAATCTGTGTCTACAACTATATCTTCTACATGATATCCGGGTATTTCTGAATAATTAATCCGAAGACCCGTAGAACTATAACCTTGGTCTATTCCTTTTTCATTTTGAGAAGCCTGAAGATGACAATTGACCAAAGGAAAACATAGAAAAAAAACCAAATAGAAAATAAAATTAGACATTCCTTCCAAAAATTGTAGAGAAAAACTAAAATTGCGTTTTGTTATCAAGTTTGAAATTTATTAAGTTTAAAAATTGTTAACAAGAAAATAATAGATTCTATCCTATTCCCTTTTTCATTCTTTTGTGGCATTAGTATTGTATTTTTAGTTGCATGCACTCATAGCTCAACGGCTAGAGCATCGGTCTTCGGAACCGAGGGTTGGGGGTTCGAATCCCTCTGAGTGCGCTTCTCTTTTCCTCATTTTCTACATGATTGTGGCATGCTTAGAAAAAAGAGCGTGATCCTTTGGCAACCTATTGGTCTTTGCTTTGCCTTGTCTGGCTATTTAAGTATGTGAGAACATTGTCTATCGCTTTCAGCTGAGACTGGATTCCCATAAAAAATTTTCCTCTCCTAGCGTTTTGAAAGCCCAGTTGCAAGAAGAATTGTGGACTTGGCTAGGGCAAGCGGCAGGCAAAGCCTTAGAAAAAGTAAAAAAACTGTCTTTCTAGCGTTTGAAATACCAAGTAAATTGTCAAAATAAAAAAAAAGCAAAACATGCTTTTCAGGCTAGAAATCGAAAATTTTTACTCCGTAGCCGAACGACAAGCGATTGATTTTTCCCTACGAGTCCCCGAGGATCCTCGTTTTGCATTGGTCTATCCAAATTCTAAGAAGCGAGCGCCTAAACTAGTAGCTGTCTTTGGGCCCAACGCTTCTGGGAAAACGGTGTTCCTTCGGGCGATTGCGTTTTTGGCTTTGTTTGCTAGAGACAGCTTCCAATTTCCACCAAATCAGCCCCTGCCGACTTTTTCATTTAAAAACGAACATTGGGCAAAAAATCCAACGCGGCTTGCAGTGGAAATTGGAGGAAGACCGCTATTTCCCGAAACAGAGGGAGCAACGTATCCCCGGGAGTGTATCGGTATGAGCTTGAAATTCAAAGCCAGAAAGGATCGTTTCCTTCCTCGGTCACAAAAGAATCTCTTTTTTATCAACCCAGCACGAGACGGAAGCCCTTTCTAGTATTTGAGCGGGGGAGTGATGGAACAGTCAAAGGAAGCAATTTATTTCCAATCATCCAAACCACTCCCACTATTAAAGTTCGTCCAAACACAAGCGTCATTTCCACCTATGCGCAGCTAGGGCATCAGATAGCTCTTGAGTTCCAAAAGGCTTTGCAGGGATTTCAATCCAATCTTTGGGAGGCAGATCTGACTCCTCCGTCGCTGATTTTTTTATTTCGACAGCATCCAGATCTTTTGAAAGATGCTAACCGGGAACTGCGCCGGCTGGATTTAAGACTTCTTGAACTAACGGTTTCTGACAATGGGGAGCTTATTTTTAAACATCAGGGCTTAAATGAACCAATTCCATGGGGTTTTGAAAGCAATGGCACCCAGTCATTTATTCGCTCTTTTCCACGTCTTTGGATAGCTTTGAATACTGGAGGGATTGCCGTTCTTGATGAGCTTGATGCTTCCATTCACCCAGAAGTGCTTCGAGAGATTATCAGTTGGTTTTGGGATCCCCAAAAGAATCGCCACAACGCACAGCTATTCTTTAGCTGCCACAATGTTCTACTGTTAAATGAACTCCAAAAAGAGGAAATCCTTTTGTGCGAGAAAACCCCAAAAGAAGGGTATACAAGGATGTACCGGCTAGCTGACATAAAAGGTATTCGTAAAAGTGAAGACTTTGTTCGTGGCTATTGGCACGGTGCCTATGGTGCTCTCCCAAACATTGGATGAAGAAATGCGTTCCCCTTTTTACAGGGCTAAGAAAAAAAATATCTTTGTTGCTTGTGAAGGCAAAAGCGAGCAAGGATACGTGGCTCTTCTTAACGAGCTGGCAAAGGAACAGAATCCACCCCTATCCGTTGTTCTTAGACCTTTTTGTTTAGGAGGGGGTGGGCCGAGTTCAATGGTTAAAGAAGCGATTAATAAAGCAAGGAAGGAGTCCTATAAAGAGAAGGTGATTCTCATTGATGATGACGTGTGTAGCGCCAATCCCGATGAATGTCAGAAAGCAGAAGAAAAAGCCGAAGAAAACGGCTTTTCTATTATCTGGCAAAAACCCAATCATGAAGGATTTTTGCTGATGCATCTTCTTAATGAACAGGAATATCCATCCCTTACAGCAAACAACGTCCAAGCAATGCTACAAAGGGAATGGCCTGAATATGAAAAACCCCAAACAAAGGATGATTTACGCAGACGAATCGGCTCTAAGGAAGTAGAACGAGCGGCAAGAAGAATACCACAATTAAAGAAGCTTCTTCAAATGATGGGTTGGTCTTTGCGCTAAATAACAATCCCTTTGGTAAGAAGCTGCAAATGACTGAGCCTTCAGAAGCGCTACTTCTTCCACCCGCTAGAGGCTAATCGCAAGAAAGACAGGTATTTTTTTCTAGAAGTGGGTAGAGGGTATTATTCTCATCTCTTTAGACCATGGATGCTCTCTTTTGGCAGAGGACGAGCCCTCTATGATTTGAGGAAGAAGAAAGTTTGCACCTAGATGGCAGAGAGTTTCTAGGCGTTTTCGTACTCCATCATTTTTTTGATTCGTTGAATATGTCGACCACCTTCGAAAGGGGTTTCTAGAAAAATTTTAACAATCTTCAAAGCCATTTCTTCAGAAATTAATCTTTCTCCCATCGAAATAGCATTTGCATCATTATGGAGCCTGCCTAGGCGTGCCGATTCCTCATTAAAACAGTAGGCACAGCGTATCCCTTTGACTTTATTGGCGACCATAGCTTCTCCATTGCCCGAACCTCCAAAAACGATTGCTCTATCGGCTTTCCCTTGGGCGACCAATAAAGCAGCTGGCCTAATATAATCGGGATAATCTACTGGAGGATCAGCAGCAAATGTTCCGCAATCAATGACTTCGAGACATGACTCTTCTAAGAATTTTTTTACCTTCTCTTTATAATGAAATCCTGCATGATCAGATCCTAGAGCGATTTTCATATAGGCTATCTTGAGAAAATTTCCTATTTGAAGTCAAGTTATTCCCAAATTGTGTGAAATGTTCCTTCCAGATCAATTCTTTCGTAGGTGTGGGAACCAAAATAATCGCGTTGGAGTTGTATTAAATTTGCTGGTAATTTTTCACTTCGGAAAGCATCAATATAGCTTAGTGAAGAAAGAAATGCATACGCCGGAAGGCCGACTTTAATTGCGTATAAACAGAAGTTTCGCAAAGAACTAAGGAGATTTTTTTCTTTTATTTCACTAAAAATATTAGGATCTAATAAGAGATTGGACAATTGAGGGTTGCCTTGGAAAGCCGCGCGAATTTTTTCTAAAAACTGCGAACGGATAATGCATCCTCCTCTCCACACTTTTGCCACTTTCTCCATGTCAATGGCATAACCGTATCTTTTGGAAGCTTCACTCAGCAAGGAAAAACCTTGGGCATACGTACAAATGATGCCTAAAAAAAGAGCTTTCTTTAGCTCTTCATAAAAAGGAGAAGAAAAAGTTTCTTCCGAAATTTCACTTACTAGACCTGATTTAAAATGTTGGCCATACGCTTTTCGTTCTTCCACTCGAGAAGAAAGGTTGCGTATGGTAACAGCTGCATCAATGATTGGGGCAGGAACTTGGAGCGAAAAAGCTTCTTCAGAAGTCCAGGCGCCTGTTCCAAGTTGTCTAGCAACATCGAGGACTTTATGTAACAATAGGTCGTTGGACTTATCGTCTCTTTTCCGTAAAATATGGACAGTTATTTCCATCAAATAACTAGCTAGTTCTTCCTTAGACCACTGTTCAAAAAGATCTGAAATTTTCTTTTCATCCAACTTGAGGACTCTATGCGCAAAGTCGTAACATTCTCCAATTAACTCCATGATTCCATATTCGATTCCGTTATGAACCATCTTTACATAATGACCTGCTGCCCCTCTACCCATGTAGTCCACACAAGGCTCTCCTTCAACTTTCGCTGAGATGGCCTCTAGCAACGTTCTCAAATGTTCATAGGCCTCCTTCTCTCCTCCAACCATAAGGCTAGGTCCATGACGGGCACCGCTTTCTCCCCCAGATGTCCCCATGCCAATGAAAAAGATGTTTCTGTTTTTTAACTCCTTTTGTCGCCTTTCCGTATCACGGAAGAAGGAATTGCCTCCGTCAATGAGGATATCGCCACTTTCCAAAAAAGGGAGCAGCTCTTCAATGACTTGATCAACGATAGGACCTGCAGGAACAAAAAATAAGATTTTTTTTGGTTTTTCTAGTGAATGAATAAAATTCTCCACTGAATCATAAGAAGAAGCCATCCCCTTGGATTCTTCCTTTAGGGCAATGACTTTAGAGTGATCCTTGTCAAAGCCAGAAACAGTAAAGCCATGATCAAGAATGTTGAGGGCAAGATTCCTACCCATAACCCCAAGACCAATGATTCCAATAAAGCTTTTTCCCATGATAACCTCGGTTTTAAAAGTGATGTAATATTTGGTTCTTTCTTTTATAAACTTTAAAAAATAACTGCCCTCTTTGTTGCGGAAGAAGACAAAACCACAACTTATCTTTGGCTACTGTTTACTGTTTTTTCCTCTTTAACTATTTGGGCATTTCGACCCTAAAACAGTAGGGTTTTTGAGGAAGAGCGTAGAGATTCATCTCAGCAGATTTAGGATTTTATAAGATTTTCTAGCTGCGCTATTTCATCCCTAATCGTAGCTGCTTCCTCGTATTTTTCTTGAGCTACAGCTTTCTTTAAATCTTCTTGAAGGCGTTTGATTTTGGTTTGGTAAAACTGGGTTTTTGCAAACTTTTTTGGAGTCTTTCCTTTATGAACCACTCCCTTATGCATGTCTTTAAGGATGGTTTCAATAATCTCGGAAAAAGTTTCGTAGCAGGCGGGACAACCGAGTCTTCCTGTTTTCTTGAAATCGGTTTCAGTAAATCCACACTGAGGACAACTCAGTTCTCCTTCATGAATATGATTTTTAGCCGTTTCATCTCCAAGAAGCATATCGGTTAGAGAAAAGGCCATAGAGTCCGTGATTCCTTTCTCTTTGGCGCATTTCTCACACAGATCTATTTTCTGCATTTTCTCTCCCACAATTTGAGTGAGATGAACAGTAGCTGTTTCATTACAAAAAGCGCATTTCATAAGTTTAGATACTATTAATATCTTGATTTAAAAAAAAATACAAAGGTAGTTTATAATTACTTATATCATATCCGAAATCTTTTGACTGACAAAAGAAAGATGCAGTGGATTGTTTGCGCAGGGAATCTGAACTTTCCTCTTGTAGCATGGCTAGGCATTTACTTTATTTCTAGCCTGTAAACTTAAACAATAAGGAGTTAGGATCTTGTTTAGCAATTGATGGAAAGAGAAAAGGAGAGGAAGTGAGGCATATCCAGCCTCTATTGGCAAGGCGAGTTTCCACATAGACTATGCTGGTTGTGGCTTCGAGTGCGGCAATGGAACATTCTAGCGGTGTCCTGCCTGTATCCTTTGAAAAAAGCATAAAAGTAGGTACTGCTGATGTCTTGCTAACTGTTTTGGAAAATGCAAGGATCTTGTTGATGTGCTGAGAGCATGCAGGCAAATCGGCTGCGGATAGGCAGAGTCAGTTCCTCCAGGTGGTGCATCAACTCTCTGCTTCCAAGGACTTCCCAGTGAAATAGAATAGTACAGGGCCTAAGAGCCAAAGTAAGCTTACCCACTTGATCGCTTAAGAGTCTTCCTTGGCGTAAATATGGACACCTGAATGCTGTGTCAACTCTCTAAATTTTTTCATAAGGAGAAGGGTGATCTCGCCGGGCTTTCTTTTGCCTATGGGTCTTCCATCCACTTCGACGACAGGAGCAATTTCAGCTCCAGTTCCAGTAATAAAAACTTCTTCTGCTGTCCAAATGTCATATAGGACTAGATTTTTTTCTTCCGTTTTCAATTCCATCTCTTTTGCCAAGCTAAGAATGGTTTCTCTTGTAATGCCTGGTAAGAGGCCTGCGGATACTGGGGGGGTCATCACGATACCATTCTTAACTAAAAAGATGTTTTCAGACGTACATTCGGCAATATGATCGAGTTGGTTGAGCAAAAGTCCTTCATCGGCTCCTGAAAGATTAGCTTCAATTTTTGCTAATATCTTATTTAGATAGTTTAAGGATTTGATGGCAGGACTAATTGAGCTATGAGACGATATACGTGTGGAGACGGTTCGAACGGTAAGGCCTTCTTGATAGATTTTTGGATTATAAAGCAAAATTTTATCAGCAATAATGAAGATAGTAGGTTGTTGACAGTGTAATGGATTGAGTCCTAAATCACCTATCCCTCTGGTAACGACAGCTCGGATGTAACCATTCTCGATCTCGTTTTGCCTACAGGTTTCTAGAATAGCTTCGGAGAATTCTTCCGGGGATAAAGGAATGGATAGATTGATGGCTTTGGCAGAATAAAAGAGTCTTTCAATATGCCTTTCTAACCGAAATACACGCCGGTTATACGCTCTGATTCCTTCAAAGACCCCATCTCCGTAGAGCAGTCCATGATCGAATACCGAAATTTTAGCCTCTTCTTTTGGATAAAAAAGACCATTGATGTAGATTTTCATAATACCGTTTCCTTCATTTTATTTGATCCATCATAAGGTAGACAATAAAGGGAATCCCTAAGATTTAAGTTGAAAACTTACTTTCTATTTCAGTTATTTTTCCATGACTAAGCAAGAGTTGTTTATCTCCTAAAGTTGCAATCTCTCTTTCATGGGTTACAAGAATGAGTGTTTTGTTTTTTTCTTTTTGAATGGATAAGAGTAGATGGATGATCTGTTTACCAGTTTCTCCATCCAGGTTTCCTGTTGGTTCGTCGGCTAGAATCACTG
Source organism: Methylacidiphilum kamchatkense Kam1 (assembly GCF_007475525.1). NCBI lineage: Bacteria > Pseudomonadati > Verrucomicrobiota > Methylacidiphilae > Methylacidiphilales > Methylacidiphilaceae > Methylacidiphilum (ex Ratnadevi et al. 2023) > Methylacidiphilum kamchatkense. Next base: position 1,953,789 of record NZ_CP037899.1, on the reverse strand, counting down.
GAGGATCGTTCCTTAAAGCTCTAGCAATAGCTACTCTTTGTTGTTCGCCTCCCGAAAGCTCATTGGGTCGATGGTTGGCTCTTTTCTCCAGTCCAACGGCTTCTAATAGTTCCATAGCTTTTTTTTGGTTACCTTTTCCAATGATTAATGCGGGCAGCTCTATATTTTCAAGAGCCGAAAGCTCTGGCAGGAGATGATAAGATTGAAAAACAAATCCTATTGTTTCTGCCCGCCATTTGGCCAATTCTTTGGCAGACAGTTGCAATATATTCTCTCCTCGGTAAAGGATATAGCCTTTATCTGGTTTTTCTAATCCTCCAAGGAGTTGCAGAAGAGTCGTTTTGCCTGATCCTGAAGCCCCCTGGATGGTAAAAAAAAGGCCTTCTTCAAATCGAACACTGAGTTTAGACAACACTTCAATACAGGCAGAGCCAAGTATATAGGATTTGCTGATGGAACGAGCTTCAAGAACATAATTATTCATAACGCAGCGCTTTTGCTGGAGTTAACTTCGCTGCATTCATTGCAGGGATCCAAGCCGCGAATATGCAGATGACAATAGCCCCAAAACTAATTCCGGCAACCAGTAGAGGATCTATTACCATCGGTATTGTTGAAAAATGATACACATCAGCCGAAAAAAGGTCGATGCCTAAATGCTTTCCAATAAAATCTCTAAAGCTATTTCTATAATATAGGGAGAAGCTGGCTAAGACAAGTCCTAGCAGGGTACCGAAAACACCCACAATAAATCCATGCAAAACGAAAATGGATAGGATTTGATCATCTCGAGCACCTAGGGCCTTCAGTAGACCGATTTCTTTGCTTTTTTGGACAGTAATGGTAATGAGTGTACTGCACAATCCAAAAGCGGCCACGATGATTATAAAAAACAAAATGAAAGTCATGGCGATGCGCTCGATCGCTATCGCCGAAAAAAGAGGTTTATTTTGATCTATCCATGTCAAAGCTTCTTCAGGGGGTTGAAGTTGGAGATTCAGCCGTTCTTTAACTTTATTCGCAGCTAGAGGATTTTGAATACGAATAGAAACCCCATGCACGCCATTGCCAAGACTGTACAAATATTGAGCGTTGGCTAAGGAAGTTATAAAATAACTGGCATCGTATTCGTAAAGGCCAGTCCTGAAAATACCGGTAATGGTAAATTCTGAAGGCAAGATAGTAGTTTGTTTGCCTTTTTGGTAATTGTCTCTGAAAGCCTGGAAGTGCCGAGGGGCATAAATCAGGACTTTATCTCCAAGGTAAGCATCGCTATGCTTGGCCCATTCTTCCCCAACGATAACCGACTCTCCTTCCAAGTCGTAACTTCCGGCAATAAGAAATTTTTTTATTGGTATAACCTTCTCTTCTAGATCAATGTTTATTCCGCGTAAAATAGGCGTCGTGATACGGCTGGCGTACTCAACCATTACCGGTCCACTAACAAAGGGAGCTGCCCCAACTACCAGCGGGTCTTTCTCTACAAGTTCCATGATAGCTTGAGGTCGGGTGAGAATTTCTCCATTGGATACCACTAGGTGGGCATTAAATCCGATAATCTTCTTTTCAAGTTCAAGACTGAATCCAGCCATCACAGAAAGGACGATAACTAGGACAGCAACCCCCAAGCTGACTCCAAGAACCGACAAAAGAGTGATAACCGAGACAAAACTTCTTCTTGGACGCAGATAGCGAAGGGCTAGAAATAGACTAAAGGGCAGATGCATAGCGCTATTTTTTTTATGAATTTTATGAAATATATAAGAATGATTTATTTTTTCTCTAGTCTTTTTCTAATAGCCTGTGCCTTGTTCAATAGTTCAAAAAGAGCATTTTCATCTCCTTGCTGCAATATGTGCAAAGCGTTTTGAAATTGTAGAATAAATTTTTCTCCAACCTTCTGGACATAATGTCGATTGGCCATTAATATGGATTTCCACAATCTCGGACAGCCTGCAGCAATGCGGGTTGTATCTTTAAATCCTGGGCCGACAAGCTGGAGACTTTCGCTGCTTACTGATTCAATAAGAACGGCAGCTAGAAGATGGGGCAGGTGGCTTATTTCGGAAACCAGTGCATCGTGCTCTTCTGCTGACAGTGCGATGGGTAGGGAGCCAAGTTTCTCCCAAAAAGTTTTTAAGCAATCGATAGCCAGCGGAGAAACATGATTGGCAGGCGTAAGGATTGTTATTGATCCTTCGAAAAGGGAGCTGTTAGCAGCGTCGAAACCGGATCTTTCACTGCCTGCCATCGGATGGCTTCCGATCCATTCTACTTTTTCTCCAAGGAATTCAGAAAACAGAGTCATGACTTCTTTTTTTACACTAATGACATCGGTGATAACGGTTTGAGGTTCGATATGGTCTTTAATCTGAAGTAAAATAGTTTTTAGAGCATCAAAAGGGACACAGATCACAACCAGATCGGCTCCTGCAATGGAAGAAGCAAGTTGACTATACAGATCAGCTTCAAGGCCAGATCTTTTTACTACATCGAGTTCTTCCTCTCTGGCTGCAATCGCTAGTTTTTTGCATAGCCCTCTTTCTTTGACTGCTTTCGCTATAGATCCTCCAATGAGCCCTGGTCCAATAATAGTAATTGTATCTATTGGAAAAGTCTTTTTGTTCACTTTTTGTCAAGAGTACGGAGGGGAAGCAGAATGGAGGGGAATGCTTCCAACAGTTTTGAGAGTTGTTCTGGGGTGCCCACAGTTATTCTCACCCACTCGGCCAATCCATAGCTTTTCATTGGCCTGATGATGATTCCTTTTTTTAAAAAAGATTTAAAAACATAATCTCCATCTCCAACATGAACGAGAATAAAGTTTGCACTCGAAGGAATAAAACGCAAACCTAATCGATTGAATCCATCTTCCAACCTTTTCTTGCCTTCTTCAGTTATTTTTAGAGTCTGGAGGATATGTTGTTTGTCTTCAAGACTTGCAGTCGCAGCCACTTGCGCCAGAAAATTGGTATTAAAAGGCTGTCTTGCTCTTTGTAAGTAATTGGCGATACTTTTTGGAGCGATACCATAGCCGATTCTCAAACCGGCAAGACCATGCATCTTTGAAAAAGTCCGGAGGATGACGATATTTTCTCTTTTTTTGATAAAAGAAAGAGTTTGAGGGGGATCGGGGACAAAATCGATGTACGCTTCATCGATCGCAACGACAACACGCTCAGGAACAGCGTCCAAAAATTCGTAAAGTTGTTCATTGGGAATTCGAGTACCGGTGGGATTGTTTGGATTAGCAATAAAAATGAGCTTGGTCTTTGGTCCTATAGAGTGAAGTATTGATTGAAGATCATGAGAAAAGGAACGGTCGTCAACTTCCTTAAAGCTTGCTCCGAACAGTTCAGCCATGAGCTTGTAAACGGCAAAGGCATATTTAGAAAAAAGGACTTCTTCTGTTGGGGAAGATGCAAAAAGATGAAAGAGCAATTCAATAATTTCGTTCGACCCATTTCCTAAAACGATGTTCTCGGTGTCGATGTCCAAAGAAGCGGCCAAAGCCTTTTTTAGAGCATATCCATTGCCATCTGGATAAAGATGGATTTTATGGAGATTTTTAGCGATTGCCTCCACTGCGAAAGGAGAAGGACCTAAGGGATTTTCGTTCGAGGCCAGTTTAATGATTTCATTGGGACTGAAGCCGTATTCTCTAGCGAGTTCTTCAATCGGTTTCCCTGGTTCGTAAGGAGTTAGTTTTGTCAGGCTTGGATTGATCTGTGTGGAAATAATATTTGTCATTGCTATAGAAGGGTTGAATGCTGTTTTGTTTCCATTTTGAAGCTGTCAGAACGGAATGTCCACTGCATTTGATAGGAACTGGAGAAATTCATATTTAGCATGGGTAAAGATAATGCTCAAGCAATCATCGTTTATGGATTATATTTTCAAAACCACAAATTAGTGATGCGTTATTTTTTTCTTTCTCTATCTGTAGGAGAGTGTCGACAATTTGAAGAGTGGCGCTTTCAATCATCCTTAAAGCTCTTTCTGGAGGAATGAGATTGATATCGCCAACATGCCAAAAAAGACAATTTTTTTCCCATCCGGGAAATAGATTTTTAAGAGGCTCCTTATGCTCCTCTTCCTTCAAAGCAATTCTAAGGGTAGCATTTTGAAGATCTCGAATATGAAGTTGTACTGGATCTGTCCCAGCAAAAGATAAAGGGATATTTTTTTGAATCAGGGCTTCTTTAACAAAAGGCGAAAGAAGCCCAGGCGTTTTTGAGGCGACAATTCCTCTTGAAAAAGCCTCCCAACAGAGAGAGTGTTGCAAAGCATGAAAATTGAAAATTGCTTGAGCGAATCGACTCCTATAGATATTTCCAGTGCATATAAATAAAATAAATTTTTTCTGCATATATTATTAAAAATGATTATAATATATAATTAGTAGAGAAATATATGCATTGGAAAAATAAAATCGCCCTAATTTGTCTTTTACAAGTTTTTCTTCTTTTTTCTTGATTGAATAATTTTTTTTAATTTAGTTTTCTTACATATGGCACAAACAACCTCCGTAGCTTTTAATTCCCCGCTCGAAGGAGATGTAGTAGTAACTAGGATTGATGCGGCGATCAATTGGATGAGGAAAAATTCTTTATGGCCTATGCCAATGGGACTTGCCTGTTGCGCTATTGAATTGATGTCTTCGGCTTGTGCTAGATTTGATATTTCTCGATTTGGGGCTGAAGTGATGCGATTTTCTCCAAGGCAGTGTGACGTGATGATCGTAGCAGGCACCGTGACATATAAAATGGCTTATTCGGTAAAAAGGATTTATGAACAAATGCCGGATCCAAAGTGGGTAATTGCTATGGGTGCCTGTGCTTCCAGTGGAGGAATGTATAGGAGCTATTCGGTCCTTCAAGGCATTGATCAGCTACTCCCTGTGGATGTGTATGTTTCTGGGTGTCCTCCTCGGCCAGAAGCTCTGCTGGATGCCTTGATCAAGCTTCAACAAAAAATAGATAAGGAAGCTTCCTTACGTCACTTGAAACAAGTAGAAGCTTAAAAAAAAGAGAAAGCAGGTAAAGTCTATGTCTGTATTATCTTTCCCATTAGCCAAAGAAATTCAGAACCTCTTCCCTGCGAAACTATTGGAAGTCAAAGAATTTCGTGGTGAATGGACTTTAATAATGGATTTATCTATGATCCAGGAAGTTGCCAGGTTTTTAAAGGAAGAAAAAGGATTTTCTTTGCTTCTAGATATTTCAGGGGTAGATCATTTAGGAGAGGAGCCTAGATTTGAGGTTGTTTACCATTTCTACAATTTAGAAAAAGGCGTTCCTTTGAGGATCAAAGGAAGAGTGAGTGAAGCCAATCCGATCGTTCCCACCCTTTCTTTTGTTTATCCGACTGCTAACTGGCATGAAAGAGAAGCCTACGACATGTTTGGCATTATTTTTGAAGGCCATCCTGATTTACGTCGGATTTTGATGTGGGAAGGTTATCCCTATTTCCCGCTTAGGAAGGATTTTCCTGTGGAAGGAAAACCAACAGACCAGAGTCCCATAGCCTTTGCTCGACCAGCCCCTCTGGATGGAGGTCCTTTTGTCTCTTCTCCTGCACCGTTGTCGGATCAAAGAGAACCAAGAGCTAAGTGGAGTGAAGAAAATCTTGAGGAACTGGAAGAGATTAAAGAATCAGAAAAGCTACCCCTGCTTCAAAAAGAATAATTAGCAAAGAACCATATGTCTGAACATCTAACTAGAGAAGTCCGCATGGAAGTTCCCGATATAGGAGAGCTTCTTAGAAGAGCGGAAGAAGTTTCCGGTGCGCCTGAAGGAGAAAGACTGGTGTTAAACATGGGTCCTTCTCATCCAAGTACCCATGGTGTGTTCCAACTTATTCTCGAATTAGATGGCGAGGTTATTACCAAAGCTATTCCTGAAGTGGGCTATTTGCACCGGGGGGATGAAAAGATAGCCGAAAATATGCATTATAATCAATTTATACCTTATACTGATAGACTCGACTATCTTGCTCCTTTAGCCAATAATGTGGTCTATGCTTGCGCGGTTGAAAAACTTTTAGGTTGGGAAGTTCCTCCTAGAGCACAGGTGATTCGTGTGATTTGTGCCGAAATTGCTAGAATTTCTTCTCATTTAATGGGCCTTGGGGCGTATGCGATGGATTGTGGAGCTGTTTCTGTCTTTCTTTATACTTTTACAGAACGAGAGAAGATCTATACTTTAATTGAAGAGCTTACGGGAGCTAGATTTACAACAACCTATACGAGAATTGGTGGGTTAAGTAGGGATTTGCCTCCGGGATGGCCTGAAAAAGTAAAAGAGTTTGTCAAACAGTTTTTGCCTAAAGTGGACGAGATAGAAGGCCTTTTAACTAAGAACAAAATTTTTGTTGATCGGACTCAAAACATTGGTGTCATATCCAAAGAAGACGCTATTGATTATGGCTTGACTGGCCCGAATTTAAGAGGCAGTGGGGTCAATCATGATCTAAGGAAAAAAAATCCCTATCTTGGATATGAAAAATATGATTTTGAGGTGCCTTTGGGGAGTGTGGGAGACTGTTTTGATAGATATATGGTGAGAATTGAAGAAATGAGGCAAAGTTGCAGGATCTTAGAACAAGCCTTATCGGATATCCCCATGGGGCCGATAGCTGTGGATGAACCTAGGGGGTATCTGCCTAAAAAAGCTGATGTTTTGACGAAAATGGAGGAGCTGATTCAACATTTTATTATTGCAACCCAGGGAGTGGATGCACCTGTTGGTGAAGTATATTTTGGAGGAGAAAATCCAAAGGGAGAACTAGGTTTTTATATTGTGAGTAAAGGCGGAGGGGTGCCTTATCGTTTAAAAATTCGATCTCCATCCTTTGTTAATTTAAGTATATTGCCTAAAATTCTTCCAGGGCATCTTTTAAGCGATGTAGTAGCTATTTTGGGGAGTTTGGATTTTGTCATGGGAGAGTGTGATAGGTGAACGGAGCCTGCCCGATTATTCAGAAAAATAGAGGCATGTTTTATTTGTATTGCTTGAATTTGTAAGGCATGGAAAAATGAATGCGACAGAAAAAGATGTTCCTCAGTTAGAAGAAAGTTTTATTGAAGAGGCTGAAAGGATCATTAGCCAATATCCAGTTTCTAAAAGAAGTGCTTCCTTGCCGCTACTGCATTTATGGCAAAAGCATTTTGGATTTGTTTCGCCTCAAGGGGTCCAGTGGATTGCCGAAAAATTGGATTTAGAACCAATAGCGGTAGAGGAAATTGCAACTTTTTATCCGATGATTCGTCAAAGGCCCCTGGGGCATTATCAATTTAAAGTTTGTAGGACACTTTCCTGTGCTCTGGCTGGGAGCTACGAAATTTTTGAATATATCAAAAAAAGTTGCAAAACCGTTAATGAAGTTGGGCATCATGTTTATGTAAGCGAAGATGGAAAGTTTTCTGTAGAATTTGTTGAATGTCTTGCTGCCTGTGGAAACGCCCCTGTGATGATGCTCAACGAAGAAGAATGGATGGATGTGACTCAAACTAAAATTGATGCGATACTTAATCATTTAATGAGGGAAAAGAAAAAAGAGGAGTTTTAAACGCATGCCTAAAGCTGAATATAGACTTATACTTAAGCATGCCGATGAGCCTGGTTACACGGTCGATATAGATTGCTATCTGAGGCATGGGGGCTATCAAGTTTTGAAAAAGGCTCTTGCCATGGCACCTGATCAGATCATTCAAGAAGTTAAGATATCAGGCTTACGAGGCAGAGGGGGGGCAGGTTTCCCTACAGGAGTTAAATGGGGCTTCATTAATCATGAAAAAAACACAAAACCTGTCTATTTACTTTGCAATGCGGATGAATCGGAGCCAGGAACATTTAAGGATAGACAGATTATTTATAAAGATCCGCATCAGCTGATTGAGGGCATGGTAATCAGTGCCTATGCCAATCGAGCCCATTTAGCTTATATCTATATAAGGGGAGAATTTGCAAAAGGTGCTGAGATTCTTGAAAAGGCTTTGGCAGAAGCAAGAGAGAGAAATTTTTTAGGGAAGAATATTCTGGGCAGTGGGTATGATCTAGAAATTTATGTTTTTCGTGGAGCTGGAGCCTATATTTGTGGTGAAGAAACCGGTTTGATAGAATCTTTAGAGGGAAAAAGAGCCTATCCAAGAATCAAACCCCCTTATTTTCCTGCAGTACTAGGCTTATATATGTGCCCAACCATCGTCAATAATGTGGAGACACTCTGTCATGTAAAGCATATTGTGGAGATGGGAGGGGCTGAATATGCCCGGATAGGCACTCCAAATAATACAGGCACTCGAATATGGTGTGTAAGTGGAGATGTCAATAAGCCTGGTTACTATGAATATCCTTGTGGAGCCATCACTTTTGGAGAGCTTCTCTATGAGGTCTGTGGCGGAATTAGAAATGGTAACAAGCTCAAAGCAGTAATTCCTGGTGGATCGTCTGCAAAAGTTTTACGAGCCGATAAAAAATACAAGATTCCTAGAAAAAAAGAGGATGGATCGACAGAAATGATTGAAATGGGGCTAGAGGATATCCCTTTAGATTTTGATACTGTTGCTGCTACTGGCTCCATGTCAGGATCAGGGGGAATAATAGTAATGGATCATACACGGGATATGGTTGAATGCTTGCGGAACATTGCTGAGTTTTACGCCCATGAATCCTGTGGACAATGTACTCCGTGTAGGGAAGGCTCTCTGTGGATGAAGAAGATGCTTGATAGAATCTGTAGCGGTGGAGGAAGGCCTGAAGATAGTAAATTGCTTCTTGAAGTAGCTAATCATATTGCGGGTAGAACCATTTGTGCCTTTGGAGAGGCTTGTGCTTGGCCTGTGCAAAGTTTTGTGGAAATGTTTGGAGAAGAGTTTGAGGCTAAGCAAAGAAGAGAGTCTTCTTTGGAAATTCTAGAACCTGTTACAACTAGGACTGCTTAAATTGATTATAACAAAGCCAACGGTGTATCGAAGATGAGTGCTTTAATCAAAAATCCTTTTAATCATGACTTGCCTCCCTTAGAGACGCCTCTTGTAAATGTTCAGCTCGATGGACAATGGGTTAAAGTTCCCAAAGGCTTAAATGTTATTGAAGTAGCTAAACGATTTGGCAAGTTTATTCCTCACTACTGCTATCATCCTAAACTTTCCATTGCGGGCAACTGTCGGATGTGCCTTTTCGAAATGGGCATGCCGAAGCTAGATGCAAATCGTAAGCCTATTATGGATGCTGAAGGAATGCCTGTAATTAATTGGCTACCTAGGCCGCAGATTGCCTGCGCCACTCAAGCCACCGAAGGAATGGCTATTAGGACAAGCTCGAAACTCGTTAAAGATTGCCAAGAGGGAGTGATGGAATTTCTTCTTATTAATCATCCCTTGGATTGTCCCATATGCGATCAAGCAGGAGAATGTCGGTTGCAGGAATATGCATATGATTTTGGTAAAGGAAGGAGTCGGTTTGTAGAAGAAAAAGTAAAGAAACCCAAGCGTGTTGATTTTGGGCCGAGGATTATTCTTGATGATGAAAGATGCATTTTGTGTTCTAGATGTATTCGTTTTGCCAGAGAGATTGCCAAGCAAGATGTGATAGGTTTTGTGAATCGTGGCAGCTATTCTACATTAACAGTTTATCCAGGGAAGGTCTTTGATAGTAATTATTCGCTGAATACGGTGGATATATGTCCAGTAGGTGCTTTGACGAGCAAGGATTTTCGTTTCAAAATGAGAGTTTGGTTTCTGAGGGAAGCTAAAAGTATCTGTACGGATTGTGCTACTGGATGCAATATTATCATAGGCAGTAGAGAAAACGTAGTCTATCGATTAACCCCACGGGTCAACGAGGAAGTAAATTCTCATTGGATGTGTGACCAAGGGAGACTTGGCTTCCATTATATTCATAGCAAAAGAAGGGTGACTGAGCCTGCTTCCCATCTGAATGGATCGCTGTTTCCTCTTGAATGGTCAGAAGCCTTACGAACTGTTGCTCAAAGGCTCATGGAATTTCCTCCTTCAGAAATCGCTTTTCTGGTTTCTGCAAGGCTTACTTGTGAAGAGCTTTATCTAGTAAAAAAGCTCATGGAGACTTTAGGAAAAGGGACAGAAATATTTTCAGAAATTGTTCCAAGAAAAGGAGTTGCGGATGGACTCCTTAGAAGTGCCGATCTCAATCCTAATACCAAAGGAGCTATAAGTATTGGCATTGGAAAGGAAGGAACGAGGATTGAAGAATTAAAAAATAAGATTCGAGCTAAAGAAATCAATTGTCTTTTTGCCATTCATGAAAATCCTGAAGAAGTTGGCATTCAGGAGGATATTCTTTCTTACCTTTCTTTTTATGTTTGGCAAGGGCTGATTCCGGGGCCAGCAGTGCACAAAGCAAATGTTTTGTTGGCAGGAGCGAGTTTTGCTGAAAAAAGTGGAACGATGATCAATATTGCCGGTAGGTTACAGAAACTGCATAAAGCTATTCTCTGTCCAGGAAGAGCCAGAGAGGATTGGAGAATTTTACGAGATCTGCTCCTTTTGGTTGGTTTGAAGGAGAGGGTCTTTGAAAAAATTAGTGATGTTTTTGATGCCATGTCCAAAGAAATCGACCTGTTTGATAGTCTTTCTTGGAATACAGTAGGGGATTTAGGGATAGATCTAAGTCAAAAGTTAAAAAACCGATCAATTCTATAAGAAAGAGAGTTTAGTAATGGATGGTTCTTTGACTGTTTTTATTCTTAGCACGGTGATTAAGATTGCCGTTGTTGTTGGTGTTCTTTTAGGCATTGTTGCTTATACCGTTTTGGCCGAAAGGAAAATATGCGCTGCCATTCAGGATAGAGTGGGACCTAACCGCGTGGGACTTCCTTTTCTTAAAGGACGTTTTTGGGGATTAGGCCAACCTATTGCCGATGCCTTTAAACTCATGCTTAAAGAACAATTTGTTCCTGGAGTTGTAAAAAAATTTTATTACACGCTCGCTCCTTTTTTTGTCATTATCCCTCCGTTAGTAATTATTGGTCTTGTTCCCTTTGCATCCATTGATCCAGTGACGATCTCTTCTTTGAAGATCGTTGTTCCTCAGCCTGGAGTCATTATCAATGCAGGAGCTGGCGTCTTATGGGCATTTGCTATCAGCTCTTTGAGCGTTTATGGGATTGTCCTTGCTGGATGGGCTTCCAATTCAAAATACGCTTTCCTAGGAGGTATACGGTCTACCGCTCAGATGATTTCTTATGAAGTAGCTCTTGGGTTTTCGGTCATACCTGTATTTCTTTTGACGGGAAGTTTGAATTTTTCTGATATTGTTAAATTTCAGATAGAACATGGTTGGTTGGTAATTCCTTTTTTGCGCAACATTTGGATTGGAAACTTTTTGCGATGTGGCCTTTTCTTTTTATCTCTTTTCTGATCTTTTTGGTAGCTTTGTTTGCTGAGACAAATCGAGCGCCATTTGATTTACCTGAAAGCGAACAGGAACTAGTGGCTGGATATAATACGGAATATGGGGGATGAAGTTCGGTATGTTCTTTTTAGGGGAATATGCTGCAATGGTGGCTGCAAGTGCTTTGATTATTACACTGTTTTTTGGTGGCTGGAGTCTGCCTTTTGGGTTGTTGACAAAGGGAGTTGGTATCGGTGGGTTGTTAATCCAGGCGTTAGTGTTTTTGTTAAAAATTCTTGTATTTTTGTTCCTTTTTATTTGGATTCGATGGACCCTTCCTCGCTTCCGATATGATCAACTCATGAATTTGGGATGGAAGATTTTTCTTCCTCTTTCTATGGTTAATATTGGCTGTGTTGCTGTGCTTTTGGCTCTGTTTAAAACTCTTTGATGCCATTTATCTCTATCCCTCGCAGGCTTCCAAACCGAAAAGTGATATTTTAAAAAAAGAATTCAAAAAATGTTTTTTTTTTCTTGAATTATACTTGGAATATAGAAACTTTTTGCTTTCGGTTTTTTGTAATAAGTAGTTTAAAAACATAAATGGAGGGTTCCTTAGAATTGGTACCAAAAGAGAACATACGAAAGCTTCCTGAGACAGCTCCGCTATCCTTGGTAGAGAAAGCGTGGATTAGCGGTTTCCTGGCTGGCATAATGGAATATGCGGAGGCTGGAAGACCCTTTCCTTCTATTCCTAAATGGGCACCAATTTCCCCAGTAGCGCGTCAATGGGCAGAAGAATTCATCTTTAATTTACTCTCTTTCCCTCAGACCGAACTACAAAAGGAAGGAGAGTCTTCTAGGACGAATCATTTAACCATAAAAATATTTTTTGGGAGTCAAACAGGAAACGCCGAAGAGCTAGCGAAGCGAATGGGGAGGAAGTTGCAGTCTGTAAAGTTTCCCGTATCGGTCATCGATCTAGCTGATTTCAAAAGTGTTGATTTAACTAAAGAATCCTATGCTATTTTCTTTATAAGTACTTTTGGGGAAGGGGAACCTCCAGATAATGCGAGAGAATTTTGGGAGTATTTGTCTTCTTCAGAGGCTCCTAGATTAGAAAATCTCCAATACGCCCTTTTGGCATTGGGCGATTCTGCTTATCCAGATTTTTGTCAAGCTGGGAAAAATGTGGATAAAAGATTGGAAGAGCTGGGAGCCAAAAGGATCTATCCAAGGGTTGATTGCGATGTGGATTATGAAGAATCGGCTTCCAAATGGATAGATAGTGTTTTGGAAATTTTGCCACGTTCTTTACAGATTTCAGATCAGAATGAGCAGGCTCTTAGCGTGGAAACAAAGGGGGAAGGGCAAAAAGTAAGTGTTCCTTTGACCCCCAAAAAAGTTTCAGTTCCACAACCCCCTTTTAATAAACAAAACCCTTTTCCTTCGAGAGTGTTAGAAAACAGGCGATTAACATTAATGGGTTCTGAGAAAGAAACACGGCATCTGGAGTTATCTTTGGAAGGCTCCGATTTGAGTTATCTTCCGGGAGATGCCGTGGGCGTTTTCCCAACGAACTGGCCAGTGCTTGTTCAAGAAATCATTGAAACATTAGGTTATACCGGAGAAGAAATTGTTCCCACACCAAGTGGTGAAAATGTTCCATTGCGAGAAGCCTTATATCGGCATTACGAAATCAACTCTATTCTTGACGATTTTCCAAAGAAGGGGATTGGGGCTCTTGAACTTGTTAAAAATTTAAGATCCCTTTCTCCTCGATATTATTCTATTGCCTGTAGCCCAAAGCTGTATGAAATGGAAGTTCACCTTACGGTGGTAGTTGTGAGATATATTCAACATGGACGATGGAGAAGGGGTATATGTTCTAATTTTCTGGCTGAAGCCTCCCCCAAAGTCCCCATTCCTATTTTTATTCGATCTAATCCCAATTTTCGTATTCCCTCTGATCCAGACACACCCATGATTATGATAGGACCTGGAACGGGGATTGCTCCTTTTAGGGCTTTTCTTCAGGAGAGGATGGCTATAGGAGCGAAAGGGAAAAATTGGCTTTTCTTTGGAGAGCAGCATCGTGCCACGGATTTCTTTTATCAGGAGGAACTCGAAGATTTTTTAAAGAAGGGTGTATTGACTCGACTCGATACTGCTTTTTCACGTGATCAGTCTTATAAAATTTATGTCCAACATCGGATGTTGGAGAATGCTCAAGACTTTTGGAGTTGGTTGCAGGAGGGGGCCTACGTGTATGTATGCGGCGATGCCCATAGGATGGCAAAAGATGTTGATGCAGCTCTTCATAGGATTTGTGAGACTGCGGGAGGGCTTTCCAAAGAAAAAGCTCAAGAATATGTCCAAAATCTTCGCTCTACCAAAAGATACTTGCGTGATGTCTATTGATGATATTCCAATGGCGTTCTGGAAGAATCACGACAGACAATAAAAAAAATCAGAGTTCCTCTCACCCATGAAGCCCTGGGTATCAGTCAACTTTCTATTTAACTCTATTTTATCGGTAAGGACAATTAAGAGCTTTTCTTCGGAAATAGGTGCAAAATACTTACAGTATTTGTTGTAGCGACTTTTGTCAATCAGTTTATTGTTTGTTTTGATTCACAATTAGAAAAGCCTCTGGATAGGCTTGGTGCAAAGGGGGAAGGTCCCACTGGATTTGAAGCCTAGCATAATCAGGAATAGAGAGGATCACAATTTTAGGCTTGGCATCATAAGATATCCATCGAATTAATTCGATTAATCTTTCCTTTTCCATTGCGACACAACCAGAAGTAGGGGTATGTTCTCCATATCTTTCATGGAGGAAAACAGCACTTCCCATGCCTGGGATAGCATCTGGATAGTTATGTTCTATGAAGACCATCCATTCCAAATGCGGATCTTCGATACGAAGGCGTTGCTTTTCAAACCATGTTGGAGGAGAAGAAGCTTCAGAAATAGTGACAAGATGATTATAATGGGGTAAGGTGGGATCTTCGATCCAAGCATCCAGAGGGCTTTTTTTATGGTATAAAGGCCAGCTAGCTCCTAATGGGAGCTCTTTAGCAACTCCCATGATTAATCCCAAATTAAAGATACCAGCTGGAGTCTTTCCATCTCCCTCTTTTTTTTGTTCTCCTTCCTGTATGTCGTGCAATCCTCTACCCCACGATAAACCGTTTCTGCCGATAAGAACGGGAATAAAATCGGACTCTGAGGTCCATTGTCCTCCATCTCCGATTCTTTCAAAAAATCTCATATACCCTTCACAAGAAGTTGGGGTAGGAACGACAACAGTAATTTTTTGTTGTTTAGGAAATTTTTTGGGAAACATTCTTTCGATCTTATCTATAAAATACAAAAGAAAAAGAGAAAAAAGGACAACTAAAAGGCCTATAAAAAGAACTATGAAAAGGGTTTTGTTAGGACGAGCATCCATCTTAGATACTATGTAGTTCAACTTTTTTTTTGAGAAGAGGGAAGATTGGCTATCCAGCTATACCATGCTCTCTATTGACCTTTTGTACTTATAATCTTATTTTTTTATAAATACTTAATAAGGATGTCTATATGTTAACAAAAATTGGGAGTGTGCTTGGGGGAATAGTTGTTCTTTTGATGTCATATTTTTCCTTCTCACAAGCCTATCATGAGCACCAATTACAAAAAGCAAAAAAAGAATTTAGTGCTGCTTTTTCTTCTGGATTATCAACTTTACCCCCTGACTCAGAGCAACAAGGAAGGATGAGTCAAGTCCAAGGGCTTCTTGCGGATCCTTCGCACGCAACTGAAGCGACTATTATGCAGTTGCAAATGGCTGCTACAAATTCCAGAAACTATGCTCAATCTGTAAGAAGAACCATTGAGCAAATAAAATCTAAACAAAATGAAATTGCTTCTCGTTTCCATGTCAATCCCGATGATCTGATTACCGTTCCTCAAGCTTTGAAACTGGAACAACTTGCAAGCAGTGCTGATGGAGCAGACCAGTTTGCTCAGTTTGTAGAAGCTCAAATTCCAATGGTTCAAAAGGCAATTAGTCAGGGAAGAAGAGGAGAGAATTCTAATAAGGAAGAAAGCAATAGATCTGATAATAATGCTTCTAATTCATCAGCTTTCAGAGGGTACACTGGAGCTGTGGGCTCTTCTTATTATCCTCCTCCCTATTATCCTTATTGGTATCCTCCTTATTGGGCTTATTCTCCTTGGTTTTTTGGTCCTTATTGGTGGGCTCCCCTTTGGTATCCATGGGTAGGCTGGGGATGGGGTGCCGGGATAGGATTAGGATTTTGGGGAGGAGGTTGGGGACTTGGAATTGGAATAGGTTATCCTTTTATCCCTGGAATTTCTCTTGGATTCTTTTTTGGAAGACCCTGGTGGGGAATGCCCTGGTATTCGGTTAGTTCGTTTAACAGAACGACTATTGTTAATAACAATACGATTATTAATCGGAATATGTTCAACACACTCAACACAACAAGGAATTTTGGAACTTGGGGAACGCATACATTGAATGGACAATCCCCTCTAAGTCAGAGCAATTGGTCAAGAAATTTTGGTGCTCAATCTTATGGGTCTTCCCCTCATACTTTGACTCAAAGGGCGATGAACCCTGGAGGATCTTTTCTGGGACATGGAGGCGGAACATCTTTTAATTCTCCAGCAATTCATTCATCCCCATCTTCCATGGCTAACTCTAGGCTTGGAGGATCTCAGTTCCATCAGGGGCTACCCACTAGAAATTGGGCTTCTTCTGCTATGAGAGGATATGGTCATGCTCCTTTTTATGGAGGCGCACGTTTTCATGGGTATCCTGGGGCCAGAGGCGTTCCTGGAGGCTTCCATGGTGTTGGCCCCCATGGCGGTGGATTCCATGGAGGGGGTGGATTCCATGGAGGGGGTGGATTCCATAGATAATGGGAAAATTCGCTTCCTTAGAACTCTTTAGAAAGAGAGGGTTTTGCTTCGTTTAGGGGTAGAACCTTGTTTTGTATCAGACATTGAAAACCCAATCCAAATAGACCATTTTTCCTTTTCTTTGTCGGTCTTCAGAGAAGAGTCTTTCTTTTCAAATCGGTTCTTTTGGCCTTCTGTTTTTACTACACTGTTGTTTTCTTTAAGGATGGATTGACCCAGTTCCATACATGTCTTCAGAATGTGTCTTGTCAAAGGAGAACAAAGAGCCGTTTTTACAAAGTCTTCTTTTGATGAAGGGCTTTTCAATTGCTTTTTTGATTGGGCTTTCTTTTTAGCTTCGGGAATCATATTTTTTGCTGTTTCTGAAGTAGCAGAGATTTTCTGTTTTGAATCCGGCTCTTGAAATCTCTCCTTGGGAGCCTTATTGGGCGAGCGGTTAAGATCTTTGAGAGGAGTTGCTTCTGTCTCTTTAGTAGAAAAGTTTTTATCTGTTGGCTGAGATTTTTCTTTCACTTTATTCCAGGCATCGGTTTTTTTGGATAAGTCTTTGGTATAAAAAGAATTATAGAGTTCTTTGGCCCAACTAAAAAGATTCGATACTGTTTCATAAAGGGAGCGGGCACCAGCGATAATTTCTTTCCAATTGAGGAAATCTTGATCTAGAGTTATTATTTTTTTGTTGTTCCAAAAGGGATGAAACTGGGCATTTAGATGGTAATTTCCACTCTCCGTGGCGGTAAGTTTTACAGAAAAATGTTTGTAATCCATAGGTTTTTTTTCCTTTTTATCGTCTAAGAATAAGATGTGGGTTGAAAAATTGAAAAGGGTCATTTTTTTTTAGTGACGATACGAAGGAGTGGAGCAAGATCTGATTGTACTTTGAGTTGTACTGATGAATCTAGATTTTTCAAGAAACTACCCTCCTATGGCATTGGAACAGGCACCAGTATTTTTTTTGGTTGGTGCGACATCAACTGGAAAAACAGCAATCGCTCATAGAATTGCTGAAGCAACGGGGGTATCCCTTTTGTCGATTGATTCGATGCAAGTTTATAAAAAACTTGATATAGGAACAGCAAAACCTTCTCTACATGAGAGAATTCGGTATAGGTATGGGGGTATAGATCTAGTAGATTGGAAAGAGTCTTTTAATGTCTTTCTTTTTATCCAATGGGCTAAAGAGTATTTATTCAAAGAGCTGCAACAGAAGCGAGCTATTTTAGTAGTTGGGGGCTGTGGTCTTTATTTCCGGGCAATGACTAGGGGACTTTGTGCGGCACCTGCAGCGGATGCACTGTTGAGGAAATCATTAGAAAAATTAGATAAGAAAAAACTAACAGAGCTTTTAATACAGATCGATCCTTTAGCCGCATCTTCTATCGACTGTTCCAATCCAAGGAGAGTGATTCGAGCCATAGAAGTTAAAAAATGTAGTGGCATCTCTATTATTGAATGGCAGCAAAAAACAACTTTTCCGTTGGTGGTTCCTTCATTGGCCTTTTGGATTGATCGTCCTAAGTCAGAATTAGAAATACGCTTAAGGAATAGAATCCAGAGTATGTTTGAAGCCGGATGGGAAAAGGAAACATGCATGCTCCTTGAAGACGGAGGCATTGAGGCAATCGAAAGATGTCAGGCCATTGGTTATAAGCGAATTGGCCAGTATTTGCTGCAAAGAGAAAAAAATAAAGTAAAATTGATGGAAGATATATTTAGAGAGCATTGTGCCTATGGGAAAAGACAAAAAACTTGGTTCAAAAGGGAGAATTCTTTAAGTTACTGTTTGTTGAAAAATGAACAAGAAGAGTGTTCATTTATTAAAAGTTATATTGAAAAAATAAATTTTTTTGTTCGTAAATAAATAAACAAAGAGGTTAATTGTTTGGTTGGAGGAAGAAAAAAAAGAGAGTTATTGAGCTAGCTAGCATGATATCTTTAGTCGAGGAGGAGAAAAAAGAAACGGGTATCCTTGTCGGATTAGATAAAGGAGAGAAGAATTTTGAAGAAGCTTTTGAGGAGTTAGAAGAATTAGCCATTTCGGCGGGTGGACTTATTATTGACAGGATTGTCCAGCGGCTCTCTTCTCCAACAGCTCCTTTTTATATTGGGAAAGGGAAAGCAAAAGAGATTGCAGAAATTTGTAAAGAAAAAAAGGTTTCTTTTGTCCTTTTTAATGACGATCTATCTCCCATTCAATGCCGTAATTTGAGTTCTCTTTTCGGTTGTAAGGTCCTGGATCGAACCCAACTTATTTTAGATATCTTTGCACAAAGAGCAAAGACAAGGGAAGGCAAACTCCAAATCGAACTTGCCCAACTGCTCTATCTGCTTCCTAGGTTAACACGTTTATGGACACACCTCTCTCGGCAGACTGGAGGAATTGGGACGCGGGGTCCTGGAGAAACTCAACTTGAAGTAGATCGCCGGCGTATCCAGGAAAAGATTCATAGATTAAAAAAAGAGCTCGAGGAAGTAAAGAAAACTCGATATATCCAACGAAGTAGCCGACAAAAGTCTCCATGGCCGACTGCTTGTCTTGTTGGATACACAAATGCAGGGAAATCCACCCTTTTTAATCTTCTAACCAATTCGAAAGTCCTTGTCGAAAATAAGCTTTTTGCTACCCTCGATCCGACCATTAGACTGTTTGAATTTTCAGGCGGTCAAAAAATATTCCTGTCTGATACGGTTGGGTTTATTCAAAAATTACCTTTTCATTTAGTTGAATCTTTTAAGGCAACTTTAGAAGAAGTCAAAGAGGCCGATTTATTGATTCATCTGGTAGATATTTCCCATCCTTTATCTGAAAATCAGATTGAAGAAGTGAATAAAGTTTTAGAACAGCTCGGAGCCTTAGACAAACCAACGATTCTGGTCTGGAATAAAATCGATTTAGTGAAGTCCAATGGACTTATTAAGAGAAGAATTCAGGAATATCCAGGTAGCGTACCCATTTCTGCGGCTACGGGAGTGGGATGTGAAAAGCTTTTACTTAAAATTGAGCAGTGGTTAAAAACGAAGCGTCGATATCTCTCTTTAAAGGTGCCTGTCGATAGGATGGACATGGTTGCTAAATTTCACCGGGTGGGCTTTGGCGTCGAGACCGATTATCAGCCTGAGGGGATTTTAGTTAATGGATGGATTCCCCTTTCTTTTGTTTCTTCCTTCGAACCGTTTAATGTTTTATCTAATGGCCATGAAGGACATGAAAATGGCAATGTGAGAAGGATACAATGAGGAAAGGCTCATTTTTAATATAGTTTGTTCTTCTTTTTAAAACTGCCTAGAGATGGCTCAGGGAGGGGAAATTTTTTTTTATGATACATCCAACGGCAATTGTTAGTTCCAAGGCTGAAATTGGGAAAGATGTTTCTATTGGCCCATGGGCTATTGTGGAAGCCGGCTGTTCTATTGGTGATGGTTCTGAAATTCGGGCCCATGCCGTAATAACTGGAAATAGTCAGATTGGGAAAAGAAATCAGATTGGTTTTGGCGCAATCATTGGGGCTGAACCTCAGGACATGGCGTTTAAAGGGGGATTTTCTTCGGTTATTATTGGGGATGATAATATCATTCGAGAATATGTAACTATCCATCGTGGTTCGGCCGAATCGTCTGTTACAAGAATTGGGAATCGTTGTTTTCTCATGGCTGGAAGCCATGTAGCACATAACTGTTTGGTGGAAGATCAGGTTGTTTTGGTTAATAATGTTCTCCTTGCTGGCTATGTTCATGTTGAAAAAAGAGCGTTTTTAGGAGGCGCAGCGGTTATCCATCAACACGTAAGAATAGGGGAGCTTACGATGATTCGTGGTCAGACCCGGATTGGGAAAGATCTTCCTCCTTATTTTATGGCTGTCGATACGAACGAGGTTTCAGGAATCAATAGAGTTGGATTGAAAAGGGCAGGGATTACGGAGGAAATAAGAAGAAAAATCGAAGAGGCCTATAAGATTCTTTACTTTAGCGGATATAATGTTTCACAGGCCCTAGAAAAAATTGAAAAAGTTTCGCAGTGTAACGAAATTCAAAAACTTGTCGACTTTATTCGTAAGACAAAAAGAGGAATTTGCATGGCTAGGAAAAAAATAAGGAAGACTTTCAAGAAGAATAAAGCAAGCTGGCCTTTTAAAGGACAGAAAGAACCTATTCTTTAAGTATGGCACCTGAAAGGGAGAAAGAAGCGCCCAAAAACTACAGTATACCTAATAAAAAAACTACGGATTCCTTGGAAAGAGGATAGCCTTTTCTTTATCGAAGAGTGTCGAGTGCGAGACATAGAGAGATGGATTTCGATTTTTTATAAAATGGAGCGGGAATACCCCTCCCCTTTAGGGGAATAGGGAGTGTCACTAGAACTGAAGAATAGAATAACAGGGAAAAGGGAAAAGTTTTTCTCTGCCTTTTAAATCACATAGCTCAGCAAGAAATCCTAACTCCATCAGATTCCCTCCACACTTTTCGATGAGTAAAGCTGCGGTAAGCGCTGTGTTGCCAGTTGCCAGCACATCATCTACAATGAGGATACTTTCTCCCTTGGTGATGGCGTCCTGATGTATTGTTAAAATTTCTTCTCCATATTCACTTTTATAAGGCAATTCATAAGTTTTATAGGGCAATTTTCCCTTTTTCCGGATGGGAATGATACCAACTCCCAGAGAATGAGCCAAAGCTCCTGCAAAAATAAATCCTCGGGCATCGATCGCAGCAATTTTATCAATCTTTTTCTTTTGATAACGGGAAATAAAGATCGTCATTATCAATCTAAAGAACTGCCCCTCCCCGATTGCAGGAGTAATATCTTTAAATTGGACTCCCTGACGAGGAAAATTTGGGATATTTCGAATCTTCTCCTTAAGCCTTTCGATAGAGCTACTTAAAACATAGGTCATGTGAAAAAGAAGTTTTTCTCCTTTATTCTACTATTTTTTTAAGGATTGTTTATTGGTAAGACGGTTTTTCCCTTTTTCTTGTTTTTCTAGCTCTTTTCGAATTTTTCGTAAAGCAATATTTTGGAGTTGACGAATTCTTTCCCTAGTTACATGAAATTCTTTTCCGATCTCTTCCAAAGTCATTTGTTCATTGCCTTCTAGCCCAAATCTAAGGCTCAATATTTTTCTTTCCCTTTCATCGAGCTTAGGCAGCAATTCAAGAATAGTATTCTTGAGGTTTTGGTCAAGAACAGATTGGTCGGGACTCGTGGCTGATTCATCCTTAACTAGTTCTCCCAAGGATGTGCCATCCTCTTCTTCTCCTACCGTGGCATCGAGAGAAGCAGGTCTGATGGCAATCGTCCTTAACTCGGCAACTTTGGTCGTAGACATGCCGAGTTCCTCAGCTAATTCTTCATCTGTTGGATCCCTCCCAAGAACTTCTGACAGCTGCATGGCTACCCTTCTCATCTTAGCTATTTTATCAACAAGATGGACCGGCAGCCGAATTGTTTTACTTTGATTGGCTAGAGCCCGTTTGATAGACTGTTTGATCCACCATGCAGCATAGGTGCTCAGCTTCCCTCCCTTCGAGGGGTCGAAGCGATCGACGGCTTTCATTAGCCCAATGTTGCCTTCGGAAATAAGGTCTGGTAGAGGCAACCCACTATTGGCATAGTCATGGGCTATCTTCACGACCAACCGGAGATTGGCCTGAATCATTTGCCGTCTTGCCTCTTGATCCCCTTGTTGTATTCTTTTAGCCAATTCCACTTCTTTTTCTTTTGTCAGCAGTGGAATTTGGCTTATTTCCCTTAAATAAAGTTTGAGAGCAGAATCGTTGTTGTCCATTGCTTAATATTGATACGCTTAGAATTAGTGAAAAGTTGAGAAAGTAAATAAGAAATTATTGAAAATAACTTACGTTATTTTTGTACATTAAGAAAAGAGAAGAATCAGATTTATAATATTTGTTGTACTACAAAATTACAGTAAAAGTATATCAAGTCAAGGGAAAAAATAAAAAATTTAGATCATACCACCTGCAAATTTTTTAGCTTGCTCGGCAAGGGCTGTGCTCAAGTATCTTTCTCCCGTACTGGCTGCGATGGCCACAATCAATTTCCCTTTATTTTCTTTGCGCTTGGCAATTTCGAGAGCGGCAAAAACGGTTGCTCCTGAAGAAATGCCTGCTAGAATGCCTTCTTCGGAAGCGAGTCGTTGAGCCGTAGTGATTGCCTCTTGATCAGTTACTGTAAAGACTTCATCAATTATTTTAAGATTCAGATTTTTGGGGACAAAACCTGCTCCTATCCCTTGAATTTTATGGGGGCCAGGCTTTAGAGGTTCCCCTCTTAGGGTTTGAGAAATGACAGGAGAGGCAGCTGGTTCGACAGCAACAGAATAAAACGATGATTTTCTTTTCTTTATTACCTCACTGACTCCTGTAATTGTGCCTCCAGTTCCCACACCAGCAACAAAAATATCTACTTTTCCCTCTGTATCTTTCCAGATTTCTTCGGCTGTAGTCCTCCGGTGGATTTCAGGGTTAGCGGGATTGTCAAATTGTTGAGGGATCCAACTATTTTCTGTTTTCGATGCGATTTCCATTGCTTTCTCGACCGCCCCACGCATGCCTTGTTGAGCCGGAGTCAGTACCAGACGAGCACCAAGGAGGGCTAAAAGAGTTCTTCGTTCGATACTCATGCTTTCAGGCATGGTTAAAATAAGAGAATAACCTTTGGCAGCCGCTACGAAGGCCAATGCAATCCCAGTGTTCCCAGAAGTCGGTTCAATGATCGTGGTCTTCGAGTTTATTTTTCCTTCTCTTTCCGCCTGATCGATCATTGCGATACCAATGCGGTCTTTGACACTGCTCAAAGGGTTGAAAAATTCACATTTTATGGCAACCTGTGCCTCCAATCCTTGGGTCATTTTATTTAACCGAACCAAGGGCGTCCTTCCTATTGTCTGAATGATAGAGGGGAAAATAAGCATAGAATATACTCTAGTAATAAAATAGACTATCTATAGTCAAGAATAATATTAGTCAAAAAGAAAAACTTATCAATGGTTTCGGATTGCGAGAATATTTATTAGATTGGAAAATGAAAATCGCTTTTTTAAGTGACATTCATGGAAATCTTGAGGCTTTGGAATCCGTTCTGGAGGAAATTGCCAAAATCAAAGTAGATAAAATGATATGTCTTGGGGATGTGGTAGGCTATGGGGCCGAACCTTCTCGATGCTTACAAAAGATAAGAGAACAGGCTGAGATCATTCTCATGGGAAACCACGATTATTACTGTTCTTTGCCTCAAATCCCAGAAGGGATTGCAAATCAACTGAATCCTATCGCTCTGGAAGCCATACATTTTACCCGGTCGATTTTGTCTAAAGAAGAAAAGCAATTTTTAGCTTCTCTGCCCTTGCTCTGGCAAAATGAAGAGCTTATGGCCGTCCATTCTAATTTTCTTTCTCCTACCAGCTGGCAATATGTTTTGTCCAATGAAGAAGCAGAAGAAAATTTTCGAGCGGCTCCATTCCGTATAGGATTTTTGGGACATACCCATATTGTGGCTCTCTTTGTACAAAATGATCATTCTGTTTTTCAGTTTCGATTCAAAAGGCTATTTCTCAAAGAAAATTTCCGATTTCTACTTAACGTTGGAAGTGTTGGACAACCAAGAGATGGGGATCCAAGGGCCGCTTTTGTCGTTTATGAAACGGAAAATTATGAGGCATCCCTCTACAGAGTTGCCTATGATATTGAAAAGTCTGCGTTAAAAATTAAAAATGCAAAACTACCCATCCAATTGGCCGAAAGACTCCGGTGGGGTATTTGAAATTTGATTTAGGTATTGAGCGATCTTCTTAGGACCAAAGAAATGAAAATTTTAATCATCAAATTAAGTTCCTTTGGAGATATTATTCAGTGTTTTCCAGTAGCCAGTGGGCTCGTAAAAAGTTTCTTTCGGCAAAAATCGATTGGGTCACATACGATAATTATAGAGAGCTATTCGATTATCAACCTTCCATTTCTCGTGTCTTTACCATCCCACATTATTCTTCTTGTGGGATGGTAGAATCGATGGTCCAGATTTTCAAGCTGATTAGGACTCTTAAAAAAGAATGTTATGATATGGTTCTTGATCTCCAGGGTCTTTTCCGAAGTGGTATTATCTGTGGGTTTAGTGGAGCAAAAAGAAAGATTGGACCATGGAATGGGAGGGAAGGCTCTCTTTTCTTTTATAAGGAGCGGATTATGCCTCCTCCTCCTCCAGCTCAAGAAAGATATCTAGAGTTTTTGCGATACTTAGGAATCCAACCCGATCCTTATGATTTTCAGCTACCGTTGCTTCCGCCAATTTTAGATAGAAAAGACTATATAGTCATTCATCCTTACTCCCGGTGGTCTTCCAAAATTTGGCCTTGGAGAAACTATCAAGCTTTAACTCTACGGCTACCTCAATTCCATTTTGTTTTTGTTGGGATAGGGCCATGGTTTCCTATTAATGAAGCTAATTGCACGGACCTTCGTGGAAAACTTCCTTTAGGAAAGCTAATAGCTCTACTAGGAAATGCCAAAGCGATGATAAGTGGGGATTCGGGACCAGCTCATCTTGCAGCCGCTTTAGGATGTCCGACCCTTGTGATGTTTGGTCCTACGGATGCAGCAGAATCTCGTCCTATAGGGAAAAAAGTTTTTGTGCTCCAAAGCGATGTTTCTTGTTCCCCATGTTGGCATGCAATTTGCTTAAACAAAGAGTCGCCCTTACAATGTTTGTCAGGCATAACAGTGGAAGTAGTTATAAAAAAATTAATGATTCTTTTGGAAAATTAATAGCTTATGGAAAGGATGAATTTATTAAATTTATTTGACAAAGACGATAATTTTAAAATATTTATCTCCTAAAGGTGATTCTATGAAAATCCAACCAACAGACCAAACTATAAAGAAAAATAAAGAATGGACCGAAGCAGTGGTTCTCGAAGAAATCAAAAAATGGCATGAATCTGGTAAGCCTCTTTTTTCCCATTACATGAGAAAGCATTATCAGGAACTTCTTGCTGCTGCCGTTCGATATTTTGGAAATTGGGGAAAAGCGGTGGAAGCTGCTGGTCTATCTTATGATGAAATCCGTCGGTACAAAGCCTGGTCGAAGGAAAAGATTATCCAGATGATTCAACAGCTTCATCGCCAAGGTACGGATCTTTCTTTTCGATCCATGATGCTTGGAGAATACGCGCCTATGGTGTATGCGGCTATCCGGCCCAATTATTTTGGAAGTTGGAAAAATGCGCTTCTAGCTGCTGGATTGGCACCTCAGGACATTTATAGATATAAATCTTGGAAAAACGAAAATATTCTTGAGGAAATTCGAAGATTGTATAAGGAGGGTGCGGACTTAAGTTCCAAGCAAATGGAAAAGAATGCGAGTTCTTTAATTGCTATTGCTCGAAGGAGGTTTGGCAGTTGGTCTTCGGCAATAGAACAGGCAGGCTTGGATTACGATAAGATTCGTAACCGAAAAAGGTGGTCTAAAGAGCAGATTATTCAAGGGATAAGGTCGTTAAAAGAAAAGGGAATTTCGTTAACGAGTACGAAGGTTAGAGAGGTTGATCCTGCTCTTTTTGCAGCCGCTTGTAAAAAGAGGTTTTTTGGGAGTTGGAAAAAAGCGGTGGAAAACGCTTTAAGTTGATTTTTTCCGCCTATTCCAAAGAAAAAAGGTTGACATCTTTGCAAGAGAAAGTCAAAAGTGACCAGATCTTGCAGACGTGTTAAATCATTATAAAAAAACTCCCTTGCGAAAGGTTTTATTAACCTTCCTGTGCTTCCTTTTTTCTTTTCATCTCCTATTTTTTTGTTCTGCTGAAGTCTCTCATCCCATAAAAACCCATATCAAGATTAGGGTTGCAACCAGAAATGACCCTCCGTTTTCCTTCCGAGGTGTGGATGGAGAATGGACAGGAATTGCAGTTGACTTATGGAAAAGGATCGCTGCTGATCTCAATCTTCCCTATGAATTTATCGAAATGTCCGCTGACCAACAGATCCTTATTCGCGGTTTGTTGGATAAGAAAGTTGATGTGGTGGTAACAGGGATGGGAATCAATATTGAGCTTTTAAAAAAGCTCGCTTTTAGTTATCCATTTCTTACTTCTGGGTTGGGAGTTGCTTATAGATCAAGTCCAATTAGCTCTCTACAAGCAGTATTTCGGTTTATGTTTAACCCAGAGTTTGCCACTGTTGTCTGTGGAATGACATTTCTGACGTTAATTGCTGGATTTTTTGTTTGGATTTTTGAAAGAAAAAAAAATCCTCATTTTGGAGGCAGTTTTATTCATGGTATAGGTAATGCGTTTTGGTGGGCTGCTGTCACCATGACGACTATCGGCTATGGGGATAAAGTCCCCAAAACGGTTGGTGGTAGAACGGTAGCTATGATTTGGATGTTTGTTGGAGTGGTCCTATTGTCTTTTTTTACAGCGTGGATTACAGCAGGAGTGGCTTTAGAAAAAGTCAGTTTGGATATAGTCAAACTTAAAGATCTTTCTCAAATTCGCATAGCAACTGTAAAAAATTCAATGGGCAGCAGTTATTTAAAAAAAAGGCAAATTCGAGCGATCCTGTTTGATTCCTTAAATGAGGCTCTGGAAGCTCTTAAGGAGAAAAAGGTGGATGCTGTTCTTTCGGAATTAGAACAGTTACGGTATGTAATTCAAAAAGAATTTGGAGGAGAATTAGAAGTATCTGAAAAAACTTTTGTAAGAATTGATTATGCTTTTGCATTTCGACCTGGGGAAGAAATCCTTCAGCTAGTGGATACATGGATGATCTCTCATCTCAATGAATTGAAAATATCTGAAAACCATTAGAAATATTTTTCCTAGGAAAGCGTTTTTTAAGACGTGACTGGTCGTTTTCTAGAAAAAAGCTATTTTGGGTTTTTTAAAACAATCGTATACAAGCCAGAACAACAACAAAAAAAAGCCCATTTAATAAGAAACCAACGAAGCAGGAAGGTCGAATCATCTCTTTTAATGAAAGGCTAAGGCCACCAAACAGAATGCCAAAAAAATTAGCGACAAGGCCCAGAAAAGTAAAAAAACCAATCAGTGCAGAGCTAAATTCTGTTTCACTACCACTCGCTCTTAATATCAGCTCGCTAAAGCCTATAATTATCCAATACAAAAAGGTCGCAATTGCTATGAGGAGGCTTATTCTTCTGCTCCAATGAGCCAAATGATCTAAAGACTTTTTTAATGCCTCTTCCATGCTTCAATGATGCAACAAAAATGGAAATTATTCAAGAGCAGAAAATATTAAAAAAACATTTAAGAGCTTCTAATCACTTCAAGGGGGGGTGATCCTCCCAAGAATCGAAGACTTCTGAAGAGATGGCAGCGAAATCAAGTTCTGCTTTCCCATGGTTTAGTGCAGAGAGAAAGCGCCAGTACACCACGTCAAGATAAGGCATTGGCACCCTATAGGACTCGACTAAATCTCTTGCCATTGTTGCATCTTTAAATCCGAGTTGTAATGTAAAGCCTGGTTCGCTAAAGGCTTTTTTCACAATAAGCTGGCCGTAATTTTCGTAGAGGGGTGAACGAAACAATGCTTGGTTGATAGCGGAAAGAAAATCTTGAGGGAGGATCTTAGCTCTTTGAGCCAAAGAGAAACTCTCGCTTAAGGCTTCGATAACGGTCATGATTAAAAAATTGCCCAAGATTTTTACAATATTCGCTCTGGCTGGTTCTTCTCCAAAATTCGAATAGCCCCTTCCCAAGGCTTGGAAGATGGGATGGCATTTTCTCACAGCTTCTAGAGGTCCAGCAGTAATAATCCACAATTCTTTTCTTGCTGCCGCATCGGGCCGTCCAAATACGGGTGCTGAAACAAGAATCTGGTTTTTGGCTGCATGCATGCTTTGAATTTCTTGAATGACTTTAGGACTAACCGTGCTCATAGAGAGATGAATACCTTCTTCATGTAATCCATGGATAAGTCCCTCGCTGCCAGCTGTGATTTCTAATAATGCCTCATCATTGGCAAGCATCGTGATGACTACATCGCTGCTTGCTGCCACTTCTTTAGGACATCCAAGAATTTTGGCACCAAAAGCTGCCAAAGGATCAGCTTTTTCTTTCGTACGGTTGTAAATAAAGAGTTCTTTTCCAGAGGCCAAAAGATTTTGGGCCATTGGATATCCCATCTTTCCAGTACCTATAAAACCAATTTTCATTGAAGATTCTTATAGCAAGAAATTAGAAACAAATTACAAAATTGTTTTTCATCTATTTATGATTTTATTGAGTATTTAACACAAACCCTTTGAGATGGTGGGGAAAAAAAATTGATTTTTGTAACATAATGGTATTGAAACTGCTATAGTCGAGAAGAAACTTATTTTTAGTTGAGGGGTTCTTTTTTTTAAGGGAAAAATAATAATATGCTCTGGCTGGTAAAAGTTGCTCTTAGAAAGCCCTATACGGTCGCTGTTATGGCAGCGCTCATATTTGTCATGGGGCTATTGACTATTGAAACAACTCCAACGGATATTTTCCCTGATATCGATATTCCCGTTGTAAATGTTGTCTGGTTTTATCAGGGTCTGACTCCAGAGGATATGACCAATTTCATTACGACCTTTAGCGAGTTTAATCTTTCCCAGTATGTAGATAATGTAGCCCGAATGGAATCAAGAACTTATTATGGGCTTAATGTTATTCGCATGTATTTTCAACCAGGTGTCCCTATCGATCTGGCCGTGTCGGAAGCAGTATCGATCTGTCAGACTGTCATAAAAAGAATGCCCCTTGGAACTACTCCTCCTTATGTTTTGCGCTATTCTGCAGCGGAAGTCCCTGTTATACAGTTGGCTGTAAGTGGGAAAACGAAATCAAATGCCGATTTGTTCGATTATACCTGGTATATCTTTAGAAGAGAATTAGCTACGATTCGAGGAGCCACTTTTCCTCCACCCTGGGGGGGACAGCGCGATTTATTCGTGTCGATGCTTATCCAGATCAACTGTTAGCTAGAGGCATCACCGCTCAAGAATTAATGGAAGTAATCAATAACCAAGTTTTGGATTATGCTTCCGGAGATATCAAAATAGGAGATCGCGACTATTTAGTCTCTGTGAACAATGTCCCAACGAATGTTCAGGAGATGAACGACATTCCGATTAAAAAAGTCAATGGACAAATCGTTTATATGCATGACCTTGGGTATGTCAGGGATGGAGGAGCAGTCCAATGGAATTTTGCACGGTATAATGGCATTCCTGCTGTGATTATGCCTCTTTTGAAAAACGGTATGGCATCGACTTTGGAGTTAGTCGCCAATCTGAGAAAACTGCTTCCGGTCGCCAAAGCTTCAGCTCCAGAAGGAATAGAAATCAAAGAATTAATGGATCAATCCGTCTTTGTCAGGGCTTCTGTAGAAGGAGTGGTTAAGGAAGGGTTGATTGCTGCAGGCCTTACAGGGATTATGATTTTAGTCTTTTTAGGAAGCTGGAGATCGACTTTGATCGTTTTAACTTCCATTCCTCTTTGTATTCTTGTGGCTCTTTTCATTCTTAGCCGCATGGGCAATACCATAAATATCATGACTCTCGGAGGGCTTGCTCTGGCTGTTGGAATTCTTGTGGATGATGCGACAGTGGAAGTGGAAAATATCCATAGAAATCACGGTATGGGGAAACCTCTCATTCAGGCGATTCTCGATGGTGCTCAGCAGATTGCCAATGCGGCCTTCGTTGCAACGCTTTCTATTTGTATCGTGTTTACTTCAGTAATTTTTTTAGAGGGGCCTCCAAAATATCTTTTTACTCCCATGGCCTTAGGGGTCGTCTTTTCGATGCTGTTCTCCTATTTTCTTTCAAGGACTCTCGTTCCTACGATGGCCAATATGCTTATTCGACAGGAAGAAATCATCGAGCATAAAAGGAAAATCGAAGGTAAACCGCTCTCCCGTTTTATGCGATTCCATCATTGGTTTATGGAACGCTTTGAAGAGTTCCGGGACAATTATGGAGAGCTTTTAAAATGGGCCCTGCATCATAAAGGAGCAGTGTTCTTACTCTTTGGTATCTTGGGTGTTGCTTCCTTTGTGGCTTTGCCTTTTGTAGGAGAGAATTTTTTCCCCCCTGTAGACGCTGGCAAGTTTAGGCTTCATGTTTTTACCCCGCCAGGGACTAGATTGGAAACAACAGCCAGAATTTTCAGTGAAATTGAAGAATACATAAAAAAGGAAATTGTTCCGGAGGAAGAAATCGATTCTATCGTGGACTTAGGAGGGCTTCCTTTTTGGTTTCCTGCAGGAATGGCCTTTGGTGATTATATCAATGAAGGGACATTTGACGGAGAGATTTTAGTATCGCTGAAAGAGGATCATCACTCCACATTTGCTTACATGAAAAAGATAAGGGAGAAATTGCCAAGAAGGTTCCCTGGATGCGAGTTCTTCTTCCAACCACCAGATATGGTTAATCAGATTCTTAACTTTGGTTCTGCTGCACCCATTGATATACAAGTGGTAGGAAAGGACCCGGATATTACGTCTCGGTTTGCAAAAGAAATCCAAAAAAAAGTAAAAAAGATCAAAGGGGCTGCTGATGTTATCATTTATCAGAAAAAACAGCCCTATCTGCATTTAAAAATAGATCGAATACGGGCTCTTGATTTTGGGTTAAATCAAAGGGAAATTGCTAACAACATTTTAAACCAGTTGAGTTCAAGCTATGTGGTGGCACCTAATTATTGGGCCGATCCTAAAACAACTATCAACTATCCGGTTGTTGTTCAAACTCCCCAACACTTGATAGATAGTCACAACTCTTTGCTCAATATCAATCTTCACCCGATAAAGGAATATTATTCTGATCTCCTTGCTTCGAGAGAGGAGACTCAGCTGTTGAGTAACGTGGTTTCGGTGGAGCATACCCAAAAGGCTGCCGTTGTCAGCCATTATAATGTCAAGCCTATTTATAATGTTTTTGTTAATGTGCAAGGAAGAGATCTGGGAGGGGTAGTCCACGACGTCCAAAAAGTTATCAATAGCATCAAAAAGGAATTGCCTCCAGCCTATGAAATCCATATTCGTGGACAGGCCGAAAGCATGCAGAATGCCTTTGGGCGTCTTGGTCTTGGCATTGTTTTTGCCATTCTGATGGTCTATTTCTTGTTAGTAGTCAATTTCCAAGGATGGGTGGATCCTTTCATCATTCTGATGGCGCTGCCGGCAGGATTTTGTGGTGTTATCTGGATGCTTTATCTTACTGGCACAACCTTTAGTGTCCCCTCTCTTATGGGGATGATTATGACCGTTGGAGTCGCCACTTCCAATAGCATTTTGCTGATTACTTTTGCCAATGAAGAAATGAGAAATGGAGCCGATGCTCTTACAGCTGCTTGGATGGCTGGAAGAATTCGGCTCAGGCCGGTTCTTATGACTGCTGGGGCGATGATTCTTGGTATGCTCCCAATGTCCCTTGGACTTGGAGAGGGAGGAGAACAGAATGCACCCCTTGGTAGAGCGGTTATCGGAGGGATGATTTTTGCTACCATAGGGACTCTTTTCTTCGTTCCAGTTGTTTTCAGCATTATTCGAGGCAAGAAAACAAGACCTACGGAATAGACAAAGCTTACAAATGAGTAGATTTTATGAGTAGTAAGGAGTTCGATGTGGGTTCGAAAATAAAAGACACCAAACGTGGCATATTAGAAAAACTATCCCGGATCGTTGATAAAAAGCGGAAAGGGAGTGGGAAAAGCCAAGAAGAGGGACCTACTCAAAATAAAGAACAGGATAATCTCTCTCCCACCATTCCTGAACCGCCTCCTATTAAAAAACGGGAACGACTAGAACCCATTTTAAAGAAAATCAAAAGTGGACCCGCTTTTATAGCTCTTGCTTTGGGAGCAATTCTTCTGGCTCTTTTTATTATAGGACTCATACCAAGGCTGCATAATCAAGGGATACTGAAAAAATATGTGGCTATTGCGAATGAAATTCCTGTTTCTGTTATAAGCCCAAAGCTTGCTCCACCAATTACGGATTTAAGGCTACCTGGGACAGCTAGAGGCTATTTTGAAACACCCATATGGGCAAGAGTCAATGGGTATATTAAAAATTGGTGGGTAGATATAGGGGATGAAGTGAAGGAAGGTCAACTGATGGCTGTTATTGATGCCCCTGATATTGATCGACAAGTGTTGGAGATGGAAGGGGTATTGAAATCAGCTGAGGCGAATTTGGAAATTGCCAGGATTTCTTTGGATCGGTGGAAAGAACTAATAAAAACCCGTGCGGTTTCCCAACAGCAGCTCGATGAAAGGCAGGCTGCTTATGATGCTGCTCTTGCTCGAGTCAACGCTTCTCGAGGACAATATGAACATTGGAAAGAGCTTCAAAATTTTGAAAAGATTTATGCCCCATTTAGTGGGGTCGTTACGGCTCGAAATATAGATATTGGCACGTTAGTGTCTCTGGGAAGTGATAAAGGAGTAAGAGAACTCTATCGGATATCAGTGACGGATGTCATGAGGGTGTATGTAGCTGTTCCTCAGAATTATGCTCCTCAGATCCAGCTTGGTGCTTGGGCTGATGTCACTGCTTCGGAATTGCCTGGAAAAATCTTCAAAGGGCTAGTTGTCAGAACATCGAAAGCGGTTGACCCGCTTTCTCGAACACTGTTGACAGAAGTCGATGTCGGCAATCCCAATGGAGAGATTATTGTCAATATGTATGTGGATGTGACTTTTCATCTGCCGAGGACACAGGAAACCTATCTAGTCCCTGTCAATACAATAGTCGTAAGGGCAGATGGCAATTATGTGCTTAGTGTGGATGAGCATCAGACTGTCCATTATAATAAGGTTGAACTGGGGAAAGATTTGGGACAATTCATTGAGATTCCCTCTGGACTTTCCAAAGATCAGAAAATTATATTGAATCCTCCTGAAATTCTTGAAGAAGGGGATAAAGTAGTGGTGGTGGACGATCTTTCTAAACCAAAGCCTGATAAGATAAAAGAGAAAAAGTTATTACAAAAGGGAAAGCTCGCTCATGAATGATGACCGACAAGAAAATAGAAAAGTAGCTGGTGCACCTGCGATAGAGACTCAGGGCGGGGTGGTTGCTTCTGAGACACCTGTTGCCTTCTTTACGATAGAATCTCCAGGGAGAAATTGGGTTTTTCCTTATTCCAGAATCCTTTTTGCTCATGCCGATACCGAAGGCAACCGATTTTTTCTCCGGACGATAAGTCATGATATCTGGATTAATGGTCAAAACTTACAAAAGGCCATTTTTTTAATCCAGCAGGAAAAGTTGATGGACGTCAAAAAGGGGAGTAATGAAAACGGGAAAGTGGATTCGGTAGAAGTCATGGAAAATCCCGGTGGAATGTTTGCTTAAAGCAGGTTGTCAAGAATTCAAATTCTATGGTTGGCAGGGTGGCAGAGAGAGGGAATAATTCAGCTACACCTGATGGCAAAGAAAAGGTAATATGAGCCTTGTATGACTCATAGCAACCTAGTGAAGTCATAGGAAGCGGTGGTACTGTGCTGGACGCTGCTTGAAGGTGATCAAGGACCGATCATTCTCCTGTATAAAAATGGAAGAAGATATTCCAAAGGGCGTTTGTTGAATTGGATTGGCCCTTTTGAGAATTTCATTGCGGGATGTGCTTGAAATTCCAAGAGGCGAATTGTCGTGCTCTATTGCTTGTTTTTTCACAAGCAATACTGACTCCTCTTGAGGCTAGAAGCTTAGACATACAGCTGAACATCAGCAAGAGTGAAGGAATCCATTCTATGGAGCAAGCCCACAATCATGATCTTAATGCAACGAACAATCTAAAGAATTTGATCCTGGGGGCTATGGCTTCAGTGTGTGAAAAAAGATAGCTGGCATAGGATTGTAGGATAAACCTAAAAAAAAGCAGACTCAGAGAGGCTAGAAAGCAGCTTTGAAGCGGTTTAGAGGGGCTTGAGTAGGTCGGATGGAGGGGTTTAAAATGAGGAAGGAGAATAAATTTAGTCTGGTTCCTTTCAACCCTTTTGTTATTTTTATAATACTATGTCGTTTGAATCATCTCCGGAGCATCTCGATAAAGGAAAGATTGCTATCATAGGTGCTGGAGCCATTGGTTCGTTCTATGGAGGGCTTCTTGCGAAAGCCGGCTATGATGTTAATTTCTTAATGCGAAAGGACTATGAGATAGTTAAGGAAAGAGGACTTATTATTGAATGGGGAAAAGAAAAGACCTTTCAGCTTTATCCGGTTAAAGTTTATACTAATACCAATCAGATTGGCCCTTGTAAGTGGGTGATTATTTCTTTAAAAACATCTGCAAATGATATTCTTTTTGAATTGCTACCCCCACTTCTTTCTTCTGAAACAGTCTTGGTTTGTTTCCAGAATGGCATAGGGAATGAGAAGTGGCTTTATGAGAATTTTGGACCTCGAACCGTTATTGGAGGAATATTGTTTGTGTGTATTAATCGAACGGGTCCTGGCAAAGTCACAAATTTTGGTTTTGGGAAAGTAGAACTTGGACAGTATAATGCGTTGCCTGGAAAAGAATTAAAGGATTTCGCAACCATGCTGACTACAGCCGGGATTGAAACAGAAATAGTTAACTCTTTGGAAGAAGCAAGATGGAAAAAATTGGTATGGAATATTCCTTTTAATGGGTTATCCGTTGCTGCTGGAGGGGTAGATGTAGCTGTGATTCTGGATAAGCCCGAACTTGCTTTAGCTGCTAGGGAATTGATGCAAGAAATTATTAAGGCGGCTAAAGCATTCGGTTTTTCCATCACTAATGATTTTATTGAAATGCAGCTTTCTAGAACCAAAAAGATGGGACCTTATAAACCTTCAAGCTTATTCGATTTTTTAGAGCATAAGCCTCTTGAGGTAGAAGCAATTTGGGGCAGGCCTTTAAAAATGGCAAGAGAGAAAGGTCTTGAGCTTCCAAGGCTTCAATTGCTTTATGCGATTCTTGATTCGTTGAATTCCCTTTGTTCTAGGAACTGAGAGAAACTTGCTTGCGATGCGGGGCGTTTGGCTAGAAAAAAGAGGTAGACAAATAAGCGTCATTTTTTTGGTGTTGATTTTTAGTACCGGATGTTCCAGGTTGTGGGAGACTAAACCAAATTTCATTCTCTCGATTTATCATTACTTAGACTTCTATCCGGATAAAGATGTTCCCAATGCAGATCTACCATTGGTGTTAAGAGAACGGAAAAAAGCCGTATCCCTTTTGCCTCCAATTCTTAAAGTTATAAGTAAAGAACATAGAGAACTGTTGGTAAATAAAATTATTGTGAATGGCTCAGTGGAAGTAGAGTATTACTGTCAGCCGACCTATGATCCTGCTAATCCATGTAAAAAGATAAAAGTTTTACCCAAAAAAATGGATTATGATGACGTTTTGCAAGTCTCACTTATCGGTTGCAAAGAAAGAATCAACAGTATTGTGATCGAATCCAATACAGGAAGATGGGAGTATATCCCGCCTCAAAACTGAATTTTACGATGACTGTCGAAAAAAATCCTACTTTTAGGGATAGAAGACCGTCACGAAAAATTTAAAGGGGCGATTTTTTCGCCCCTTTTTTTAGACATTTAGACAGCTGATGATTCAACTTGAGATTGAGTCGAAGATTCATTTTGGGAAGGTTTCGGAGTAAAGATTAACATTCCTTCCCGTGCATCAATCTCAACCACTGTGGCTTCGGCCAATTTACCTTTGAGCAATTCTTCGGCGATAGCATTTTCCACATATTTCTCAACTGCTCTTCTCAAGGGTCTAGCGCCATAGGCTGGTTCATATCCCTTTTCAATCAAGAAATCGATGGCTGCATCTGTGAGAAGAATGCTCAAATTACGACTCTTCAGTCTTTCTGCCACTTTATTAACTTCCAAATGAACGATTTTGACCATGTCTTCTCTGGTAAGCGACCTGAAGACAATAAGATCATCAACCCTATTTAAAAACTCCGGTTTAAAAGTCTTTTTAACGGTTTCCAGCATTCTTTCCTTCATTTGCTCATAGGAAATCTCATCCTGCTTTGTTCGGAAGCCAAGCACACCTGGTTTCAAACCCATCTCAGCACCGACATTGGAGGTCATGATGATGATGGTATTTCTAAAATCAATCTTTCTACCAAGGCTATCCGTAACAATTCCATCCTCGAGAATTTGCAAGAGGATATTCCAAACATCCGGATGCGCTTTCTCTATCTCGTCAAAAAGAACAACCGAATAGGGTCTACGCCGAATTTTTTCGGTTAACTGTCCTCCTTCCTCATACCCAACATATCCAGGCGGAGAACCGATGAGTCGAGAGACATTAAACTTTTCCATGTACTCGCTCATATCAATCTGTATGAGAGCGTCTGCACTGCCAAAAACATATTCGGCTAATGTTTTTGCCAGCATAGTCTTGCCTACACCCGTTGGTCCAAGGAATATAAAGGACCCAATGGGTCTTTTGGGATCCTTCAGATCAGCCCTTGAGCGTTGTAAGGCTCTACTCAACGCCTCTATGGCCTCATCCTGACCAATGACCCTCTTTCTCAATTCTTCACCAACATTGAGAAACTTATCCTGATCATTCTGAGTGATCCGAGTAATAGGAATCCCTGTCCATTTCGAGACGATTTGCATCATATCGTCTTCAGTAATGGTGGTCTCCTTTTCGTCTCGCCGTTTCTTCCATTCAGCGATCCGTTGTTCGAGCTTTTCTTTAAGCTCTCTCTCTTTGTCTCTCAATGCCGCAGCTTTTTCGAAATTTTGAGCCTTAATGCACTCATCTTTCTTGGCTCTAATAGCAAGCAGCTCGTTTTCAAGATCTTTTAATTCAGGTGGCCTCATTGTTGCGGCAATCCTTGCCCTCGCCCCTGCTTCGTCCATGATGTCGATAGCTTTATCGGGCAAGAATCTCCCCGTAAGATATCTATCCGAAAGCCGAACGGCAGTATCAATAGCCTGGTCGGTAAACTTGGCTTTATGATGCGCTTCGTACTTTGGTTTGAGACCATGCAAAATCTGAATCGTTTCTTCAACGCTTGGGGCTTCCACAAGAACGGTTTGAAATCTTCTTTCCAACGCCGCGTCTTTCTCTATGTATTTGCGATATTCTGAAAGAGTGGTCGCACCGATGCATTGTAATTCTCCACGGGACAACGCCGGTTTAATGATATTAGAAGCATCCATCGCTCCTTCTGCAGAACCAGCCCCTACAATCGTATGCAACTCATCAATAAAAAGGATGATGTTCTTGGCCTTGCGGATCTCCTCCATTACCGCCTTAATCCTTTCCTCAAATTGTCCTCTATATTTTGTTCCGGCGACCATTAGGGCTAAATCCAAAGTGATCACCCTTTTATCTCTCAACAGATCAGGAACATTTTCATTAGCAATTTCCTGGGCTAATCCTTCGACGATGGCCGTTTTCCCCACGCCCGCTTCCCCTATAAGCACAGGATTGTTCTTTGTCCTTCTGCAAAGGATCTGCATCACTCGTTCGATCTCGTTTTTCCTTCCAATTACTGGATCGAGTTCCCCACGACGTGCCAGTTCGGTTAAATCTCTACCAAAAGCTTTCAAAGCGGGTGTTTTCACTTCCTTTTTTGAGGTTGTTTCGGTAGTCCCAGCAAAAGCTGGCTCAGGATTTTCTTCTTCTCCACTGGCAGAGAAATTAGGATCTAATTCCTTTAAAATCTCATTGCGAACTCGTTCCAGATCGATATCGAGATTTTTGAGGATAGTGGCTGCCACTCCCTCTCCTTCTCGCAGCAGTCCCAAAAGAATATGCTCTGTTCCTACGTAGCTATGGTTCAGAGCTTTTGCTTCTTTGCTGGCTAAAGCTAAAACTTTCTTCACACGAGGCGTATAGGGAATAGGTGTAGTCGGCTTGCCTTCGGAAGGAACAGAACCGATCTTTTTCTCTATTTCGATTCGTACAGTTTCCAGATCTACTCCAAGTTTTTGGAGGACATTAATAGCTACTCCTTGGGCAAGTTTAATTAAACCAAGCAAAAGATGCTCAGTGCCCACATGGTTGTGTCCAAACCTTTCGGCTTCCTGTCTGGCAAGTGCCAATACTTGTTGTGCTCTAGGCGTAAAGTTTGTCATTTTGAGATAGCCTCCTACTTTAATGATGATAAGGAAACTGCAAATGCCTTGTATCTGGAGAAGGAAAATTTTTAAACTTTTCCCTTAAGAAATCAGCTCGTAACTGATCTCTTTCCTCCGAAGAAAGTTTCCTCTCATAAGCCATTTGTAAATGAGCTGGCTGAATTTTTATCAAACACTCATCAATAATCATTCTATAATTTTCTGGAAACATCCCTAAATCAATCCCTAAACGAACGACTGATAACAAATTTAATGTTTCCTTAGAAGTAATTATATACGAATTTTGTAAAATTCCAAATGCTCTACTTACCTGATCCAATATAAATTTAGGCTTTTCTTGTAACAGTTTTTGCCGAGCATTTTCTTCATGCTGAATAATCTGGGTAATTACTTTATGCAACCTCTCTAAAATTTCCTCTTCACTCTCCCCAAGGGTCATCTGATTGGAAATCTGGAATAAATTGCCCAATGCTTCCGTTCCTTCTCCAAATAAACCGCGAACGGCTAATCCAATTCTATTAACCGCTTTTACTATTTGGCTTATCTGTTCGCTCAAAACGAGGGCCGGAAGGTGCATCATGGCAGAGACCCTTAAACCAGTTCCCACATTGGTAGGACAGGCGGTTAAATAGCCTAATTTTGTAGAAAAGGCAAATTCAAGTTTTTCATCGAGTTCATCATCTATTTTTTCAGCAAGTTTCCAGGCCGCTTTAAGTTGCAAGCCAGATTTGAATGTCTGTATCCGTAAATGATCTTCTTCGTTGATCATTATAGAAACCGAACGAGAGGAATTGACAGCCAACCCACTCCCAACATTTTTGGCTGCGTGTTCTCTGCTGATAAGATGCTCCTCTACAAGCACCTGCTTTTCCAATGGAGAAAACCGGTCCATGGAATCTACAATCGCCAAGGGCTTCATTTCCCCAAGGGAGGAGACTTCAGGAAGTGTGATCGATAATATTCTTATCCGTTCGTTCTTCCTTGCCCATCCAGGGAATGGAAACCGATTGAGATTTCTTGCAATGCGGACCCTGCTTGAAACAACAATCTTGTTGTTGCCCTCTCCAGAATGCAGCCACTCACTGGGAGAAGAGATTAAAGAATTTATTTTCACTTCATAGTAAAATAATAAAGATTGAGGCAATTCGCAACAATATCAAGAAGGATTTCTTTGAAGGAGGTAAAGAAAATTGTTCAAGAAAAAAAGGGGGGGAAGCTGCAAAAAAAAAAGAGTTATTTTTTCCCTCTTCTTATTTTAATCGATGCCCCATGAGCATCAAGAGATTCGATGTTGGCGAAAGATTCTAAATAAGGAGCCACTTTTAATAGAGCCTTTTTCGAATATTCGACAACGCTAGTTCTTTTGTAGAACTGTGATAAGGTAAGCCCACTAAAGGATTTTGCCCCACCCCCTGTGGGAAGTGTATGGCTTGGCCCAGCTAAAAAGTCGCCTGCAGCAACTGCAGAATACGGGCCAAGATAGATTGCCCCACAATTTTTTAATCTAGAAAGAAATTTTTTAGGAGAAGGGATTTGTAAGCTCAGATGTTCAGGAGCGAAATCTTCTATGAGCTCAATTCCTTCATTCAGAGAAGCAACTTGAACAAAGTAGGCATGATGAGAGAGTACTTCCATTAGAATATGTTTTCTTTGCAAGGAAGTAAGCTGTTGGTTGATTGCTTCTATCACAGATTGCAATAATGCATCATCAGGAGTAACGAATAAAATTTTACTGGAAGGACCGTGTTCGGCTTGAGCAAGAAGATCAGCAGCAATAAACTCTGGATTAGAACCGCTAGAAGCCAGCACGGCAATTTCGCTTGGACCAGGTAATAGATC
This sequence comes from Methylacidiphilum kamchatkense Kam1, assembly GCF_007475525.1. NCBI lineage: Bacteria > Pseudomonadati > Verrucomicrobiota > Methylacidiphilae > Methylacidiphilales > Methylacidiphilaceae > Methylacidiphilum (ex Ratnadevi et al. 2023) > Methylacidiphilum kamchatkense. Next base: position 1,913,554 of record NZ_CP037899.1, on the reverse strand, counting down.
GATGGCTACAGTTCCTACTACTTGTCTTTTTGCTTCCACAACATAGGCATTTCCAGGCCCAAATATTTTTTCGACTTTTCTAATGCTTTCGGTGCCAAAAGCTAAAGCACCTATGGCTTGGATGCCTCCAATCTGATAGAGTTCCGTTGCACCAGAATATTCAATAGCAAAATGAAGAATCGGATTGATAGGGGGAGGGGACACAACGGCAATTTCTTTAACACCGGCTGCTTTAGCGATGCATACAGTCATCAACGCCGTGGAAACAAGTGGGGCGGTCCCTCCTGGCACATAGACACCTATTCTTTGGAAAGGACTGTAAATTTCTCCGACTCGAGCCCCTTCCATGTTTCTTATAGACCAACTTTTGGTTTTAGAAGCCTTTGCAAACAAAGTTATGTTTTTCTTTGCCCAGTGTAAGGCATCCATAACGGGTTTTGGTGGGACAGAGGGCTTCTTTGTAACTCTAAAAGATTGTGGATCGATAGACTGTTTGTCGAACTGTTCAGTATATTGACTGACCGCTTTATCCCCTAGGCGCAGAACCTCTTCTAGAACCCTCTTTACTTTTTCTTCAATTTCTTTCGAAGGAAGATAAGTACGAGAGAGAGCTTTTTTCTTTTGATTCCAATCGGGATCGGAAAAACGTAGAATTTTAAAATCAATCATTCCCATTCTATGGTTGCAGGCGGCTTTGAAGAAATATCGTAGACGACGCGATTGACTCCTTCAACTTCATTTATAATTTTATTAGCTATTCTGGATAAAAGTTCTGGAGGCAACTTGGCCCAATCGGCAGTCATGCCGTCAATGCTTTCTACCACTCTCAGTGCGATAGTAAAGTCATAGGTTCGTCTATCCCCCATGACTCCTACAGAGCGGACAGGCAAAAGCACTGCAAAAGCCTGCCATACTTTCTCATAGTAGCCAGCCTTTTTTATTTCTTCGATGACAATCGCATCCGCATCTCTAAGAATCCGTAGATTTTCTTCTCGAATTGGAGCTAAACAACGAACCGCTAGTCCTGGTCCTGGAAAAGGATGCCGATAGAGCAGCTCGTGAGATAAACCAAGGAGCGTGCCAACCTTTCTGACTTCATCCTTGAAAAGAAATCGTAGAGGTTCTATGAGCTTAAAAGGAAGTCTTTTAGGTAAGCCTCCAACATTATGATGGCTTTTTATTAGGCAAGCCCCTTTTCGACCAGAATGCGCACTTTCGATGATATCCGGATATAAGGTTCCTTGCGCAAGAAATTTGGCTTCTCCGACACTTTGTGCAGCGCGTTCGAAAACACGAATAAACAAATTGCCAATGATCTTCCTTTTTTTTCTGGATCGGCAACGTTTCTTAATTTGGTCAAAAATTCCTTTGATGCATCAAAGCAATGTATTTTGATTCCAAGGTTCCGACGCATGAGCTCTGAAATGATTTGGGCTTCGTTTTTTCGTAAAAGGCCTGTATCCACAAAAATCGGATAGAGTCTTTCCCCAATGGCTTTATGAATAAGGGCTGCAGTTACCGAAGAATCTACTCCACCACTAATGCCTAAAATGACTCTTTCTTTACCCACTTTCCGTTTAATCTCCTCAACACTTTCTTCAATAAAAGAGCCAAGATTCCAGTTAGCCTTGGCATGACAGATTTCAAATAGAAAATTAGCTAATATTTTTTCTCCATGCTCCGTATGAGTGACTTCCGGATGGAATTGAAGACAATAGATGTTCTTTTTAAGATTAAAGATTGCTGCATGCGGTTCATCAGCCGTAAAAGCAATAACTTCAAAATCTTCAGGCAATACACTGACTCTATCACCATGGCTATTCCAAACGGTCAAATGAGAGGGGAGTCCTTCAAAAAGCCTTGTTGGATTAATAATCGAAAGGGAAGTACGACCGTATTCTCCTTGTTCTCCTTTTTCAACCTTTCCTCCAAAATGAGCGGCTATCCATTGATAGCCATAACAGATGCCAAGGATAGGAACCCCTAGTTCGAAGATACGATGATCAAAAGTAGGAGCCGATTCTTCAAGAATACTTGAGGGTCCACCTGAAAGGATAATGCCTGCTGGAGAAAGTTCACATAACTCTTGAAAAGAACTTTCCCAAGAAAGGATAGTTGAGAAGACGCCAAGATCCCTGATTCGCCGCGCAATAAGCTGCGTATATTGGGACCCAAAATCGATGATCGCTATGGATCCTTTTTCAGGCAAAAGCTTGGGGTTTTTCATGACTCAAAAGACTAGCCTTCTTCCTTTCCTGGATTCACACAAGAATAAGAAGTCCTGTGTGCTTCTTTTCAGGATGCTATTTTTCCTTTTCCTTGGCGTTGCTTTGGAGAAGATCTTTCGGCCTTCTTTTATTATTCTAAATAAGATTCCTACAACAAAAGGCATCTTTATCTCCCCATGCCCACCGATTGAATCATTTGAAAAAGCTTCCCTTCGGACTGAATACTTGGAGCAATGATAATTTCGGCTTCTTGAAATTGTTTTATTGTTGCAGCACCCACATTTCCCATGGATGTTGCGAGGGCTCCAACCAGATTTTGAGAACCATCATCCACTGTAGCTGGACCATAAAGGATTTGGGAAAGCGGTCCAGATATTCCCATGCGAATCAATGTGCCTCGTGGCAGGTTCGCATGCGGAGTGGCCATTCCCCAATGACATCCTTTTCCAGGAGCTTCTTCGGCTCGGGCAAAAGCAGACCCAATCATGACAGCATCAGATCCGCAGGCAATGGCTTTGCAAAGATCTCCGCCTCTTCGCATCCCCCCATCGGTAATGATTGGAACATAGCGGCCTGTTTTTTTATAATAGGTATCTCTAGCTGCAGCAGCATCGACTGTGGCGGTGACTTGTGGCACCCCAATACCAAGCACTCCCCTTGAGGTGCATGCAGCTCCTGGGCCAACACCAATTAATACCCCACTGACTCCGCATTCCATCAACTGGAGGACTACATTATAAGTCACGGCGTTGCCTACAAGCACAGGAATACGCATATTTTGGCAAAATTGCTTTAAATCCAGGGTTTTATATCGGGTAGAAATATGCCTGACTGTGCTTACAGTAGATTGAACAATATAGAGATCGGCTCCAGCTTCTTGCGCAATGTATCCATAGGTTTCGGCAGTTTGAGGAATAGAGGAAACCGCCGCAATAGCATTGCCTTTTTTAAGCTCTTCGATTCTTGCAACAATGAGTTTTTCTTTGACAGGAGCAGAATAAATTTTTTGAAGGAGTTCGGTTACCTTATTCTGGTCGCATTTTATAATGTCATTAATGACTTCTTGAGGGTTTTCATAGCGCGTTTGAATCCCTTCAAGATTGATGACTCCAATCCCACCGAGTCGGCTCATTTCAATACAAAACCGAGGGTCGGTCACCCCATCCATGGCACTAGCTAAAATTGGGATTTTTAATTTGATGGTTTTGCCTGAAGGATGATGGGTAATTTCAAAGCTGGTATCGACTTCCTCAGGATTAATAGTGACTTCTCCTGGGACTAACGAAATTTCGTCAAATCCATAACAGACTCTTGCTTTTCGATTCCTTCCTATCCACATGCCCATTTTATTACCTCCACTATTAATTAAACTTTCATTTCAACATTTTGAATAGCATTGCATCTTGGACACCGTAATGTTATTTGTCCAGGTTCGAGTTCTACTTTTTCTTGGCAGAACCGACAAATAAAAATGCGCCGCTTTTCCAAGCGACGCCTCTTGGAATAAAAAAAAAGCCATAAAATGAATAGAAAAGCAAGTGAAAGAGTTGCATAGAAAAAAAAAGCTTCAGATAAAGTGATTCGCATCATGGGACTGCCTCATTGCGGCTCTGAGCATTGTCACTGTAGCTCCAAAAAATTTTTATCTTTCCCCAAATTGTTCTTTTCGTAAGAGGATCTGGAGCAAAATGGAGCCTGCGTACTTCTGATAGTGCCAGTAGATCGGCCTGTTCGTTGCCACAACTTTCTTCTAGAAGGGCATTATGGACGATGCCATCTGGTTCTACAGAAATTACCAGTTTCGTTATTCTTGCTTCGGATAAAAGATTGGTGGAGATTTTAGGTAGTTCCCAAGAAGAAAGCAGTCTTTTTTTTAAGACATCATCAAAAAAAGCAATGGATTTCTTGGGCATTACCGGTAGGACTTTTCCAAAAGACGGTCTTTCTTTCGATAAAGGAAAACTTTTGGCACATTGGTCCAAAGACACAGTCTTTATTTTTAGAAAATCAACTTCTTTATCAGTCGGAATTGGAGTAGGTGGAGGAAAATTGGTTTTGGCAAGCAATAGATGGGGTTGGATTCTGCTATGGTTTCTTTTTTCATTGGCATTTGGATGGATGAGAGCGATTGGATCTCTATATTTTAAAAGGAATTTGATCCTATTGGTTAGAAAAGGATCGAGTGTCGGATTTTGGGGAGAAAAAATATATACGCGGCTTTTAGGTAAAGGTTCTTGGAGTGGGGCCACATAGGTTACCTTACAAAATAGAAGAAAGAAAAAATGGAAGAGGATTGAAAAAGTAATCCAAAAAAGATAGAGGAGGTTTGGAGATAAAAAGGCCGATCAATTTTGTTGGTTTCTGATAAATTAATGTTCTGCATCGGGTTGAGTTGCCAGTAAGACAGATAGATTCTGAGCTAAAAAAAGATTTGTTAATTCGATGATATAGGCCTGAGGCACTTCTTTGTCCGCTTTAATAATAACCATTTGGTTGGGATGCTGAGAGGCAAATTCTGGAATCATTTTTTTTAGTTCCTCAAAATTCAATTCTTGATCGTTGACGTAGAAAAGCACCTCTCTTTTGGCAGAAAAGCCAGTAGATGTGTCCTTTTTTTCAGGTTCGAGAAAAACCGATACGATCAGATTGCTTAATGGAACACTGATTCCAAAGGGACTTTTAGGCAGTTCAACAATAATGCCAGGTAAAGTTACAAAGGAAGAACCAAGCAAGAAGAAAAAAGGAGCAGAAGTATCACAGTGACCAATGGCACCGGATTAATTGTGCCGGTCATAAGGTTCAGTCTTGGGCGCAATTTCATTGGTTGCGTTGTCTTCTTCAAAACCCTGGTTATTTTGCCAACGGTATTCTATCAAGGCATGAATTAATTCGGTCGATACCCGTTCTATATCTCCTAGAATACCAGAGAGTCTTGTAATTAAAAAATTATAGGCGATCTGTGTGGGTATCGCAACGGATATTCCAGCAGCCGTGCTGACTAAAGCCATCCATATACCAGAGGCTAAATCGGTGACAGAAACAGTTCCAGACGCTCTATTCATTGCCAAAAAGGCCTCGATCATTCCATTGACGGTCCCTAAAAGACCTAGTAGAGGGCTGATGGAAGCAATAGTTGAAAGAATCGGAAGATGCGCTTCAAGTTTTGGAATTTCAAGTTGGGCAGCATCTTTGGCTGCTTCTCTTAATTCTGATAAAGGCAGATAGTGAAAGAGGAGAATCTGTCGAATCACTCGACCTATCGGTCCATAAAAAGAGGAGGCCCGAAGGAGGGCCTCATCGAAATTTCCTTTGTGAATTAAATTTTTAATTCCTGCTATCGATTCTTCGATGGGCAGCTCACACTGCCGGTACATAAACAGCCTTTCCAAAAAAACCCCTAAGCCCAAAACGCTGCAAAAGAGGATTGGCCACATGATCAATCCGCCTTTGTGCACAATGTCGAAAAGCGAGATAGCTTCTTGAATGACTCGAGGATTTTGTTTGGCGGCTAAAAAAAGCTGTGCGAACAGCCAAAACTCATCTTTCATTGCCTTTTAACGGTGCACTTTTCGAGGAAATTTCTTTCCAATCATTTCCTTCTGATTCCAAAATGTATGTGTTCAGTGAATCCTATATAAACTCTCTTCCCACTTTTACCAAATAAAGGATTTAGTTTGAGCAATAATCACGTTATTTTTTAATACAGAAAACCTCCAGGCAAAAACCGTTCCATTTGTAAAATAGGCATCACCAATAACCTTGAAAATCGAATCAATAGCTCCATGGGCATGTGGATAATAGATCGATTGAGACCATACCTCCTCTTTTGTCTTCAGCTGTCTGTATTCGAATCTTGCAGTGAGGGCTTCTGGTTTGCCACTCTTTTTCCATGCGAAAATATAAATTTGGCCAGCACGCGCTCGAAAATCCGATGGGACAATTGCTCCCCAGTTCCAATAGGCTCTTTCATAGATAAGAGATTGAAGTCCCCCTGCTTTTAGTTTTTTGTCGTTGAGAATCTCAAGCACTTTGATAATTTTGATGCCTTTATCGGGAATGAAGATTTCTCGATCTTTTTTAGAAGTTTCTTCTCCCATTAACTGAAGGGAGAAAAAACAAAAGAGCAAGAAAAAAAATGAGGACTTAAAATATCTAGGCTTGACCATAAAAGAACATTGTCGATATATTTCTTATGTTATATCAGAAGAAGGATCTGTCGATCTTTTTTGCTGTTTTTCTTTCGCATACCCAAAACCATCGACGACGATACTAAATTCTCCTTTTATTTTTACAGATTGTAATTGGAACAACAGATCTTTTGGTTTTCCTCTGAAGACTTCCTCGAATTTTTTTGTCATTTCTTTGACGATGCAAAGCATGCAGTCTGGAATTGTTAGTTGAGCATCTTCTAATGAGGCAATAAGTCTGTAAGGAGATTCAAAATATACAGAGGTGTAGGGTCTTTCTGCTGATTGGAGCCATTCAGCTTGTCTTGCTTTGGTTTTGATCGGTAAAAAACCGCCAAAATAAAAGGGAGTGGTTTTAAATCCAGAAAGAAGGAGAGCCTGCAAGACAGCCGAGGGACCGGGAATGACTTCAAAAGGTATATTCTTTTCGATGCATTTATGAATGAGCCTTTCTCCTGGATCAGAAATACAGGGCATGCCTGCTTCAGAAATAAGCGCCACTTTTTTCCCTTTGAGAAGGATTTTGAGGAGGCTAGAAGCTTTTTTTTCTTCGTTTATTTTATTATAGGTAAAGAGAGGTTTTTTGATTTCCCATTTTTGGATCAAAATGAGAGCCTTTCGAGTATCTTCGGCTGCGATAATATCCACTTCTTTCAATGTTTTCACCGCTTTATAGGTTATGTCTTCAAGATTACCTATTGGGGTGCCAACGACAAAAAGCCTTCCGAGGAGATTATTTTTTGTATTTTCTTGGCTCTGGCTCATCGAAAAATATCTTTTCGGCCAATATGGCAATTGGTAATATAATTGAGAAGGGGTCAGTCTGAATATTTTATTTTAGATAAATCCATTACATGCTAGCTTGGGGGTAAAAATAAGAGTTTTTTGAATTCGTTTCTTTTTTATTGTTTTTTTTAGAGGAAAAACCGTTGGGCTTGTGGCGGAACTGGCAGACGCGCTAGACTTAGGATCTAGTGGGTAACACCGTGCGGGTTCAAATCCCGCCAAGCCCACACAATAAAAACTTCAATTGTCATTCTTTCTGGTAGGAGAAATCAGCCGTTTGTCTTGAGAAAGAGATACAGGTGTGTGGAATCTGAGTTTGCTTTTCCTATTTGCTTGATGCAGCAAAATTAACTCTTCAGCTCGACGAAGGAAAACTGACAAGGGAAAGGGCAAACGGAGCAGGCATCTTCACATCAGTTGTAATTTCTACGAAGACCTTGAAGGTTATCCTGTAAAATACAAAAGGAGCAGATTCCTGCTCGTATTAACGAATGGGGGAAGCATTAACAATACTCGATCTCTATGATCGGCGGAAATGACGAAGTCCTTGAATCCATTATTCATTCTCTCTTTGGTTCTTCTCCAAAAGGCGCGGATTGCTTCCTGAAGCCATACAGGGCGAACCACTTGGATCTGGCTTTCGATGACATTCAGGCATAGGCTTGGTATCTGGGAAAACATCTTGTCTTTGGCTGAAGGATGCAAAGCTATTGGGAGCTGAAGATGCTGACGGGTCTGCAACTCTAATACGTGATGTAGGTAAACCAATATGGATGTGAATAGCTTGGTAAGTTTTTCCTCTGGATTCCATCCTGGAAATTTGGGATAAGACGCGCCTTTTGGAGAATGAGCAGGATGGGCCGAAGGGAAAGTGGGTTCAAAACTATGGGTGTTGGGATGGAGTCGCTTCTCAATGGTATCGATAATATCCAGCTCGGGAGTTGAGTAGAGTAGCGGATGGAGAGCATCTCATGGATTATAAACTTCTTCTACCGTATTGACAGAGAAGGACGGTTCTTTTCAAAACTCAACGAGCTGGCGATCCGAGAGGAAGCATGCGATCTACATGATTGGAGTAGCTAATAGGCATTTGACTATAGGATAGCAGAGGGAAATAAGGATTTCATATTTTCATACGACCATAACTTTAGAAGACTAGAAAAGAAAACAGCTATTGACTCTAAATGGATTAAAATCTATACCACCACTAAAACGGTTGATTCTTTACGTTCGAAAAAGCCGCCCAATCTCACCCCTGTCCGTATCCATGATCGGATCATTATTGCCATAGTTGTTGTGGATGTTGACGCCCGCTATTAGTTTTGTTCTATTGTTTATAATGAGCAAAATTGAAAACAATATTACTGAAATTCAGAAGCGTTCCCAATCCCATTTTTCCTCGTGTGCTTTTTACTATCAAAAGGGTCATATCCTGAAAAATACGGAGGATCTAGAAAAGACTTTTGAGGATATAAAGCTTGAAAAAGGGATGAAAGCATTGGATATAGCGACTGGCAATGGCTATACGGCTTTTTTCCTTGCTGAACATGGTCTTGATGTTACGGCGTGTGACATAACTGAAAATATGCTTGAAGGAGCCAAAAAAACTGCGATCGAAAAAAACTATGATATCAAATTTGTACTCCACAGTGCAGAAAAGCTGCCCTATCCCAATGAATCTTTTGATCTAGTATGCTGCCGGTATGCAGCGCATCATTTCGGTGATCAGAAAGCTTTTGTGCGTGAATCTGCTAGAGTCCTTAAGAAAGATGGACTCTTTGTTTTGATCGATGGAACAGTTCCTAATGGAGAATGGGAAGCTTATGAGTGGTTAGACCGCGTCGAAAAACTGAGGGATTTCAGTCATGTGGGGTATAGATTTGAAAGCGAATGGAAAGAATATTGTCGGGAGGCTGGTTTAGAACCTGTTAAATCCCTCTTTATTCCTTTTAAACAAGATGATATTGAGTGGTATTTCCGCTCTGGAGGAACATCTGTCGAGAACCAACAAGCCATTTACAAGCTGGTGCAAGAAGCCTCGGAAAAAGTAAAAAAAGTTTTAAAAGTTGGTTGGGAAGATGGAAAGCCAGTTTGGTGGTGGATTAAACTTGCATTGGTAGCTAGAAAAACACTACCAGCTCCTAAGGAAAATTCGGAATGATGTTTCTGAAAATCCTTTCTGGAACCTGTCTTTGAATCTCTCTTTCGATTCCTTTTTTAATTATCCCCTGAACGGCCTGATTCAGGCGTGGAGAAAAGTCTTCATGGATATCGTCAATGGTTCCAGAAAGATGGATTTCAGTCCAAAAAAACCCATCTGCGGCGGCATTGAATAACTGTGCACCTAATCCTGGAAGTTTTTGTATCCAGTCCGAACGAAGACCTAACATAAGAGTCCCAGTAACGTTCTTTTTAACAAGAGTCACCCATCCAGTAAGCATCATTGTGTCTTCTGATTGCCAATCAATGTGATGGAGCTTGATGGTGTTTGGTTCTAGAGTGATTAAAAAGTGAGCTACTGTAAGTGGAATATCTTCAAGACGGTGGAGATTTAAAAAAGAATCTATATTAGTTAGAAACGTCAAATGGACAAGACGTCCTTGATCAATAAACATCTCTCCCTCTCCATGATACGTTTTTGCAATATCGCTTTCCGCGTTTAGTCCGATATTGCCACGTAAATACCCTTTGAGTTCATTACGTAAAGACCCAATTAAAATGGAATCGAGTGGGATCTGATGTAAAGAGAGGTTCAAATGAGTTTTTTGAGGCGGTACCAGGGCCATTGTTCCTTGAATAAGGACAGTGACTTTGGGATCTGACTTAAGATGTAAGGTTGTCTCAGAAACTTCAAAAGAAGTCTTAGTCAGGAGCCCTTTGATATTTTCGAGAGACAGTTCTGGGAGAGAATTTAACAAAAGAACACCTCGATGGGCATTGATATCCCAATTTTCTTCTTTTGGCAAGACATTGAGTTCCATGCCACTGACTTGTCCACCTCCTCCCATTGTTGCAGGCCAGCTAAGACTGAGATTTTTGATAGAAATCTTTTCAATCGACACAGTTTTTTCTTTATTATTTTTTAGAGCGGCAGCAGTTGGCAGTTTTTCAGTTTTCCTTTCGGGAGGAAGTTCAGGATTTTGTAAAACAACAGAGAGATCGCCAAGTTCTATGGAACGAATAATCCAGGGACGCCCAAAAATTCCTATAGATCTTAATTGAACAGTCAATGGCGCAATGGCAATGGAGGCAATGGGTGATTCTTTATTTCCTTTTCCTTTATAGGAGCTTGTTTCTAATCCGAATCCATAAAACATAAAAGGCTCAAAACTGCCCGTGATAGCGGTATATTTTTCGACAATCTTTGAGGCATAATCAGCGAAAGCTTTGCTTTTAACGATTGCATTAACCCACCAGATGAAGCCAAAAGCTCCAAAAACCAAAATCGCAAAAAAAATTAGGAGGGAAAGAAGAATAAGGCTAACTCTCTTTTTTTTTCCCTGTTGTTTCATTTAAAAAAATTTTTAAACTACCTATACCATAGTATTTCTGTGGCTTCAGTAGGCAGAAAAGCATTGGGATGGTAGGGTCTAATTCTTGGAGTAAAATCCCCTGGATTTCTGTCTGTAACCACTACAAGTTTATAGTTAAATCCATTTAAAGCACCCACCAAAGGCTCCGCTCTCTCCATCATATTACAAAACGCTGGGGCATTGTCTTTTTCATCCGCATATAACTCGACGGCTACCCAATCCGGAGGGATTTCATCAAGATAAACTTGGACGGTAAATTGAATCTGGCCTTCGGTTTGAACAAAACTAAAGTTACCGAAATGGATGGCATGCCAATGGGTAGCTATTGTTCTTTTCCAAGCCTCCAATTCTCGGCTAAGACTCCACTCTTTTGCTTTTCTTTTTTCAGCTGCATGACAAAGGGGAATATAATAGTCGGTTGTATATTCTCTTACCATCCTGTTGGTGGAAAAATAAGGGGTAAGCCGCGAGATACTTTCTCGCATCATATTGACCCATTTTTTAGGAATTCCACGTTCGTCTCTTTCATAAAATGCAGGGATTACTTCATTTTCTAAAATAGAATAAAGTTGGTTAGCTTCAAAGGCATCCCAGGCTGGATCGTTATCATGCTCTTGGCCATCTCCAATAGCCCATCCTAATTCTGGGGCGTATGCTTCAGCCCACCACCCATCCAATTCGGATAGATTTAGTCCGCCGTTGGCCAGGACTTTCATTCCACTTGTTCCGCTTGCTTCCCAAGGTCTTCTTGGATTGTTTATCCAAAGATCAATTCCCTGGACCAGATCCAGGGCCAGTCTCATGTCATAATCTTCAACGAAAACCACCCGATTATGAAGCTCTTTTCTGGCAACAAAATCAGTCCACTCCTTAACCATCGCTTTACCGATACGATCTTGCGGGTGGGCTTTGCCAGCTACCACCAATTGCACTGGCCTTTGCGGATGCGTAAGAATTTTTATCAGTCTTTCCTTATCATGAAGAAGTAGAGTAGGTCTTTTATAGGATGCAAAGCGTCTTGCAAAACCGATCGTGAGTACATTGGGGTCGAACAAACAGACGCATTGGGACATTGTATGCTCGTGTTTTCCTAGCATGGCACAATGACACCGGGATCTTTTCCGCAAGGAGAGGATGAGCTTGAGCCGATTTTTTTTCCTCCATTCTAGCAAGGTACAGTCATTGGCAGATCGAAATTTTTCGCCAAGAGTTTCTGTCGGTTGTCTCCAAGGGAATTTGCCGCATATGCTGCTCCATAACTCATCCGTTTCTGTCGAATGCCAGGTGGGCACATGAACTCCATTGGTAACCGATCCAACGGGTATCTGCCATGTTGGCCACCGAGGAAATAATCCCTGAAAAATTCTTTGGCTCACTTTTCCATGGAGTTTGCTGACTCCATTGGTAGCAGCAGAACCTCTGATGGCCAGATAGGCCATATTAAAAGGCTCCTCTTGACTTCTGTATTGTTGTCCTAAAGCTAAAAGCTCTTCAATAGGAACCTGTACCTCCTGCGCAAAATCGGAAAAGTATTTTTTAAATAGCTCAGGGCTAAACCGATCGAAGCCTGCTTCCACAGGCGTGTGGGTTGTGAAAAGATTGCCACAGCGTGTTGCCCAAAGAGCCGTCCAGAAAGAAGAAGATGGCATTTTTTTCATACAGTCTTTGGCTCTTTCAAAAATGGCAAAGGCAGCATGACCCTCATTGAGATGGCAAATGTTACAGTCTATGCCTAGCTGCGTAAGGAGTTTCCATCCACCCATTCCAAGGACGATCTCTTGCAAAATCCGCATCTCATTATCGCCTCCATACAAGGTCCCGTAATGGTTCTATCTGAAGGGATATTTGCCGGATCATTGCTATCTAGAAGATAGAGGAACACTCTTCCAACTTTTGCCCACCAAGATCGCAGGGTAACCATTCTTCCAGGAAGTTGGACTTGGACAGCAATCCACTCGCCCGACTCGTTTCTCAATGGAAACACAGGGAGGAGAGCCGGATCATTGTATGGATAAAATTCGATTTGTTCTCCGTTAGAATCAATCAGTTGGCGAAAATACCCTTGTTGATAGAGCAGTCCAATGCCAACAACAGGAAGACCCAGATCACTTGCCGTCTTTAAGTAGTCACCAGCCAAAATCCCTAAGCCCCCAGAATAAATAGGCAACTCTTCTCCCAATCCAAATTCCATGCTAAAATAGGCGATGTTGCCTTTGAAGTAAGGGAAATTTGATTCAAACCATGTTTTTTCCTCAAAATAACGTTTTCTTTCTTCTAACTGGCAGTGAAAAAGAGAGAGAAATTCTTCATCTTGAGAAAGCTCCTTCATTCTTTCTTTAGATAGGCTTTCAAGAATGAACCAAGGATTGGAGGTGGCTTCCCAGAGTTGTGGATTGACTTTACGCCAAAGTCTTCTGGAGCCCGAAACCGTATGCCATAGCATATCGGAGGCAATATCTTCTAAGCCTTTTAGTTCCTCGGGAAGATCGGGAAAAAGGTATTGCTGGGGGATCATTGAACTCACTCCTTTGTCTTTACAACATAAAAAATGTTGGAAGCAGAATGTATTGAAAAATTTAGTTTTAGTTTTTAGTTTGTTCTGCCTATAGAAATTTTCTAAAGGTATCTACTTTCTAACAATATTAGAAAACAGTTAGAAAAACAATAAGAAGGATGTGAGGAATGCTGCCTATAAAAAAAAGTGTATGGGAGAAGAAAAGTGCGTTGCTTTTTGCTAATAAGTCTTTTGTATTTTCAATCATTTCTCTCTTTGTATTGCTTTTTTTTGTTAGAGAAAGACTAACTACAATAAGCAATTTTCAGGAATTTTTAATTGGTTTTTTTTGGTTTTTTAGCCTCGTCTTGACAAATTCTTTTGTTTCCGTTAAACATGCTGAAAAGCTAGCCAAGCATTATGGAGAACCTTATGGTTCCTTAATCTTAACATTTGCTGCCACTGCTATAGAGTTTTCCTCTATTTGGGATATCATGTCTTCTGGGGAAAATTTAACCTTTGCTCGAGATACCATTTATTCGGTCATAATGATTATTCTTGGTGGCATGATTGGCACCGTTTTGCTTGTTGGAGGTATCTATCATAAGGAACAAAAAATTAATTTAGAAGGCGCAAGAGCTTTTATTAGTGTGATTGTACCACTAGCCGTTCTTATTTTGATCCTTCCTAATTTCACTCGTTCGACACAGGGCCCAACCTTTTCTAAATTTCAAACTCTTTTCTATATTTTTGCTTGTCTCTTTCTCTATTTGCTCTTTCTAGTTGTCCAGACTGTAAGGCATAGAAAATATTTTTTTTTGGATGAAATGGAAACCAATCCTATTCCTAGGGAAAAGAATGATCAGAAAGCTGCCTTTCCCTTGTATCACGTCTTGATGCTTGTGGTTTCTTTGCTTTTCGTTGTTTTTTTTGCAGAAAAATTAGCTTTTCCAATTGAGTATGCCATTGAGAAGATGAAAGCTCCCAAAGTCGTAGGCGGCTTTTTAATCGCTCTGCTGGTATTACTTCCTGAATCGCTTACTGCGATTGAAGCGGCAATTTATAACGGGCTTCAACGATCGGTCAATATCCTTTTAGGATCGGTCTGTGCTACCATTGGTTTGACATTGCCCCTGATCCTAGCTTTCAGTCTGTCAAAAAGCTCTTCGCTTATCCTAGGACTTGGTCAGGTCGAAGCTACACTGCTTGTTTTGACTCTGCTCCTTTGCCAGATTACCTTTTCTGGAGGGAAAACCAATATCCTACAGGGAGCAGTACACCTGCTTCTCTTTTTTTCTTATCTTATCATGATGTTCGATTGATAGATTGGAGCTCCCCCCCTTATGGAGATTCTGCCATAGTTGGCTTTGCAGAAGCTGTCGAAGTCACTTCATCTCTTAAAATTCGTGCCGCTTCCACCATGTTTTTTAAAGATGGGATCACTTCTTGATAACTTCGTGTTTTAAGCCCACAATCCGGATTCACCCATAATGATTCTTTGGGTAAAACAGATAGGGCTTTTCGCAAGGTAGCTAGCATCTCTTCAGTCGTTGGAATCCTTGGGGAATGGATATCCCATACACCAAGGCCAATATCATTTGGATACCTGAACTTTGCAAAAGAGTTGATTAATTCATATCCGGATCGGGAAGCTTCCAGAGAAATCACATCAGCATCCAGTTTGGCTATGGATTCAAGGATATCGCCAAATTCAGAATAACACATATGGGTATGGATTTGGGTAGAGTCTTCCACACAACAAGAAGCAATGCGGAAACTCTCAATAGCCCACTGTAGATAGTCTTCCCAGTCGATTTTGCGCAACGGTAAAGCTTCTCTTAAAGCAGGTTCATCAATCTGAATGACTCCAATCCCATTTTTTTCTAGTTCCTTAACTTCTTCTCGTATGGCTAAGGCAATCTGCTTGGCTGTTATTTTTCTTGGTTGATCGTCTCTGACAAAACTCCATTGTAAAATGGTAATGGGTCCAGTAAGCATGCCTTTCATGGGTTTTTTTGTAAGGGATTGGGCAAACTTAGACCATCGGATTGTCATAGCCTCTTTTCTGGATACATCCCCAAAAATGATTGGAGGCTTCACACAGCGAGACCCATAGCTTTGAACCCAACCGTTTTCAGTGATAAGAAACCCATTGAGTTTTTCACCGAAATATTCAACCATGTCCGTTCTTTCAAATTCCCCATGCACTAAAACGTCTAATCCGATTTCCTCTTGTAACTCTACCACCCGTTTTATCTCTTCTTCTATAAAAGTTTCATAGGCCTCTTGAGAAATAGACCCAAGCCGGTATCTTGAACGGATTTTTCTGATCTCTGCAGTTTGTGGGAAAGAGCCGATGGTGGTGGTTGGAAATAGAGGTAGGCCCAGCTTTTTTTGCTGAAGTTCTTTTCTAACTCTATAAGGACTCTTTCTGGAAAGATCGGTTTCTTTTAGAGCTGCTAATCTTTCATGAACGGTGGGATCATGAATTAGGCTACTGGTTTTTCTTTTCTCAAGCGCTTTTTGGTTTTCCTTGAACTGTTCATCATTCTGATAATTTTCCATTAGGGCCAGCCTGGAAAGAATGTTGAGCTCTTCCAATTTTTCATCGGCAAATGCAAGACAGGCTCTAAGCTCTTCGTTTAATTTCTTTTCAGCTTGTAGACTTACCGGCACAAAATGCAGCGAACAGGAAGGGGCAAGCCAGAGTGATTCACTTGGAATATAGTCAAGAGCGCTATGGATAACTTTCAAGGAGTTGGCAAAATCGTTTTTCCAAATGTTTCTTCCGTCGACGATGCCTAGGGAAAAAACTTTGTTTTTATCCCAGTTCTGTAGCAAACCGTAGAGTTCCTGTCCTCCTCGAGTCCAATCGTAATGAAGGCCGTCGATGGGAATGGAAACGACTATTTCTCTATTTTCTTTCAAAGGACCAAAATAGGTAGCCAAAAGAATTTTTAGCGCAGGCACTTTCTGTTTCAGCCTAGGGTAAACATCATAAAAGGCTTTCTGCCATTCTGTGGGAATATCAAGGGTCAAAATTGGTTCATCGAACTCTATCCAATCAGCGCCAAGGCTATAGAATTCCTTGAGAATTTCTTCGTAGATAGGAAGAATTTTTTCGAAAAGCTCAGCATTTTTTATCGATGGATCCTTTTTTTTACCTAAAAAAAGGAGGGAAATAGGGCCCAAAAGAATCGGTTTAGAAAGATAGCCAAGATATTTTGCTTCTTTAAACTCCTCGAAGGGTTTGGAGGAACCTAGTGAAAAATGTTGATCTTTTTCAAATTCAGGAACGATATAATGATAATTGGTATCAAACCATTTGGTCATCTCCATGGGGTGAGGAATGGGTGTGTTTTCTTCTGTTAGGCTTGCTTTTTCCATGCCTCTTGCCATCGTAAAAAGGAGATCAAGAGAAATAGGACCATTATCCCTTTTAAACCGACTCGGTACTGCTCCTATGAGGCAGATAGCATCTAAAACATGGTCATAAAAACTAAAATCGTTGGATGAGACAATAGATATTTGGGCTTTGCGTTGCTTTTCCCATCCCTCCTGTTTAATGGTTTTAGCTGTCTGAATGAGGTCATGCAGTGAGCTTTGCCCTTTCCAATACGCTTCTAAAGCAAATTTTAATTGCCTATTCGATCCAATCCTTGGATATCCAAGAATATGGGTATGGAGACGATTGTTAGTGTATGTCATGGTTTTTACCGGTTATGATGATGAAAAATAAAGAGACAAACAATCTAAAAAATTTTTTTGGTTATATAGACTAACCACTAAATTTTCAAATAAATTTATTTTATATTTTAAACAATTCAGTTCTTTTGCATATTTGATTAGGATCTGTGACATTATTTCAGATTAAAAGTTTGTTATCTACCTATCATCTTGCTCCTCTCAAAAAACTGAGCCAGAACTTTCTTATCGATCAAAACATGGCAAAGTTGATCGTAAGAGAAAGCCTGCAGGGCTTGCCGTTGCCTTTAGAAGTCTACGAGATAGGCCCTGGATTAGGGGCTTTAACGGAGTTTTTTTTAAATGAAAATATCTCCTTGAAAGCAATAGAAATAGACAGAGGCTTTTGTAAAGTCCTGCAAGAAAGATTTGGCTCTAATCCAAAATTTCAGCTTATTCAAGGCAATGTCCTCGATTTTCCTTTTCCTCATGCAAAAAAAGATACCATTCTTGTAGGAAACCTTCCCTATAACATTGCATCCCTCTTATTAGTCAAACTTTCGCTTCTCCCTGAGCTATTTCCTAGGATGGTCTTTACTCTGCAGCATGACGTAGCCTTACGCCTTTTGGCTAGCCCAAAAACAAAGCAGTTTGGTGCTCTCTCTGTGCTCATGCAATCTCTTTTTAATATCAAGCGATTGAGAACTCTCCCGAAGGAATTGTTTTATCCCATGCCCAACGTCTTATCAGCAGTCGTTTTATTTGAACCCAAGGAACCAGCAGCAAGTTTGTTAGCTACTGACAGAACTTCGTTTTATGCCTTTGTCAGGAAAGGTTTTTCTCAACGAAGAAAAAAACTGAGTAAAGTTTTAGGAATTCCTTTGGAAAAAAGAGCCGAAGAAATCCCATCAGAACATTGGATAAAACTATGGAGGGAGAGCAAAGATTCCAGTATAGCTAAAAAAGTGGGGATCTGTGAAAACTAAGCTTTATTTCTCTTCTTTTTCATTTCACATTGGGAAATAAAAGAAAAAGCTAAAGTTTTTCGAAATTCCATGAATAAAGAAGGCGGAGAATCACAAAAAGATCCCCAGAAGAAAAAAAGGTCGATTGCAGCAGAAAATGTTTATTTTTTTATCATTATGTTTCTGATCGGCCTATTATTCGTGTTCTTAATCTTTTCGGTCATCAGTAAGAAAAGTTATATGTAAAAAAAGCTTTTTTTTTAACATAAGATGTCATAACCTTTCATTATGACATCGAAAAACCCTGAAGACCGCCGAAAAAAGACTATATCGTCTGGGGATATCTATTTTTTTATCGTTATGTTTTTGATAGGGCTTTTATTTATATTCCTCATTTTTTCCGTGATCAGCAAAAACACTGTTCATGTTCATGGATAAATGTTTGGGATTTCAAGCCATTCTAGAGACTCTTTTTCTTAGCCGTTGAAAAGGAGTTTGGAAGTAGCGGTAAAAGTTCCAGATGGTTCAATTTGCGACTTATGGAATGAAAATTGAAAATATGCTATATACTCCCGCTAGAGGATAGAGCATGTTACAAAGCAGTAAAGGAATAGAGAGTGGCATTTGTAGCCAGATAGGCTCATAGTATAGCTTTGGATTCGAAAAAACAGTGCCTTTGTAAAACTCCCTTAAGAATCTTTGCTTCTTATAGATTATGGATCTTGCCGCTTCTGTTGATATTGGATCGCACAGTTTTCATCTCTTAGTGGTTCAGGTGGAAAATGAAACAATACGGCCCATCGATAAAATTAGGGATCCTGTTGCTCTAGCGGCTGGCTTAGATGAGAATAGGTTTTTGACTCCAGAAGCTATCACGAAGGCTATTAACTCTCTGAATAAATTTGGCGAAAGAATAAAAGCAATTCCTGCGCATCGAGTACGAGCCGTTGGCACTAATACCCTACGTATTGCTAAAAATAGTGAGCAGTTTCTAAAACTTGCCGAAGCTGCCTTGGGGCATCAGATTGAAATCATCTCAGGACACGAGGAGGCCCGTCTTATCTATCTTGGAGTCGCTCATTCCATGGAAGACGATGGCCAAAAAAGGTTGGTTGTAGATATTGGGGGAGGAAGCACAGAACTGATTCTTGGAGAAAGTTTTATTCCACAGCGAGTAGAAAGTCTTTATATGGGTTGTGTTAGTTTTTCCAAAACTTTTTTTCCCGATGGGATTGTATCAGCCTCTAGACTGAGGAATGCCGAAATATCAGCCTTGCAAGAATTAGAACCAATAGTGGGATCCTTTAAAAAATATGGTTGGCAACGAGTTATTGGATCTAGTGGAACAATCCTAGCCATTCAACAAGGGGTCATTGCGGAAGGATGGTCTAACAGCGGCATTACCGCTTCTTCTTTGAAAAAATTGAGAAAGCATCTTCTGTCTATAGGCCAGATTGATAAACTTTCAATCAAAGGCATCGATTTTGACAGAAAACAAGTATTAGCTGGTGGCTTTGCGATTCTTTCAGCCATCTTTGAATCTTTGGGCATTGAAACCATGGAAGTTTCATCTGGAGCTTTAAGAGAAGGAGTGATTTATGATTTGCTTGGCAGGCTTTGTCAGAAGGATATAAGAGAGAAAACGGTTCGAGATCTGATAAGCCGTTTCCAAATAGACGAAGCGCAAGCCGAAAGAGTTCGTGCTCTTTCTGTTTCTTTTTATGAAAAAGTGAAAAAGGATTGGAAAATAGAGGAGGATTTCCATAAGCGAATGATTATTTGGGCCTCTCTACTTCATGAAATTGGCTTGTTTATATCCTACAGCCAATATCATAAGCATGGACAATATCTTTTAAATCATCTTGACATGCCTGGGTTTTCTCTCAGAGACCAGCAATGCCTTGCTTTTCTTGTCCGTAGCCATAGGAGAAAGTTTCCACTCTCCGAGCTTCAGTTATTGAGGCAAGAAGACCGAGAAGCTATGAGAAAACTTGGAGTGCTCTTAAGGCTTTCAGTGCTTTTGAATAGGGTAAGGAATAGTCAAGAGTTGCCTGAAATAACAATTACAGTTAACGCCAACTTAATTTCCCTTACCTTTCCCAAAGGATGGCTCCAAAACCATCCTTTGACCTCAGCAGATTTAGCAACCGAATCGAAATATTTGATCAATGCTGGATTCTTTTTACAATACAGCTGATTAAAAATTAGAAGCCTCCTTCATACCAACTTTTCCCGTCTTTGGCAATAAGGACTTGTGCGGCTTCTGGCCCCCAGCTTCCGGCAGGATAATTTGGAAAATCTATTGGAGGGGTACTCTGCCAGAATTCCAGGATAGGATCAACGATTGACCAGGCGGCTTGCGCCTGATCGGAGCGCATGAAAAGAGTGCCATCACCAATGATAACATCGCGCAAAAGAGTTTCGTAGGCTTCAGGAGAGCCTTTTTTAAAAGCCTCTTGATATTTAAATTGCAGATTGACTGGACTTAACCGGATGACGGGTCCGGGAATCTTGGCATGGAATACCAAGGAGATACTCTCCTCAGGTTGGATGTTAAGGATCATTCGGTTGGGAAGCCACTGATCTAGCGCTCGCGGTGGAAATGCTTGATGAGGAATAGGTTTTAAGGTTACCACAATCTGTGTTACCCTTTTAGCTAGTCTCTTTCCTGTTCTTAAATAAAAAGGGACATTTTGCCAACGCCAGTTGTCTACAAACAGTTTAATGGCAGCAAAAGTTTCCGTCGAAGAGTCCGGTTTGACTCCCGGTTCTTCTCTATAAGCAACCACCTCTTTCCCTCTTATCCACCCCCTGCCATATTGGCCACGTACCGCGACTTGATGGACTTCATCCACACTGATTTTCCTGACAGCATGGAGGACGTCTACCTTTTTATTTCTAATTTCATCGGAATCAAAAGAAACGGGGGGTTCCATGGCAATGAGGCACAGAAGCTGTAGCATGTGGTTCTGGACCATATCCCGTAGAGCTCCAGCATGTTCGTAATACTCTCCGCGCTGCTCTACGCCAACTTCTTCAGCCACAGTTATCTGTACATGATCGATGTAACGACTATCCCAAATGGGTTCCCACCAGGCATTAGAAAATCTCAGAGCAAGAATGTTTTGAACGGTTTCTTTCCCTAAATAGTGATCGATCCGAAAAATTTGAGACTCTTTGAAAACCTTTCCAAGGCATTGATCAAGCTCGTTAGCAGATTCTAAGTCATGCCCATAAGGCTTTTCAACAACAATTCTCGATTCCCTAGGAGCTTCAGATAGCTGAGCAATACCTATATGAGTTACGACTGTTTTAATCAAAGTGGGAGAAATCGCTAAATAAAAGATCCAATTTGGTGGGCTATCCCATTTTGTCGCAATCTGTTGCAAGGTATGTTTTAAGGATTCATAAAAGGCTTCTTCCGATAGATCCGCAACAAGATAGGATTCGATTTTTTCAGAAAAACAAGACCACAATGAACTGTCATATCGTGGAGCAAATGTTTCAATTCCATTTCGTATATGTTCCCGGTATTCTTCAAGGCTCATCGATTTTTTATCTGCAGCCACGATAGCGAAATTCTCTGGCAGCCAACCAGAACAGTACAAACTAAAAAGCGCAGGGAAGAGCTTCCTCCAGCTTAAATCGCCTGCTCCTCCAAAGATAACAAGGATAGTTGGGGCTATTTGATGTAATTTTTCGTTTATTTGAGTCATAAAGGCAAAGGAAGAAAATTCTTATTATTTAAAATCTTTTCCTTAAAGGAAAGTTGTTCAAAATCTGTTTTTCTTCATTGAATTTTTTTCAGAACAATTGGCTTACCAAAAACTTTGTGATTAGGATCCATCAGTTCGTTCCCGTGAATCAGTAAAATTGTGTAAATCTTGTTGTTTGATCCAATTAGAATTTTTCCATCTTGTACTTTGTATTCTGCTTCCCATACGTCTCTTTCTTGGGGGTTCGTTGAGGTTTTAGAACGACGCTCCCCTTTGGCTTTCCCATCTTCACTGAGATATAAGGTCATACAAGTCAGGGTACCATTTTCTTCATTCCAGCAACCTGTATATTTTCCGGATGGATTTGACAATGCAGGCTGTCGAGAACAGCCGGTCGAAAAAACAAGAGCACTGGTTAGCATAAGAAAAGAAAATAAAAAGAGCAAAGTACCTTTCATAAATAAATGATTTTTTAGCTTTTAAATAGAACAATAATTCCAATTAAAAGCTAAGAAAATGATTTTGTATTTTTAAGTCCTATCTATTTTGCACACCGTTTCTCCAACTATAGATAATCGTGCTCCTATCAAGAGAATCGTCTAAGGGGAGCTAGCTAAAAATCCTCTCGTTGATTCCTGTCATGGAGAAGTCTTGCTACTTCTTTTCAAACAGGCACCAGGCATGCCACTGGACCACAAGTTCTTAAGGATAAATGTCCTTTTTCTTTTATAGTCACAGCATGCAAGCATTCTTTATTCATCTTTGCTCCTATGAACTAAAGACAAAGCAAAACCTACTTGCATTGCCTCAAAAGTAGTTCTAATGAAAGCATCGGTATAGAAAAATAAGTATTTTAAGGATAGGTGAGACTTTCAGGAAAGAAAGCGGCCCGTTATCTTCCATGAGCAGGCATTTTCCAAAGCAATTGGGAGGTGGTGAGCTATTTAGGGAACTTCCTCAGCTCATACTGGAAAGGAACTGAAAAAAGCTTGCAGCAGCTATCAGTGGAACTTTGCCCTATCTCTAATGGATAAGATTAGCCATCCATGGGAAAACTTATCGATAGGTTCCTATAGAAAGAGGGGCTCTTTTTGAAAAATATTCCCGAATTTCCTTTCTTTGCTTTTGATCCTAATCTACTTAAAAAACGCCGATAGAATTCGGATAGAATACAACGGCTTTTTATTTCAAACGATCGGATCAAGATACGAAGGAAAAAGAGAGGATAAGAATATGGAGAATCAAGATTTTGAGAGTTCTAAACAGCAGAGGACAGCTCAGAATGCTAATTCATTCGTTGCTGAGAATCCTCATGATGCTCATGTCATAGGACATGAGGTAGAACTACCATGGTATCGAAAGTACTTATTTTCTACCGATCATAAGGTCATTGGTATCCAATATATGATCACTTCACTACTTATCGCTCTTTTTGGCTTTGGCCTGATGATCGTCATGCGTTGGCAGCTTTCCTATCCGGGTAAGCCGATTCCGTTGCTAGGAGGAGTTTTGGAAAATATTTTGGGCCACGATATGTTTCCAGGTGGAGTTATGACTCCTCAGGCCTACAATGCCTTTGGTGCGATTCATGGAACAGTGATGATTTTTATGGCCCTTGTACCGGCTTTATTTGCTGGTTTTGGTAATTTTGTTGTTCCATTACAACTTGGAGCCCCTGATATGGCATTCCCAAGGCTGAATATGGCCAGTTTCTGGTGTTTTTTTGTCGGAGCAGTTATCATCATGGTGAGTTTTTTTGTGCCTGGAGGAGCTGCAAAATCGGGTTGGACCTCCTATCCGCCACTGGCAGATTTGGCGGATTCTGGCCCTAATTTTCATCCTATTTTGAATGGACAAACGCTGTGGCTGTTGGGGATGGCTTTTAATATTACAGGCTCTTTGCTTGGGGTCATTAACATGATCACGACAATTTTTCAATTGCGAGTTCCTGGTTTAAGCTGGATGCGGCTTCCTTTTTTTGTCTGGGCTGAGCTGGTAACAGCTTTTCTTATGCTTTTAGCTTTTCCTCCTTTGGAAGCTGCTGCCATTATGCAATTGATGGATAGGTTAGCCGGAACCAGTTTTTTTTCTCCTGATGGACTAATCGTCAATGGTCAGCATGCTCATTACAGTGGAGGCGGTGCTCCTCTGCTATGGCAACACCTTTTTTGGTTTTTGGGTCATCCAGAAGTTTACGTTCAGATACTCCCTACTATGGGAATTGTTGCTGAGATCATTGCTAACAACACGCGCAAACCGCTATGGAGCTATAGAATCCTTGTTTATTCCGCTTTAACTATTGGTTTTGTTGGAATGATCGTTTGGGCCCATCATATGTACATGACGGGTATGGGGCAAGCCATCAGTACTTTCTTCCAACTTTTTACAACTATTATTTCCATTCCTTCGGTTCTCATTGGAACGGTTTATCTGATGTCTCTTTGGGGTGCTTCGATTCGGTTCAATCTTCCGATGATGTTTGCCTTGGCTTGGTTGCCTTTGTTTGGCATTGGTGGACTGACTGGCCTTCCTTTAGGATGGTCTACCTCTGATATGGTCTTGCATGATACCTATTATGTCGTTGGCCATTTCCATTATATGATGGCTCCCACCTCTATCATGGCTCTCTTTGCCGGTATATATTATTGGTATCCAAAGGCCACAGGAAGAGAAATGAATGAGTTTTTAGGCAAACTCCATTTTTGGCCTACTTTCATCACGTTCAATGGGGTCTTTATTCCCATGCTGGTGCAGGGTTTTGCTGGAATTCATCGACGCTGGTATGATGGAGGCCAAGGATGGGAAATGGCTCAAGGGTTGCTATGGCTTAATCATGTTATGTCTATTTCAGCATGGTTGTTGGCTCTGGCTCAGATTCCTTTTATTATCAATTTTTTCTGGAGCCTTTTCTATGGAAAGAAAGTCCAATCTGATAATCCTTGGCAAGCGACCACTTTGGAGTGGGCAACACCTACGCCTCCAGGGCATGGGAATTTTCTCAAGCCCTTGACCGTGTATAGAGGTCCATATGAATATAGCGTACCTGGAAATGATAAAGACTATTTGCCTCAATGGGAACCTGATACAAAGCCACGGGTACCGCAAGCAAAAGTGGCAAAAATATAAATTAAAAAGAAATAGGAATTCTACCTCATCTCTCCTATCTATTAGAGAGGAGAGAGAGAACGGGACGTCTCAATGTTTCTAGAAGAAAATAGGGAAGGACTGTTTTCGATTGGGTAAAGAAAGAAAAGATGATTTGTTACAGCGTAAAGAAAAAAGAGCAGGTATAAATGAATCCATTGATAGCCGTTGTGGGTATTGTTGCTTCTCTTGAGAAATTATATGCAGCGTGCTTATTTTCTAGGTTATTTCTCTTTGGTTTGGTTTTGGTTCTCCTTCTTGGATTTTCCATTTTCGGCTGGTATTTGTACAAAAAAGAAACCCAACTGCCTCCTCCCTATTCTGAATTTTTGTTTTCCGAAGAGTCAATAGAAGAAGAAGAGGAAAATTGGGAAAGTAATTAGTAACCCCAAGCCTCTTCGCAGCTTCTTCAGTCCTTAGCCAGTCAAAGGGGAAAGGCTTGAGCGGGAATGTGGAAAAGTCAATATTAGATTTCTATCAGTTGCCCAGGAGGTGGGATAATCAACTGAATCTGCGGACTTTCCTCTTCTAACTTTTGTTTGAACCAATCGAGAGCGGCCGGATCGCCATGAACCAGAATGCAGGTTCGAGGTTCTAAAAACTGGATATAAGAAAGAATATCCTCTCTCAGTGCATGACTTGTTAGATCAAACTGATCGACTTCACAAATGACCGGTTGAGGTTTGCTGGATTTGTTGAGCACAACTAAATTGCCTCTGGGTGTAGCCAAAAGTTGACCGGCAGGAGAATCAGGATCACAGTATCCAACAAAAAATATGGAGTGTTTTTCGTTTGGTAAGAATTTTTGAGCTAAAATATTTGAAATGGTATTCTCATTCATCATTCCTGAGGTCACCAGATAGATTTCACCTTTTGAGGGTTGAATCTTCATCGTTTTTTTCCCATTAATGACGATAGGAGCGATCGTATCAAGGATCTTGAATCCTGGATATCGTCTAAATGACCTGGAAGCAAGCTTGTCATAGATTTCTGAAAAGCTTCTACTTAACCCTCCAATAAAAATAGGGCATTTTCTGAGTCTTCCCGCTTGCTGCTCAAGAAAAAGAGTGGTAAGTATTTCTTGCGTTTTCCCGAGGGCAAAAACTGGGATCAAAACAGAGCCTCCTCGATCGAAAGTAGCTTCAATGCTTTCAACAAGTCTTTGAATTTCCGTCTCTCTAGTTCTGCCTTCGACCATTTCTTGAGCCCCTCTTGTTGATTCGATAATAAGGACATCGATACCGTTTTGAGGAAAATCCGCTGGGAGCATGAGGGTTTGTTCTTTGAAACTAACATCTCCCGTATAAAAAATTCTACGGCCTCGATGAAATATTCGAATTCCTACGGCTCCAAGAATATGG